>VGGQ01000053.1 GCA_016868535.1 Bacteroidota bacterium | reverse complement strand
TCTCAGCGTTTCAGCAACCTTGTGTGTGGTGTGCAGCTTGTATACATCCTCCCAGTCAGTAACAGCCACACCTTCAAAGCCGAGTTCGTTTCGGAGCAGGGTCGTAAGTATCGGATAACTGGCATGAACCGGCACCCCGTTTAGCTCACCTGAATTGATCATCAGGGTTTTGGCCTTCAGGAGTATCGCCTCCTGAAAGGTGGGCAAAAAATACGCCCTAAGTTCGCGTTCCCCAATCCAAACTGGTGTGCGGTCTTTACCACTCAGCGGATAGCTATAGCCCAGAAAATGCTTCATGCAGGCCGCCACCTGCTCATTTCCGAAGTTGTTGCCCTGATAACCTGTTATACAGGCATTTGTCATCTTTTTGGCCAGACACACGTCTTCGCCATAGGTCTCGAAAAACCTCGACCACAGGGGCTGTCGGCCAATATCCAGCACAGGCGAAAAATTCCAGGGTATGCCTGAGGCACGGGTTTCATACGCGGTGATCTGTGCTGCAGCTTTTACCAAATCAGGGTTCCAGGTAGCAGCCTGCCCTATTTGCTGGGGGAACAGGGTTGAGCCAAGTGTATAGTTGGCGCCGTGGATGGCGTCAATGCCATACAAAACAGGTATGCCATGTGCAGTATACCGTGTATTTGCCTCCTGAATACTGTCAATGAGTTCCAGCCAGCGTTTGCGGCTGAGTGCATGAAAACCGCAGCCACAGTTGAGCACTGATCCTACCTTGTAGCGCCGGAAAGCCAGGCGGAGTTTGGCTGTGTCAAGTCGTATCGGGTCGGCAACTTCGCATATTTTACCCACCGCAAGCACACTCAGGTCTATCTGCGACATCTGCCCTACTTTTTCTTCCAGCGTCAAGGTCTTAAGGCGTTTTTCAACCTGTTCATCCAAAATACTCTGGGCACTTATTGTATAAAACAACAAGAAACTGCACCCTGTAATAATTGTCCTAAACACAAAATTCATATTGCTTACCTTCTTTTTCTAACCAGTTTGATATTGTCAATATATACATCACCATCAGCCTCAAACTGGATAATGAACTGTTTTATCATATCGGGCTGGGTCTGAAACCGTTCGAACGGAAAATCCGAAAGGGGTATCAATATCTTTGTCCAGCCGCCCGGCATAATACGCTGCCCGTTGAGGTATTTGGCAGAAAACCCGATAAAGCATTGCGCCCCCGTGTAATCCTCAAGGGCCAATGCCAATGGTAGCGACTTCAAGGTATCGGTTTGCGAGCGTATTTGCATTTGAATACACGCAGAATCCAAAATGCCCGAAATATCTTTGGGCTGCCAGTTATCCCAGCCAAAACCCATCCCAATCCATTTACAACCACCGGCTATTTTATCCCACTTGGCATGCATACAGTATTCTCCGCTGAAAGGCATTTTGTTAACCCGATTAACCGCAACACAGGCGGGTTCTTTGGATACCCATATTTCCGAACCCATGCTTTCATCAAAAAGCTGTAATGCACCAAAACCGCCTATTTCGGCCACAACTGAGGTTTCAGCCTGATCATAAAGACCCAGGGTTTTCATGCGCAGCATACTTTTTGTAATGTATACAGTATCGATGCTGCGCAAAGCGGAATCCTGCGCCCTCAGGGTACTTATCAAAAAAAATGCTGTCAGCAGTGCCGGAAACTTCTTCATTACAATTGCAGGGGTGCCTTATCGGTAAAAATAAGATAGTCTATTTTTGTGCTTGCCGCCCCCATGGAAGGATTGGCCAGGTGCAGCATAGAGATGGTTACAATGCTGTTGGGATTGTGGCGGTTATTGCCATTATTGGGAGCAGGCTGCCCGTTGCTTAGGTGAATCAGGTCGCTGTATTTGAACGATACGAGTTTCCAGCCCTGCCAGTTTACAATAATTTCCTTATCGAACTGGTCATCGGCACTGCCTTCAAATGCCTTGCTGTTGTTGTCGTCTTCTTTAAACTGAAACAGCACACGACTGGGATTGGGTGTGGCATCGCCGTAAATAAGGCAGTTGAAATACACGTCTTCTGGTACTTTACTCAAAGCCAGTGTGGGCGAACCATAAGCCGATGCAGGGAAATCAATTAGCCCGATAAGCCAGTCCCAGGCTACCGTTCCGGCCATATTCAGGTATTTTGTTCCTTGTACAGAAAAAGCATCTGTTTTTACCTTAAAGTCCATGTTGGCACCGGATTGAATAAAAGTATTCCATTTGATGTTTAGCCCGCTCTCAAAATCAGTGATGATAAGGCCTTGGGGCACACGCAAACCGTTCACCCCCAGGTTCAGCATAAAGCTGTCGGCAACCCCGGCAATTTTCAACACGGCCCTGCAGGGCTCTGTGCGGAAAGCCGGCAGAATAGTGGTGGTACCATCCCATACAGCGTTGCCTGAATTTACCTGTCTCGATTTGCCACTGATGATTTTCCGCGCTTTGCTCAAATCTCCGTATATGGTAATTGTCCAATCACACTGCTTGGTAAATTCCGCACCAAAATTTATGGTTTCTCCTTTGGAAAAATCAGCAGCTGTTTTGCTGGCCGTGAAGGGTTTTACCATCGCAAAAGGGCCGTTCAGATCTTCCAGACTGGGGCCTTCAAACTGCTTGTTATCGCGCTTGCAGGAAGCGATGATGAACAGCAGGGGTAATATGCGAATTATCTTTTTCATTTTCATCAGAATGTCATGTTGTAAATGGCTTGCATTTGTCCGATACTGTAATCACGGAATGCCTGTGCCTTGTTTTGAAACTGCATGCGCTGGTACATCAGTGCGAGGTAGGTTTTACCACCAAAACGAACCCTGAAACCCGCCGCTGCTGTGCTGTGCTTCTGGTCTGCCGAAAAGCCTGCAAAATCAATAACCTCGGTATAATCATTGCGTATGGCCATGAGGTCGCTTCCTTTGGCCTGCAGGGCTGTGTAGCCGCCGAGCAAGTCGATATCATTCATTACTTCCAGCTCAAATCCTGCTGACAACAGCAAAGAGCTTAAATCCAGTTCCTCATAGGCACGCGGGCTTTTGCGCCGGGTGTTTTGGTTACATGCCGACACGTGCAGTTTGGCCTGTTTTTTCATCCCCAGTAACTTGCCTGCATCGCAGTTCACATCCAGTCGGGTCATATCCATCTTCTTCAATTCGGGCGTTCCCTGTCCCAGAATTTCTGACAATCTCCAGTGTTGTGCCTCCATTGATATTGTATTTTTTACAATATTATATTTTGCCTTTGCATAGAATCCCTTGCGGTTAAAGGTTGCAATTCCATAAGGCAACACATTGTTTATCATTGGATTATAGACCATCAGTTTTGTATTGATACCGGTGCGGTACAGATTGGCATTGCCTATAAAATCCAGGAGGTGCAGGGGACGATCAATCTGCAGTTGTGTATAGCGATTATACAATAAGGGCTGTGCATTGTAGTCAATGAGCTTTGATTGCGCAGCCATGCTTCTGAATTCAGGTCCCACATTGATATAACCCGCCTCGGCCTCCCAGCGTTTGCTTTCGGGTGCTACTTTTACAAAACCATGAACAAAAAAGTCCTGCAGGTGCGGCGATGCGGTATCATGCACGATGCGGTATGAGGAATTTCCCGCTTCCCCGCCAAGGGTAAACTGCTTTTTGCCAATTGCCTGTCTTAATTCCCAGGAGAGGGTCTGCACTGTGTTCTGAAACAGAAGCGGTTGTGCGGCAGTCTCCTTTACATCGAAAATACGGCTTAGGTTGTAGGCCAGGGTGGCCTTTTTATTCCACACCCAGTTAGCGGTTGAGCCAACATGCAATCGTTCCGGCTGGCTCCCAAAATTGGTAGCGTTCAGGCGTGTGAGGTAACCACGGAAATTCCATTCCGATTTGAGTTTAAGGGATTCCAGGCCAAAATCGACTGCCGCTCCCTGCTGACGCCAGGTTCCGGGAACGTAAAAAGACTCATAATTTACAATATCCCGCTGAAGGTCAAATACAGCAGGCTGTTGGATACAACGGTCCTCATCGTGGTTCCAGAAAGTAAACGGGGTCTGCTTCAGGTTAATATCACCCAACTGATAACGGACTTTATCGGCAATCACCCCTTTTAGCCAAAGCTGTCGTACATTGAAGGTTACGCCCGCACCCCAGAAACCGCCAAAGCGGTTATTGATACGGATCATGCCCAGTATCTCGGTATTTTTGTTTGGCCGTATATTAAATCCGAGATCAATAAGTGCATAGCCTCCTGCGTTTTTAGGAGCAGTAACCTTATCGGGAATACTGTCTTTTACCTGTAATTCGGAGTTGGCCAAAACCGAACGTGCGCCCCCTTTCATACTGAACTTTGGGCTGTTCTGTGCAACGAGCCACATGGGTATTGCGGCTGCCAAACTACCTAAAATCTTAATGCTATAGTGTACTTGTTTTTTCATCAAAAGAATATTTTAAATTCCACGGTGGTTTCCCATCCGCGATACCTGTCTTTACCGAAGCTGCGGTCTTTGTAATACATTTTTCTTTGCCGTATATACAGGCCGGCGCCTTTGCTCATTTCTATATCAAATCCGGTGGCAATGGCATATCCCTCCTGATTTTTTGGCCTGCGGCTGATTGCATCGGTTCGGGTATCATAATTGGCTATCACCCGCTCAGCACCGGCATAATTGCACCATGCCAGGTTATCGGCCAGCTTGAGATAGGATTCTATCTGATGGTAATAGGTTCTAAGCCATGCTTTTTCTGTAAAAACCGTGAACGGTGAGGCAAATGACTGCACCGAAGCATAGGTTCCCAGATAATTCACAAACAGCTCCTTGCCGGCCATTCGGGTTTTATATTTAACCTGAAGTTCGGCGGTGTTGAAATGCTTGTCCTTCAGGGGTGTCTTCTGTCCATCAACGTCAAGCAAATCTACCGTTTCATAGACACCGCGGTACACCTTGGTGAGGTTGGCATATGGCCCTACACCGGCAGGGAATGACCAGCGCCAGAAGCGCGACAGGGCAAGATTATTAACCGGATGCGAATAGGTTATCTGCGAAGCAATGCGCTCCAGCTCTTTGGCGATGGTATATCCTGCATTAATCCTAAACCTACCCGCCTTAACTTCTGAATTCAGCTCAATGCCCGTGCGGTTATTGGTAAGCTGCCCTACCGGAACCATGGCGCTTGAAAAGGGCGCAAGCACCAGCTGAGCCTCGCTTTGAGCGCCGGTGTTATTGCCTTCCTGTATGGCTGAATTCCAAAAAACACTGCTGTTGTTAATCACTTTGGGACTAATGCGGAAGTAGTGTATTTGAATGGGGACCCGAAGCACGCGTTGGGGAATATCCAGTTTCAGCGATATAGCCTCTCCCCAGCCCTTATTGTAAGAATTACTATAATACCTGCCTGCACCGGTTTCACCATATATTCTCCAGCCATTTTTTTGCCACCTTAATTCGGCGGTGTGTATGGAAAACCCAAGGGTACTGCTTAGCAGAGAATCGGAGTATGTTTGGTTGTTGAACGTATTGATACTGAGATAGCGGTTGTCGTTGCCTTTTTTGATTTTACCGCCCAGGCTGTGGTTGGGCAGCGGTGTCATACCACCGTTCAGTTGTGTTTTACCATACATCAGCACCCCTGAAAAACCATTAGGCAGGTTGCTAAGGTCCATAATCAATCCCTGAAAGGCCTGCCTGCCCCAGCGTGTATCCTGGTTCATGGCTCCGGTCTGGTAAAAGGTCTGGTAGCGGTCCATGGCGTTGCGGGTCATGGGATCCCAGGGATTACGCTCGAACACGGTAAAACGATTAAACCCCGGATTTGAATGAAATGTGAAGGGGGTGAGCGCATACCAGTTGATACCACCCGTCTGTATTTGCAGAGTGCCTTTTTCAAAATCATGGGTACCGGTAAGGCTTACACCAAGGTTAAGACCTTTCACATTTTCAGCCATCCCGCCGCCCATCATGGGTGTCCACAGGTAAAAATCCGTGTAAAAACGGGTATTGGGAGAAATACTTCCGCCCAGGTTCATCAGCAATTGCGGTATCTGGCTGTCGTCGCCCACGAAAATGTTTAGCGGAGTTTTCATCTGGTCCGCGTATCCTTCCTGAAGGTGGCGGACATTGGTAATGAACCGGTAATACCCCGACACCTGAAAACGCTCCAGTGAGGGCGTGGGAGATTTTGGATAAACACCGGGCGTTTCGGCCAGCCTGATGCTATCTTGACCATGAACAGTCATGGCAATCGTTGCCAGCCCTATCATCGATACAATAAGAGCGTATTTCTTCATCATGGCCGGTCAAAACTTTGTAAATCGTACTTTTTAAACCTCAGTGCACTGCTGCCTGTGTTGCTTTTTGTGCCTAGCACCTCAAAGGGAACATTGGCATAGGCAACTTTGTTCTTGTATTGAATGGTAACAAACAACCGGTAGGCACCGGGTTGCCGTGGTGCTTTGAACTGCAGTTCAAAATCTTTGGCCTTTTTAACAAATCCGGACACCTCGGCAGCTTCATTTTCCATATCGCCACCGGCTTTTTTATCATCACTTTCAGCAAGCAACTTCCATTCAATGTGATAGCTGCGGGGATTGTCGCTTTCTTCTTGCGAAGCCCTAAGCAGCCTGGGTTTCACAGTAGCCGTATTCAGGGAGCCGGCTGTGAGGCGAATACTATCGGAGGCAGCGCCCAACAGCATTTTCGGGGCCTTTACTTCCATTGAATAAATCAGCAGGCTATGGCTATGCAGGGTGGGTGTAGGTGTTGGCGGCTTCTTCCGATTCCAAAGTTCATAAAGCATATCCACAGCCTCGGTTTGCTTGTTATCTTTGGTAAACAACCCATACCAGGTGAGTGTGTATTCCTGTTTTTGTCCCCATAAAAACACGTAGGAACCAATACAATGCTGGCTATCAGCTTTAATATACTTCACATATCGCTCCCCGTACACATCTGATTTTTCGCGGCTGGATTGTTCAATTGCTGCGTTCCAGGGCGTTACCGGCGATTCCCAATGCCCGTTGGGGCCCCATTCGGTTATCATGTAAGGGCCTGTCCAGCCAAACCGGCCAATATTTTTGGGCACACCTGCAATATCGCCGTAGGTGTTTACACCGTATATATCAATGTCTGGGGCTTTTTCGAGAATATGTTGAACCTCCAAGGAATCGAGGCCGGCAGTAACGGTGCAGGTTGGATGGTTGGAATCGGTTTCGTGCACATACTTCGCAATGGCCTGAATACTATGCCATACTTTGGTATTGCTGTAAAACAAATCCACCTCATTGCCAATGCCCCACATCAACAGGGCGGGGTGGTCTTTGTATCGGTCCACCACCGATTTAAAGTGCTGTATTTGTTTTTGTACAGCCAGATTATTGTCGTAGTCAAAACCATGGCGTTCGTGTTGCATCCACATTCCCAGCATCACCATAAGCCCTTTGCTGTGTGCCTCGTCCAATATACGCTGTGCTTCATCAATTCCCCACGTGCGGATGGTATTGCCACCGCACTCAACCAAAAGATCAAGCTGGACAGTACCGCCGGCTCCCTTGATATAATAGGGCTGTCCGTTTTTGAGCAATTGCCATTGTCCGTTTTTTTGGGTAAGCGAAACTTTGGCAGGCTGGGCTGCACTAGACAATTGCGCTGCCATAAAAACGAGTATGACTGCGATAACTCTCACTGCAGAATACCTCCTTCAAATCCAAGCTGCTTGGCTTTTGAGGCGTTGTAGCGGTATAGCATGGCAGGGCGATGGGTTACGTTTTTCTGAAGTTTGCCGGTTTCCTCAATAATTCCAGAAGACAATATCTTTTTTCTGAAGTTTCTTACGTCAAATTCTTCTTCCAAAATGGATTCATGAATAAACTGCAGTGCGGTAAGGGTAAAATATTTGGGCAGCAGTTCAAACACCAGTGGTTGCGTACGAATTCTGTTTTTCAGCAGACGACGTGCGTATTCCAATATTTCACGGTGATCAAAAGGAAGTTTAGGAATTTCAGTAACCTTAAACCAAGCCACATCCTTGGCCCAGGAAGCGGCTTGGGGATGGTAATTTTCTACCTTGATAAGGGCGAAATAAGCAATGGTAAATACGCGTCCAAAGGGGTGCCTGTCTACACTTCCAAAGGTTTGTATCTGCTCCATATAAACCTGATCCAGCCCGGTGAGTTGTTTCAAAATTTTCTCGGCTGAATATTCAAGGTCCATTTCAGGTGATATCAAATCACCCGGCAATGCCCATGAACCGGTAAAAGGTTCAGAACCACGGAAAATAAGAAGAACCTTGAGACCATCGGCGTCAAAACCAAACACTACGTTGTCTACGGACACAGCAACATTGAAGTATTGCTTGAGAATTTTCTTGAGATTTTTCATAGCTCAGAGGCAAATATATTGTAAAAAGTACAATAATTACCATTCCCAAAAATGATAAGCCTTTTGGACGTTTTTATTGAACAAATTTCTGAGTTCTTTTTGTTCCCAAAAGAGTGCTCTTTACCGGAAGCAATTTGCCGTTTTTTCATTCCGGCGTATTCCCAAAATATTTTTGGTACAGTTGTTGATATTTTTTTGCAAAACAACAAAACCATGAAAAAAATTTTTACGATCGGATTTGCTGCCATGGCCGCCACTGCCATGCTGGTAGCAGGTATTAAGCAAAACGAAACCATCAAGTGGAACAAGTCTACCCACGATTTCGGAACCGTTAAAATGGGTCCTCCCGCTGACGTAACGTTCACTTTCACCAACAATGGCAAAGCGCCTGTGATAATCACCGCCGCTGCTCCGAGCTGTGGCTGCACCACGCCTACTTACACCAAAACTCCGGTCATGCCCGGCAAAACCGGTGAAGTTAAGGCTAGCTACGGAACTGAAGGCCGCCCCGGTTTCTTCCAGAAATCTGTTAAGGTATCTTTCGACAACGGCGCCAGCACCGACCTTACCATCACCGGCACTGTATCTACCGAAAGCCCTGCCGATAACGGAACCCAGTTGAAATAATTCTCTAAGGAATAGAAGCGTTATGAAAAAGCTCCTTGTCTCGCTCATGCTCGCCGCCGCTTTCGGCAGCGCCGTTGCCCAGGATCAACCCGCGGCAACCCCCGCAAGCAATGCCAAAGTGAAATTTGAAAACATCACCCACAACTTTGGGAATGTAATTGAAGGCCAGATTGCCCGTTATGATTTCAAATTCACAAACACAGGTACCGACCCGCTGGTACTGAGCAATGTGCAGGCCAGCTGCGGTTGCACCTCGCCCAAGTGGCCCCGCGAAGCCATCGTGCCCGGTGCTTCGGCTGTGCTTACCGCAGAATACAACAGCTCGGGTCGCCCCGGCAACTTTACCAAAAACATTTTTGTCTACAGCAATGGCGGTGATGTAACCCTTACTGTCACCGGTATTGTGGTGAAAGAACCCGAAAAACCCAAATCTGTAATTATTGGAAACTAAATAGTTCAAGGGCCGGTTCATCCGGCCTTTTTCTTACCCATGAAAAACATCCTTTTGCTATTATCGCTGTTGGTTTTTGGTCACGTTGCAAGGGCCCAAGAAACACGCATAGAAACGATGAGTGGCGACACCCTGAATTTCGGAACCTGCAACCTCGGCGATACCATTGAGGCGGTATTTGCGTTTGTAGTGAAAGGCACGAAGAAACTCATGATACGGCAGGTACACCCCGGCTGCCAGTGTACGGTGCCCATGTACCCAAAAGATAGTATGCCGCCCGGCACCAAAGATTCCATTGTGCTGGCACTGCACACCCGCAACCTACACGCAGGGCCCGTGGAGAAATTTGCCATTGTCATCAACACCGGCCCTGAAAGAATTTTTTACCTGAAGGGAGAAATTATGGGGCATGGTTTGGCTCCGCCAAAGAGAAGGGTGGTGCGGGCCGGAGACTTGTAGACCAGACCACCTCAAACATGTGTATCACATCTGTTTCAAAAACGCCTCGCTGAACAACCCCATGCTGCCGCCGGTGTGCAGAAACACGCCCGTGCCCGGCAAGGCTAAATCCCGCAGGGCCCAAAGCGCCTTGCCTGTATACACCGGATCAAATAAAATGCCCGTTTGTGCAATGGTATTTTTTACAAAATCCATGAGCGGTTCCGTGGTCTTGGCGTAGCCACCAAAGGCAAACCCATCTAAGACTTCAACGATTTCCGACAGCCCCACTTCTTGTATTAACTGCCTTTGTTCCCCTGCATTGTTGAGCACCGCCACGGCATACACAAGCGTCTTGTAACCGCAGGCCTGTATTCCTTTACCAAGCCCAATGGCCGTGGTGGCAGTGGCCGAGGCGTGCAGAATGTAATTGGGGGCAAAAGGTAAGCCTTTCACGATACCGGCAACACCCTCCCAGGCTGCTTCTCCTGCCCCGCCCTCTGCAATGCAATACGCGTTGGGTTCTTCGTCAAAATAGCGGGTAAACAATTCCTGTTTATGGCGGTATTGCTCTCTTGAAACAGGTATCAGCTGCATACCATACAGCCGTGCTGCCCTGAGGTAGTGGTTGTCTATGGGCTCATCGGCGCGCAAAAATGCGGTGGTTTGCAAACCCAGAATGGCACCTGCCGCGGCCGTGGCCAGTAAATGGTTGCTATAGGCACCGCCAAAAGTTACCAAACGGGTTTTGTCTTCCTGTTGTGCATACAATATGTGATATTGCAGTTTGCGCCATTTGTTGCCGCTCACCAACGGATGGATCAGGTCATCGCGCTGAATGTACACATCGCCTTTAATACCCTTTACTTTAAGGGGTTGCAGGGGTGCATGCAGGTTATCGAATTCGGAGCTCACTTTGGTTGAGCTTCACGGATAATATCGGCAATGCTGCCTGCAGCCACGGCATGGTAACCTTTTCGGGCTTCGCTAAAAATCTGCTCCGCCAATGCCTTGCCCTTGCTGGTTTTCACAAGGTTCTTGTAAATAGGCAGCAAAAACTTGCGCCTACCCACCGATTTCAGAAACGTTGCCATTTCTGGAAAGGCTGCGTCATAACCGTTTTTCACCGACAGGGTGTACCAAACGCAGGCAACTTCGGCATTGCCAATGCCGGTAAAAGAAAATGTCTTGTCCAGTGCCGCCATTTCATCAACACTGAGTAGCGGCATGCCACGCAGCAAAAACAACCAGTGGTGGGTGGTGTATCCCTTGGTGTCAATATCGGTGGGGTTTTTAGATTTTGTGTACAGTGCTATGGCATCTTTTACGCGCTGCCATTCCTTGCTGTTTACCACGGGGGCATCCTTGGGCAAACCCGTACCATAAATCCAGGTATCCAGATCAATTTTCCCGGGATGTTTATTCAGCAGTTTTTCATTGAGGTATGCCACAAACTTTGTTGTGTTCATGGTCTTGAAAGTGTAGGTTTTGAAGTAATCGTTCAAAAACGCATCCCAGGCAGATCTGCCCACCACTTCCTCTATTCTGCGCAGGAAAAAGCGGCCTTTTTCGTAGGCAATGTCGGTCACACCGTCATCGGGGTTGCGGCCGTCGAGGTTTAAAAAGAGTTTGGTATCGTCGGGTGCCTCCTGCATCATATCATCCAGAGTGTGTTGCAATTCACCGCGGCCAATCCCGGCCAGCATTTCGGCGTAATCGTGCCCGTAAATTTTCTCCATGATGCGCTGTTCGAAATACACGGTGAACCCCTCGTTCAGCCAGAAATCGCTCCAGGTTTCGTTGGTCACCAGGTTGCCACTCCAGCTGTGGGCCAGTTCGTGTGCCACTAAACTCACCAGACTGC
>VGGQ01000052.1 GCA_016868535.1 Bacteroidota bacterium | reverse complement strand
AACCAATATGCAATTCCTACAGGATTTTTACGGAAGCAACTACGATTCGCTCGCTGCAGCACCTATTGGAGCAGCCTATTATTTCTTTGATTCTTACAATCAGCAGCAGCGTGACCGCATCAATGTGAGGTCTTACGAAAAAATTGCCATTGATTCTCAGGCGTTTGCCGATGAAATATCCTCATCAGACCAGAGCGCCAAGAACGCCAAAGAAAATGTGGACAACAAGCAAAAAGAAATCGAAGCGCTCAATGCCTCACTTGCCAAAGTATGTGACACAGGAAGCAATAATTCAAACAACGATCAGATTCAACCTCAGCCCGAAAACAATACACCTGCAGCGACTGAAGAAGTTGACACAAGCGATGCTTGCCAAAAACAAAGAGACGCCATCAATGCCAGCATAGCGGTTGCTACCAAAGAAAAAGCCAGCCTGGATTCACAATTAACGCGTACCAATATGGTAAATGCCCACATCGTGTCTATGCGTAGCAAACTCAATAGCATGCAGTCAAACAGGAACTTCTCTTCACTGCTGGGTCACTTGCTCGCCACTCTATGGTACAGCTTGCTGATGGCATTCGCATTTGCACTTGCCCTTGTTTTGTTTGCCCGCGTAAACGATGAAATTTATCTGCAGAAAGATAAAAACGACAACTGGATGGTAATGGATGAGTTGAACAATGCGCGAAATGCCAATCCAAACCAGCCTCTTCTGGGTTTAGGTATTTTGGCCATCATTGGTTTGGCATATCTGGGTAGCGCCTCTTGCTGGAACCCCATGAACTGGGATCTGGGATTGTATCAACCTGCCCCGGGGGAGTGTTGCGTGCAAACCGATACCTGTGGAGTCCAGGATAGTACCGGAACAACACTGCCAATGCCGACAAATGAGCCGACAACGGAGGAAGCACCTGCCATGGAACCTTTAGTTGAGCCTACACCCGCTATGGAAGATCCTTATGATACAGAAACCGAATAAGGTTATTAATTTGTTCGGATAACACCATCCTGATTAAAACCCAAAAAGCCTGCCTCTTCGCAGGCTTTTTGTTTACATAAGGGTTAAAACCGTGCAACCATCGCCACCCTGTTCCTCGCGCTCACTGCGATAACTGCGCACATAATTCACAGTTTTCAAATATTGCCTTAGCGATTTACGCAAAATGCCATCGCCTCTTCCGTGAACTATTTTCAGGTTCAACAGACCCAGTGCGTAGGCTTCATCTATCCATACCGCCACTTTTTTCAGGGCATCTTCTTCTCTTTCACCACGCAAGTCCAGACTGGGATTGAAGGCAGCAGTTCTCTCCACCCAATTAAATCCTTTAGAAGTGACAAGCTGTTTCCCTCCTTTTTGTTTTTCGGCCGGCTCTACCTCATTCAGCGGCAACCAAACCTGTACAAGCCCAAGTGCCACCTTCAGCCGGTCTTTCTTCACCTCCAGCACTTCTCCCACTGCACCATTATGCAAACTTCTCACCAGCATTCCGGGTAACAATTTTATAGCAACAACAGATTTCGCCGGTTTTTTCTCCTGCACAAGTTCAGTGCTTATCTGCTCACGAAAACGATGCAGCTTTCCACGCACTTCCAGAGTCTTTAACTTATCGGCCTTGTGCTCACGAATAATCCTGATAGTCATTTCAATCTGCTTATTCGCTTCATCCAGCATCCTGCCCGCTTTTATTTTGGCCTGCGCAAGCATTTCGCGGCGCCTGCCTTCAATCTTTTGTTTCAGGGAATGATACTCCTCCAGAAGCAGTTGCAAATGTTTTTCTTTCTGCTCATTTTCCGTCAATAGTTGCTGCAGTTTTGACTGCTGTTGTTCCAGCTCCACCAGCAAATGCTCGGTTTTCCGGCTCTTCTCCCCGCCCAGCACTTCAATTTCTTGGATAATTTGGTCAGAAAAACCCGTTTTGATCAGCAATTGCAGGGCGAACGAACTTCCGGGTTTGCCCGGTACCATGCGATACAATGGCTGCAGGTTTTGCAAATCGTAGGACATACCCGCATTCTGCACCCCCATGGTTTGACCTGCCCATTCCTTCACACTGCTGAAATGTGTGGTTACAATGGCACTAGCGCCTTTTTTGAGCAACTGACCCAAAATTACGCGCGCTATCGGCCCCCCAAACCTGGGATCGGTTCCGGCGCCGATTTCATCCACCCCCAGCAGCATTCCGGGCTTTGCTGCGTCCGTCATGGCTTTCAGATGTGTCAGGTGTGCACTGAATGTGCTCAACCCTGCTTCCATGCTTTGTCCGTCTCCGCAATCCATCATCATTCCTGAAAACACGCCGCATTCACTGTCGGGCGAAGCAGGGATAAACAATCCTTGCTGAACCATATACTGAAGCAGAAATGCCGTCTTCAACGCCACACTTTTACCACCGGCATTGGGACCGGAAATAACCAGAAAGCGGTTTTCGCGGGTAAGTTGAATATCCAATGGTACTACACTTTTTATTTTCAACAATGGATTGACAGCTTTTTTCAAGGAAAGAACCGCATCGCTATTTAGGCGGGGGCGCTGGGCATTAATAGCTCCGGCA
Organism: Bacteroidota bacterium; assembly: GCA_016868535.1. Taxonomy (GTDB): domain Bacteria; phylum Bacteroidota; class Bacteroidia; order NS11-12g; family UBA955; genus RGEC01. The sequence continues at coordinate 9,613 of VGGQ01000052.1, read as the reverse complement.
TACGCCACCCTTGCGGCAAGCATATCCATGTCCACCAGCGAGGACATCGCCGATTCCACCACACCCTTGTATGGGCGCAAAGCATCCGTTGTTTTTAGCAATATTCGTTCGCGCTCCCTGCGACGTTCCGCATAGAGTTCTTTCAGACGATTGTTCAACTCCAGACTTTCAACAGGTTCTACAAACAATACCTGACCGGTGGCACTCAAATCTTTCACAAAGCCATTGACCCTGCGTTTGTATTCTGCCTTTACTGGAATAACGATATGTTCTTCGCGCACGGTTAGATCTGCATCGGCTGTGTAGCCGGCATCGCGCCACTGTTTGAATATATTTTTTACCTGGTTGCGGACCTCTTTTTCTACACGCTCAATGTCGGTGCTCAATTTAGTAAAAGACACGGATGCATTGGGCTTTAGTTGGCCGTTTTTACCAATAACAGATTCAATAATCTGAGTTACCATTTGTAAGCCTTCATCTCCGCTCAGTAAGGCATACAGCAACGGATAATCAGCACTGAATTTCCGAAGTACAGCAGAAGTACGCAAGTAGTTTTGCAGGGTACGGCTAAAGGCAACAAGTGCATCTTCGGTAAAAAATGCATTTTCCACCGAAAGCACAGAAAGTCCGTTCATCAGGTCGTCGCTGCCCTCGAATGGAATAGCTGCCGGATGTTTTTCAGTAAACAGATGCCATTGATCGGCCCTGTCAAAATGTTCCTGAATTAGGAATCGATTCGTAATCATGGCCATTCCGGAAAACCGCGAGGCCGAAGTAGCAAAACGACAGCGGTTTATAAGGGCTTCACGAATATGGTCAAAACCTATGACGCTCTCAAATTCCTCAGGGTAAATCAAGGCCGCTCGTTTTGTCGTTTGAGTTGCATCTTTTGAACACGCGTAATCACCTTTTCCATAATGCCTGAGAATTGGTCGGGATGCTCATGATAAAAATCAAGGGCATTTTTAAACGTTTCTTTGGAAACCCCGTGTTTGGCAAAAATGACGGCATAATCATTTTCCCATATGCTGTCAGGCAGCAATCCATGGTTGTAATTAATAACATTTGCCGACTCCATCAGCATTACGTCAGTCATCACATCCGCCATTTTTTCTTTGGCTAGCGGAGCTTTTTTTGCGCAGGCAGCAACCAGAAACAGGCAGGCTATGGTAATTTTGCGAAGTAACACAGATACCACAAAATTAAGCAAATGAACGCGATAGCTGCACGATTGCAGGATATAAAAAGTAAACTCGGAACAATCACCTGCCTGATTGTGGTGAGCAAATATCGCAGCATTGCTGAAATTGAGGCAGTATATGCCGCCGGACAACGCACATTTGCCGAAAACCGCGTTCAGGCTTTACTAGAGCGCCATGAGGCCTTGCCAAAAGACATTGAGTGGCATTTAATAGGGCATTTGCAAACCAACAAAGTGAAATTTGTGGTGCCTTTTGTGAAACTGATCCACAGCGCAGACAGCCTGAAACTATTGCAGGAAATAAATAAACAAGCAGCAAAGATCAATAAAATACAGGATGTATTGATACAGGTGTTTGTGGCGCAGGAAGAAACCAAATTTGGACTGGAACCCTCTGAAGTAAAGACCTTGCTGTCTAATGCTGATTTTCAGCAATTAAGAAATATCTGCGTATGCGGTCTAATGGCTATGGGCAGCAACACTTCGGATACAATACAGATAAAACAAGAATTTACCGCTGTTTCCGATTTGTTTCAGGAACTAAAATCCGGGGTTTTGAAGCATAACCCTGCGTTCACAGAACTCAGCATTGGCATGAGTGGTGATTATCCTATTGCTATTGAATGCGGAAGCACTATGGTGCGGGTGGGTAGTAAGGTTTTTGATGGTTAAGCATTGATATTTTTAAATGCCAAAACCCTTACCCACCCGGTTTGTTACTCATGCGTGGATGTTTTCATCGTCTTCCCGCACCAGCTTCTCAAGGATGTAAATCCTTTGAAACAAGTTGACAAAGTATTCATCATTGAAGAATGCCTGTTTTTTAATCAATATCCATTCCACAAGCAAAAAATCGCCCTGCACAGGGCGTCCATGAAATATTACTGCCAATGGCTGAAAATCAATGGCATCGCAACTGAGTACATTGATAGCACCTCCCCCTTGTCGGATATCAGAAATTTCATTTCGGAAGCTTCCAGAACCGGCATCACTTCCATAACCTGCTACGATCCTTGCGACAACCGACTTTCAAAAGGTTTTCAAAATAGCAAAATTACGGTTGCGTATCTCGCCTCACCTTCCTTTTTATATGATGGAGAAACACCATTGCCTACGCGTAAAGACGGCAGTATTGTGCAAACTGACTTTTATGCGGTGCAGCGCAAACAGCAAAATATCCTTATGGACAATGGCAAACCGGCCGGCGGACAATGGACCTACGACACCGACAACCGCAAACGCTACCCAAAAGGACAAATCCCGCCAACACTGTGGTTTCCGGATAAAAATGAATTTACCCTTGAGGCTGTAAACTACACGGAAAAACATTTCCCGAACAATCCGGGTAGTTTATCTGAAACGTTAATCTACCCTGTAAACCATGGCGATGCCGAAAGATGGCTGCAGGATTTCCTTTCCAACCGCTTTCATGATTTTGGTCCCTACGAAGATGCCCTGGTAGAAGACCAGCATTGGCTGAACCATTCGGTGCTCACACCCATGCTCAATACCGGGCTGCTGACACCTCAACAAATCATTGATGCCGCCATCGAATACGCAGACAAGCACCCCATTCCACTGGCTTCGCTGGAAGGGTTTATCCGGCAAATCATCGGCTGGCGCGAATTCATACGGTTGTTTTACCTAAAACATAGTGCAGAACAACGAACCCGAAATTTCTGGGGATTTACCCGAAAATTACCACCTTCATTCTACACTGGTAATACAGGCATTTTACCGGTAGATGAATGCATACAAAAACTACTGAAAACAGGCTATAACCACCACATAGAAAGATTAATGGTGCTGGGCAATTTTATGCTGCTTTGCGAATTTGACCCCGATGAAGTATACCGATGGTTTATGGAAATGTATATCGATGCCTACGACTGGGTAATGGTACCCAACGTGTATGGCATGAGCCAGTTTGCCGATGGTGGGAGAATGTGCTCTAAACCTTATATCAGTGGCAGCAACTATCTGCTTAAAATGTCGGACTACAAAGGCGATGGGCGGTGGGAGAAAATCTGGGACGGCCTCTTTTGGTCATTTATGCACAAACAACGCGATTTTTTTGGCCAAAACCCCAGAATAGGGATGCTGCTTAAAACCCTGGACAATATGGACGCAGAAAAGCGGCAACAACATTTCAATGCAGCGGAAACCTTCCTCAAAAGCCTGGATGCATGAAAACTTATATAAACATTGTCTGGCTAAAACGGGACCTGCGCACTTCCGACCATGCCCCACTGTCGGCGGCAGAAAAAGCAGGACTTCCATATTTGATACTTTTTTTATTTGAACCTTCCCTTTTGGCTCGTCCCGACTGCAGCGGACGCCATATCACGTTTCAGTTGCAATCTTTGGAAGACGTTAATCACAGACTTTCCAAAGCAAACATGCAAGTGCACATAGCCTGTGAAGAGGCAGTTCCGGTTTTTGAACATTTGACAGAAAAATACAATGTAAAAAATGTTCTCAGCTACCGTGAAAGCGGGGTTTTGCAAACCTGGCACAGAGATAAAGCAGTTGCAGATTTATTAATGGCAAAAAACATTGTGTGGCAGGAGTTTCAGCGCGACGGTATTCTGCGGGGCATCCAAAACCGCGATGGATGGGATAAGCAATGGTTTGGGCACATGCATGCGCCACAAATTGATAATACGTTTACGCCCGGGCTGGCCATCAATGAAGGATTACCGTTTGCGAACATCCCAGAAACCGACAATCTTCCGGCCAAATGTAGTAAAAGTATGCAACCTGGCGGTGAAACCCACGCCTGGCGATACCTGCAAAGCTTTATAGAAATTCGTGGCCATAACTACAGCCGCCATATTTCAAAGCCTGTGGAGAGCAGGCTCTCGTGCAGCCGTCTTTCGCCTTACCTTGCCTGGGGCAATATAAGTGTGCGACAAGCTTATCAGATAGCATACACGGCAGAAAACGTCAAAATCCACAAGCGCGCGTTTGCTTCCTTTCGTGAAAGACTGCGATGGCACTGCCATTTCATACAAAAATTCGAACAGGAATGCCGCTACGAGTATGAAAACATCAACCGGGGCTTCGATTCGCTTCAATGGAAAAACGACGAGCAAACCTTGGAAGCCTGGAAACAGGGCAAAACAGGCTTTCCGTTGGTGGATGCCAACATGCGCTGCTTAGTAGAAACCGGCTGGATAAACTTTAGAATGCGTGCCATGCTTGTTTCATTTTTATGCCACCACCTCGGTGCCGACTGGCGCAAAGGCAAAACCCACATCGCACAGCTGTTTCTGGATTACGAACCCGGCATTCACTATCCTCAATTTCAGATGCAGGCCGGAACGACGGGTATAAACACAATTCGGATGTACAATCCCGTTAAACAAAGTCTTGACCACGATCCGGAAGGTTTATTTATTGCAAAATGGTGTCCTGAGCTTGCGCAATTACCGGTACACCTTCGCCATAAGCCGTGGGAAGCCAATGCACTCGAGCAAGCAGAATACCGTTTTATTCCCGGTAAAAATTATCCGATACCCATTTGTAACACGGAAGGAATCCCGAAGGAACACAGGGAAAAAATTTGGGGAACAAGAAGAACACAAACAGCTAAAGCCGAGAGCAGCAGAATACTGCAGGCACACACCCGCAAGGGACGAAGAAATCCTTAATAATTATTGAGCATCATCGGCATAATGAGCATGGTGATATCTTCATCCTTCTCATTTTCCGTAGGAACCAACAGACCTGCACGGTTAGGAGCCGAAAGCTTCAGTACCACCAGCTCACCATCTATGGTGGCCAGCATATCTTTCAGGAAGCGGGCATTAAAACCGATTTCCATGTCCTTACCATCGTATTCGCAGTTAATTTTTTCCTGCGCTTCGTTGGCCATTTCCAGGTCTTCCGCACTGACTTGCAGTTCGCTGCCGGTGATTTTCAGGCGAATCTGGTGTGTGGTTTTACTGGCAAAAATGCTGATACGATTTATAGAACTCAGAAAATCACTACGAGAAATGGTCAGAGAATTGGGATTTTCTGAAGGAATAACCGCGTTATAATCAGGGTATTTCTCATCCAGCAAACGTGCTATCAGCTGGGTTGTCCCGAATGTAAAGAACACATTGCTGCGGTTGTAGTCCACCATCACAGGGGTTTCATCATTCGGAAGTGCTGTTTTCAGCAGATTCAGCGGTTTTTTGGGAATAATAAAATTCTGGTCGGAACCCGTTTTAAGGTCTTTGCGAGTGAAACGCACAAGCTTGTTGGCATCTGTGGCCACGAAGTTTACGCTGTCTTCCTTCATTTCCACTAAAAGACCGGTCAGATTAAGGCGCAGCTCATCATTACCGGTGGCAAACAAGGTTTTGCTGATAGCACGGAGCAAAATATTCGCCGGAACAGTAAAGCTGTCTTCCCCTGATTTTTCAGGCAACGCCGGAAAATCAGAACCATTGAGACCAGCCATCTTGTAACGACCGTTATTGTTCACCACTTCTATGCTGTAGCCAGGCTCTTCGATGCTGAAGGTTACCGGCTGATCGGGCAGCGAACGCAGAATGTCAATTACCATCTTACTGGGAACAGCCACACGTATATCATCTTTGGCTTCCACCTGCATGCTAGTCGTCATGCTGGTATCTAAATCTGTACTGAATATGGTGAGGGTATTCCCTTTGATATCAAAGAGAAAATTCTCCAGAATGGGTATGATGGGCTTGGAAATAATGGCTCCATTTACGGTCAGCAGATGCTGAAGGAGTTCGTTACTGGGTGCTATAAACTTCATAAAAGTGTATTCTTTCTTGTGCTGGGTGCAAACGTATTTAAATTGACTGAATAGAAATGCACAATATTTTGGGTTTTATGAACAAAGATTTCATGCATTCAGTCTTCAGCAAGCGTATCGTTAATGATAACAAAGAGATCCTCATTGTCTTTCTTCATCATATATTTTTCTCTGGCAAATTTCTCCAGATTTGCCTGATTGCCGAGCAATTCGGTGCGCTGTCTTCTCAAATCTGCAATTTCTTGCACAAACAACACCTTAGAATCTTCGAGATCAGAAACCTCAGCGGCTATGGAAAACCGATAAAATGCATTGTTGCTGTCAAAAAACAGCATCCACAAGCCAAAAAAGGAAAACAGGAGAATGTAGCGGTACTTAAACAACTTTTGCATCGGCTGATACAAATATAAGGGGTTGTGGCAAATGCTGTGCACACTATTTCTTGGCATGTCCATTTTTTTGTTATCTTCGTCCTATGAATAGGTTGCTTCTTATATTATCATCCCCTTTGATTTCAACAGCATCTTTTTCCCAGCCATGTGATTACACACAAAAAAAATATGCCATCCACCAGGAATTAAACACCGTTTATGGTGTAGCAAAGACTTTCGAAAACCGCCAGGAAAGCCTATATATTGATATCTACAAGCCAATAGGAGATAAAAACCCGTTCAGACCCATGATTCTATTTATTCACGGGGGTGGTTTCAGTGGTGGTAACTATAAAGACGTAACCAACCAGGCCAAATCATTTGCTCAGCGTGGTTATGTGGCGGCAACAGCATCCTACAGGTTGGGGTTTTTCCGCCCTGTTATCCCCAATATGTACCCTTGGGCGCTGGACAAGGCAGAACCTGAGCGCGCCGCTTACAGGGCTTTGCAGGATGTCAAAGGTGCTGTAAGATACCTGAAAGGACGCAACGTGGCAGACAGCGCTGATATTTTGAATTTTTTTATAGGCGGATTCAGCGCCGGCGCCATTACCAGCCTTAATGTAGCGTTTGTGAATGATAACAAGTTTAGGCCTGCGTCCTGCGATTCCATCAACAGCGTGGTATATCAGGGTATAAACTACACAAGACCTGCACTCGGCGGCGTAGAAGGCACCCTCCATCTGAATGGCTACAACACCTCCGTGCGTGGTGTTCTCAACTATTTTGGCGCCGTCGTAGATACAGCCATTCTGGAAACCGCCAGACCCGCCGTTTTCAATTATCACCAGCTGGGCGATCCCGTTGTGCCTGCCGGCATCAACAGACCCTTTTACGGACTCGGGCTGGGAATATCGGATAACTGGCCCATGCTGTATGGAAGCACCATCATCAGCCGAAGACTAAAAGCGCTGGGCTATACCGGTATCGCCATGCGCAACAGAATTATAAATGGAAATTTGCATGATGTGGACAATCCTGCACTTATGGATACCATGACCGCAAACTGGGCATCCGCTGTTATATGCAGTCCCAATGCAGGAACAAACAAAACCCAACAGCCAAGGCCTTACCAGCTGCAAACAGAAGGCAATAAGATCTTCCTTTTCCCTATGCAAAGCGGAAACTGGGAATTTTACGACATGGCAGGCCGAAGACTCAATAAATTGAATATCCTTGCCGGACAACGCATCGAAATTACCCATTCACCTTGCCTGATTCGCTATAAAACAAATTTGGGTGAAGGTTCGTTTCTCTGCAACCCGTGAGGTCGCTATTTCGCATAATACCCCTACTTTTATTGGTTTTACAGGCGGCTGCCTGCCGTGATAAAAAACCCGGTACACTACCTACAGGCGTAACCTGGCAGCAACCTGAATATAGCCGCTTATTCTTGTTGGGAACCCTTGGCAACGACTCTTTTATTGCACTAAAAAACCCCACCGATACTTCGCAATGGTTACAAGTTGCTTATTTGGGAAATGGCAAAGCCCCCGAAGGTTGCATCCGCATTACCAAAAGAAACCGCATCGCATGCATGACCGCTGTTTTTTCTGGCATGATGGAAGTACTCGGCACAGAAACTCGAATTTGTTGTACTGACAACATTCTTTACCATACCGGGCCGCGATGTCAGAAATGGTTTATCCAAAGTAATGTTACTGAAGCGGCTAAAGGCTTTTCACTCAACAGGGAAAAACTTCTTAAAAGCAAACCTGATATAGTCATTACTTATTTTATCGACAATAAAGGCAAAGAAGAATGGCATGCAGTTGCACAACAGGACATACCCGTTATTTATCTGCAGAATTACCTGGAAAACCATCCGCTGGCCAGGGCTGAATATTTAAAAGTGATTGGATGGCTGACAGGAAAACCGGCACTAGCCGAATCCTACTTCAGCATGGTACAGGAGCACTACGTTGGGCTTGTAGCAGAAGTAAGTGCGGCAAGCCACGAAGAGCCAACGGTTTTTTGTAATGCCCCATACAGCGGGAATTGGGATGTGCCGGCAGGTGAAAGCTACATGGCTGCTTTGTTGCGCGATGCAGGTGCCGATTACTTCTGGAAAAATGAGACAGGAACCGGTAAAATAACGCTGGCCATAGAAAAAGTTTACCAAAAAGCAGGCAATGCAGACTTTTGGATTAATCCGGGTGCGTGCAACACAATAGATTGTCTGGTCAAAACAGACAAACGTCTGGGTCTTTTTACCGCAACGGCTAACGGGGGGATTTTCAATGCTACCAAAACCATGAACCGCAATGGCGGAAATGCCTGGTGGGATTATGCCGTGGTTCGCCCGGATTTGGCATTGCGCGATCTTGTAAATATTTTTCATCCCACTTTGTTAACCGAAGCGCGAGAATTGGTTTTCTTTGAAGCCCTGAAATGATGAGAAAAATCGGCCCTGTACTGGTCCTCGCTGCTTTGTGCATTGTGCTCTTGTACCTCGATTTTTTTGCAGGCGATATGAACCCCGGAGACCCTGTCTTTAAAGCTTTCAGGTTGCCAAGGGTTATCGCGGCAGCTATTGCGGGAATAGGGCTCTCATTAAGTGGTCTTGCTATGCAGACCCTTTTCCGAAATCCGCTTGCAGGCCCATTTCTTACAGGCTCAACCCCTGGAGCTTCGTTTTCCGTTGCTATTTTTCTGTTGGCATTCCCAACAGGATTTTCCGCCGGATGGATGCAGAATGCAGGAATAGCCACGATCGGAATGGCAGGAAGCATGGCTGTACTTCTTTTACAACTCCTCATACAGCGAAAACACGGGAATGCCTTTACATTGCTCATTTCGGGAGTATTGCTGAGTTACTTGCTGGGCGCAGGAACAGAAATACTGCAGGGTCTGGCACAAGCTGAACAGGTTAAGAGCTTTGTTGTGTGGGGCCTGGGCAGTTTCGACCGTGTGCAGCAGGATGAAATTCCATTGATTGCAGGAATTGTTTTCATAACATCCATTCTGTTATGGTTTATGCGCTTTAAAATGGATGCCTATCTGCCGGGTGACCGTTATGCTGTCTCAGCGGGCATTGATGTACCCCGATTCCGAATGCTGACTGTGATACTTGCGGGACTTACAGCAGGTTCAATTACCGGATTTTGCGGACCCATCGGTTTTGTGGGAATGATTGCCCCACATTTTGCCCGCGGACTTATGAAAAGTAACAACCACGGCATTTTATGGCTTCCCACCATATTGTGCGGC
>VGGQ01000051.1 GCA_016868535.1 Bacteroidota bacterium | reverse complement strand
AGTGAACAGAATGGCTAGCAATACAAAAACAGCATCAGGCCAGCGCAGGTTCTGCACGTTCCATTTGGAGGCATGCATCATAAACAAGCCCATGGTCAGGATAATTATTCCCAGGTTAGCCGGACGCAACAACACCCAATAATAGCGAAATGCAGGTTTTCGGTTTTCCTCCATGGGCTGCAGATATTACTTTTTGGCGAATTTCATTTTGTAGGATACATCAACCCTTCCCTGGCTGATATTGTTCAGCCTGGATTTGAACATGGTGCGTTTGAGCGGATGTATGCGGTCTGTGAATAAAATGCCTTCAATATGGTCGTATTCGTGCTGTATGATGCGGGCGGCCATCCCCTCAAACTCATGGGTGTGTTCCTGCCAGTTTTCATCGAAATAACGCAAAACCAGCTTGCTGTGCCGATTCACGTCTGCCCTTACCTGCGGTATGCTCAGGCAACCTTCTTCATAATCCCATTTTTCTTCAAATTCCTCAATAATCTGCGGATTGATAAATACTTGTTTAAACCCTTCGGGCTTAATGTCTTCTATTTCCGAACCGTCGGTAATGAAAAGCCTTATTCCCAGACCTATTTGCGGTGCCGCCAGACCAATACCATTGCTGGCATTCATGGTCTCAAACATATCGGCAATCAATCCCTGCAAATTGGGATAATCTTTGTCAATTTCTTTGGCTTTCTGGCGTAAAACTGCCTGACCATAAGCATAAACGGGCAATATCATGAGATTCTCTGAAGGTGGGTTTGCAAAATTAAGGTTGCGCTCACGGTATCCAGCAACTTCTTGTCAGCGCGTTTTTGTTTTCCGACCCCGCTGTTGATGATGGTTTGTTTCGCTTCCCGGCTGCTTAGCCTCTCATCAATGGTAAATACTGGTATATGAGGATATACCTCCTTTAGTTTGTCAATAAACATCAAAACCAGTTGTGTGGCGTGGGTGTCTTCACCGCTTAAACGGCTGGGAAGTCCAACCACAAAGAATTCCACCTGTTCGGTTGCAAGATATTGCTGAAGCCAAATGTGCAATTGTGATGTATCGACTGCGGTAAGCGGACTTGCAATCATTTTCAATGGATCGGTAACCGCGATACCGGTTCGTTTCAATCCGTAGTCAAAAGCCAGTATGCGGGGCATTTTGCGAAGATAACCACAAAAACGGGTAAGCGTATCAGGTTTATGTAGCACGCGTGGTTCCCTGACTTTTCACTGCGCAACTTTTAGCTCATGTGCCAGAAATAGATCCCCTACGGACATTTCAAGCCCTGGGCAGTCTGGTCGTTCCAACTAATTGCAGCATCGCTGCTTTCAAACAACATTTCGCCCCAGCGATTAAATATTTTCCACTGCGAAGTAACAATTTCACTGCATCCACCAAAATGGAGCGGATTTTAACGCATTTGGAGATAAGGGTTTTAGGGCTATTGCAAATGAATACGCAGAGCTTGGCAATGAGAGTGCCCGACAAGAACCCAGAAACCAATAAGAGTAAAACGCGCCTCACGGTGCAACGTTAATTAGAATCATCGGGCCAGAGAGTAAAATTTGGGTAAAAAAAAGGCCGCTGCAAGCGGCCTTTCTCTAAAACATTATTCAGGAGATGCTTACATCATGCCGCCCATGCCACCCATATCGGGGCCATGAGAATGGGGTTTTTCTTCTTCCTTAATCTCTGAAAGAACGCACTCGGTGGTGAGAATCATACCACCAATTGAAGCAGCGTTTTCAAGCGCTACACGGCTTACCTTCTTAGGGTCGATGACACCGGCCGCAATGAGGTTTTCGTACTTCTCGGTGCGGGCATTGTATCCGAAATCGGCGCTACCTTCGGTAACCTTCTGCACTACGATGCTGCCTTCGCCGCCAGTATTGGCAATAATCTGACGCAGAGGCTCTTCGAGAGCACGACGCACGATACTGATACCGGTGGTTTCGTCTTCGTTATCGCCGGTGAGGCCATCCAGCGCCTTGATGGCACGGATAAAGCATACACCGCCTCCGGGGACGATGCCTTCTTCCACAGCGGCACGAGTTGCGTGCAGGGCATCGTCTACGCGGTCTTTCTTTTCTTTCATTTCCATTTCGGTAGCGGCTCCAATATAAAGCACAGCCACACCGCCGGCCAGCTTGGCCAGACGCTCCTGCAACTTCTCACGGTCGTAATCGCTGGTGGTGGTTTCAATCTGGGCTTTAATCTGATTTACGCGGGCAGCAATACCTGCCTTTTCGCCGGCACCATTTACGATGGTGGTGTTGTCCTTATCTATGGTGATTTTTTCAGCACGTCCGAGGTCGGTGAGCTGAGCGTCTTCCAGCCTGCGGCCCTGTTCTTCGCTGATTACGCTACCACCGGTAAGGATGGCAATATCCTGAAGCATTTCTTTTCTGCGGTCGCCAAAGCCGGGGGCTTTAACAGCAACGATTTTCAGGGCGCCACGGATTTTGTTTACCACCAGGGTAGCCAGGGCTTCGCCTTCTACGTCTTCAGCGATAATCATGAGGGGTTTGCCGGTTTGTACTACTTTTTCAAGCAAAGGCAATAAGTCCTTCATGGTGCTTACTTTTTTGTCGTAAATCAGAATGTAAGCGTTCTCAAGGTCGGCTTCCATTTTGTCGGCGTTGGTAACAAAATAAGGACTCAGATAACCGCGGTCAAACTGCATACCCTCTACCACTTCTACATTAGTATCGGTGCCTTTGGCTTCTTCTACTGTGATAACGCCGTCTTTGCCTACTTTTTTCATGGCCTCGGCAATCAGTTTGCCGATGGTGTTGTCGTTGTTGGCAGAAATGGTGGCTACCTGTTCAATTTTAGAATTGTCGTCGCCCACAGCTTGGCTCATTTTATCCAGATTTTCAACTGCGGCTTTCACAGCCTTTTCGATACCGCGCTTCAGATCCATGGGATTGGCACCTGCAGCAACGTTTTTAAGACCGGCGGTAACGATAGTCTGGGCCAGAACGGTGGCAGTAGTGGTTCCATCACCCGCTATATCAGAAGTTTTACTGGCCACTTCCTTCAGCATCTGGGCACCCATGTTTTCCACGGGATCTTTCAGTTCAATTTCTTTTGCTACAGTTACACCGTCTTTAGTAATCTGAGGTGCACCGAATTTTTTGTCGATAACCACGTTGCGGCCTTTGGGACCAAGGGTTACTTTCACTGCATTTGCCAAAGCATCCACACCGCGTTTTAAACCTTCGCGAGCGGTCACATTGAATTCAATTTTCTTTGCCATGTTTTTTGTAAGGATTAATTAGATAATTGCGAAAATGTCACTTTCACGCATGATAAGGTAATCTTTACCTTTCACGTTGATTTCAGTCCCGGCATACTTGCCGTAAAGAACGGCGTCACCCACCTTAACTGTCATGGGCTCATCTTTTTTGCCTTCCCCCACGGCAACTACAGTGCCTTTTTGGGGTTTTTCCTTCGCGGTATCGGGGATAATGATACCGCCTGCAGTCTTTTGTTCGGCTGCGAGAGGTTCTACTAGAACTCTGTCGGCCAGAGGTTTAACGTTTACTGACATACAATTATATATTTTTTGGTTGTATGACCCATTTACACCAAACCTGTGCCAATTTGTAAATGTGACTTTTTTTTCCTAAATTAGAATACAAACTGTCAGTTTGCCGACAAATTGTCAGTCAAATTGTCATAGTCAGGCATCATGTCTGCCACCATCCGCTACGCTAAACAAGTGCAGCACATAGGGGAAAAGTGCATCCATGCTTTCTTCGGCACCACGGGTGCTTCCCGGCAGGGCAAGGATGAGCGTATTTTCGATATAGCCTGCCACGCCTCGGCTTACCATAGCGTAAGGCATGCGTTCCTGTCCGTATTTGCGGGCGGCTTCCATAATGCCGGGCACTTCGCGATCCAGCATGGGCAAGATGGTTTCGGGCGTAACATCGCGTTTGGAAAGGCCTGTACCGCCGGTGTAGATGAGTAAATCAAAGTCGTTTTGGCTTGCTAGTTCTGCCTTACGGGCAATATCCTTTGGCTCATCGGGAATAATGGCGTATTCAGAAACGGTAATGCCGTATTGCTCCAGGCGTTGTATGATGGTTTTACCGGCTTTATCTTCTTTATTCCCTTTGGAAATGGTATCGCTGCACACCACCACCATGGCATTAATTTTACGTTTGGGGATATCGGTATAATCGGATTTTCCTCCTTTTTTGGCTAACAGCTTTATGTGCTGAATTTCCACATTTTTGTCAATGGGTTTCAGCATATCGTAAATGGTTAAAGCGGCAACAGCAGCTCCATACATGGCTTCCACCTCCACACCGGTGCGGTAAATGGCTTTTACTTCTACCCGAATCAGAATGTCGGTATTGTTTATGGAAAAATCCACCTCGCAGGATTCCACCGGCAGCGGGTGACAATCGGGAATAACGTGGGCGGTATTTTTAACTGCTAAAAGCGCTGCAGCACGGGAGAACTCATACACATCACCCTTTGGAACGGTTTTGTTCTTTATGAATTCGATGGTTTCCATTTTACCCGGCCTTACCAAGGCTTCGGCAGTAGCGGAACGCAGGGTAGTTATTTTGTGGGTGATGTCGTTCATAGGAGCGAAGATAAAGTTAACCTGTGACTTTAGTTTAAACCATCAGCAACTTCACCGACGCAATGCCCAGCACCAGTGCCAACAGCCATTTCATGGCTTTGGGCTGATATTTGACGGTACCCAGCCAGGCGCCCAAACCGCCAAAAACCAAAACAATCCCCATCATTACGGGTATATTTTCATCCCAGGGCTTGTCCGCATTTACCCATCCCAGCAGGCCGCTCAGGCTGTTTACAAAAATAAATGCCGAACTCAACGCTGCGGTTTGTTTTTGTCCGGCCCAGCCGGCCAGCAATAAAATCGGTGAAAGCCATACCCCGCCGCCAATGCCGGTAAGTCCGCTGGCAAAGCCAATGACAGAGCCGATAATGGCCACGGCTATTGAAGGCATTTCACTGACATTTTTGGGTTCTGCAGGCCTGAGAACCATAAGCACAGAGGCTGACATCAGCATCACACCCAAGATCTTTTTATAAAGTGCATCCTCAATCGGCGTCAATCCGCCCAAAAAGGCCATAGGAACCGAAAAACCCGCCAGCCACAGAAAATCGCGCAGCTTAAAAAAGCCTCCTTTTTGAAACTGCAAAAACGCCATGCCGGAAACCACCAGGTTCAATACCAGTGCATCCGGACGGGCAAGGTTAGCATTATAACTGCATAATGCCATTACAGCGAGATAGCCGCTACCACCGCCATGCCCAACGCCGGCGTACAAAAACGCCACCACAGCAAACCCCAGGTACATCCATGTTAAATCCATTTATCCGAATAATATAATATTGACCTGTGCTCCGGCTTTGATTTCTTCTGTTTGCGCATCGGTTTTGATAAAGCAATTGGCTTGCGCAAAAGCATCCATGCGGTAGCTCTCCTGCCCTGCCAGCACCCGTACTTTTCCGCTCTCCAGGTATGCCTTTACGAAGTGAGTAAGACCCGGCTTTTGTCGGTAATCGTTTTCGAGAATTGCCTGCTGATAAACGTCCTTTTTAGAAACACCCATAGCATTAAACAAATACGGCCTTATCCAAACGTACCAGCAGGTGAGCACCGATGCCGGATTGCCGGGCAACCCGAATATGCGTTTTTCTCCTTTGGTGCCAAAATACAGGGGTTTGGCAGGTTTCTGTTTCAGCTTATGAAAAACGCAATCCACGCCAAGTTCGGTAAGGGTTGGCACAACCAGATCGTAGTCTCCCACCGAGACACCACCGGTAACCAGCACCAGATCTGAGGTTTCAAGGGCAGTTTCCAGCATGTGATTTAAATCGGCCGTGGTATCTGACGCATAAAAAAGATTGGCATTTATACCCACTTGTGATAAGGCACTGAGTAAACTGTAACTGTTGCATTCGTAAACTTGTCCTGGCAAAAGTGGCTTTCCGAGTGCCAAAATTTCACTGCCTGTCACCACTAGGCTCACCGCAGGCATTTCCCACACACAAACCTCCGAGACACCTGCCGAAGCGAGTAATCCCAAAGCACCGGGTGTCAGTTTTTGTCCGTGTTGCAGCAATTCATCCCCACAGGCCGATTGTGAGCCGGCTTTGCGCACATTGGCTCCCTGTTTTAACTGTGCGTCTTCTATCCAAAGTAATCCTTTTTCAACCCGTGTTTTTTCCTGCATCACCACCGTATCGGCACCTTTAGGAACCATAGCTCCGGTAAAAATGCGCATGGCGGTTCCTTTTTCCAGGCGTTTTATTTGTGTTTCACCGGCAGGAACCTCTCCCATTATCTTCATCGGTTTTTGTGAATGAAAATCGTCCCAGCGAAATGCATAGCCGTCCATGGCCGAATTGTCAAACGGAGGCACAGCCACTTTGGCAGTGGCTGGCTCTGCCGTATACATGCCCATGCCGTCCATGAGGGTGGTTACCTGATTTTTTAGCGGTAACGGGTTGCTTTTCAGCAGGTCGGCGGCCTGTTCAGCAGTTATCATCCTCCAATGGCTATCATGCTGCGGTTTTGCAGGGTTTCGGGTTGTATCTTTACAAACTGCTCATCGAATTGTCCGCCCAGTTTTTCCCTTTTTTGATTCAGGTTTTCGATGATGAGTGGTTCAATAGACTGTCCACTGCGCAATACGGAGAGCAAATCAGTTTCGTGAGTGGCAAAAAGGCAGTTACGCATTTTGCCGTCTGCCGTGAGTCGCAGGCGGTTGCAATCGCCGCAAAACGGGTGGCTCATGGTGCTGATGATGGCAAAACTTCCTTTCGCCCCTTTCACAAAGTACTTGTTAGCCGTTTCGTGGGTTTCCTTGCCAAGCGGAATAAAATCAAACTTTCCGGCAAGTGTGTGCAGGATTTGGTCTCGCGTAAAAACCTTATCGTGATGCCATTGATTGCCCGTAAAGGGCATAAACTCGATAAAGCGAATGTGCACGGGCGAATGCACGCTCCATTCTGCAAAATCGCAAAGCTCGTTTTCGTTGATACCCTTCATCACCACCATATTGACCTTCACATGAAATCCCTGCTCCACGGCCTTGTTTATGTTGGTTTTAACAGCTTCCAGATTATCTCTTTTTGTCAAAATCAAAAAACTATCCCGGTCAAGGGTATCTAAACTAATATTGATACTGCGAACTCCGCAAGCTTTGAGCAAGTAAAGATACTTGTCCAAAAATACTCCATTGCTGGTAAGGGTTAACTGCACGGGCAATTCAGATAATGCCTTCAGAATTTCCGGAAACTCCTTACGAACCAGGGGTTCGCCCCCGGTGAGGCGTATTTTATTTACGCCCAGCCTCACAAATATTTTCCCCATAGAAAGAATCTCTTCCGTCTGCATGAGCAGATGATGCGGTGTGCATTGGAATTCTTCATCGGGCATACAGTAGAAGCAGCGCAGGTTGCAGGCATCCGTAAGGGATATTCGCAGATACTGATGGGGCCTATGAAAACTGTCGGTGAGCAATGCTTCAAAAATATCATGCCCCGGCGGGATTTGAAAACGTTTCAAGGAATTAACTTTGCCTTGTGCAAAAGAGGGTTTTGATTTTGGCAGGCGGTGAAAGCCGCAGAATGGGACAGCCCAAGGGTTTGCTGAATTACCACGGCATGTCACAGGTTCATTACTTGTTCAACATGGCACAATCCATGCAACTACAGGCATTTGTGAGCTGCCGCGAAGAACAAAGATTATTATTTGCTGATCTGCCGGTTCTCACCGACCACCCTGATTTTGCTGGACATGGCCCTATTTCGGGATTATTAACGGCATTCAGGGCGTTTGAAGGTAACTGGCTGCTTCTGGGTTGTGATTACCCAAACCTCAATCCAGAAGCGATTAAAAGCCTTTTAAACGCAAATAAAGACACATGTGATGTAGTTTGTTTCAAGCACCCCGAATCGGGCATAGCGGAGCCGCTGATTGCCTTATATGGACATTCTGCAGGCAATCAGCTAATGGATTTTTTCAAGAACGGAAACGATTCGCTTTCTCGGTTTATAACAAAAAGTAACACCTGTTTTATGGATGCACCCATTGCATTAGTTTTGAAAAGTGCGGATACCCCGGCAGAAAGGGACACCATTCTTGCCCGAAAAAATGAATAACAAACAACAGCATATTAATATACAGCACTTTGAACATGGCTCAATTTTTGATAAAAACGATGCCGTTTCGGTAGAAGAGCCGCTAGAAATACGGGTAGAATTCGGAACCAAAGACAACCGCAGTATACAGTCACTAAGCATCACCATGCGTACCCCGGGAAATGATGGCGAGCTGGCAACGGGTTTTTTATTTACCGAAGGCATTATCCATAAAAAAGAAGATGTTTTATCGGCAATACACGTTCAGGCTTTACCCGGAATGAGCAGCAACTATATCCTGGTTTCGTTGAATCCAGATTTGCAGTTCGACCCTTCTCAGTTGCAGCGCAATTTTTACACCAGCAGCAGCTGTGGGGTTTGTGGCAAAAGCAGCCTGGATTCCTTGAAAACGCAGATACCTGTAAAATCAGGAAAAATATTGCCTGCGCTATCACCCGAACTGATTATCTCATTACCCCAAATTCTGAGAGAGCAGCAGGAAACCTTTGAAACAACAGGTGGATTGCACGCTTCAGGATTGTTTGAAACCTCCGGCAAAATGCTTTATCTACGCGAGGATGTAGGAAGACACAACGCACTTGACAAACTCATAGGCCGAGCGCTTATAGATGGGAAAACTCCGCTGGACGAACACATTCTCTTACTCAGCGGCAGAGCCAGTTTCGAGCTGATGCAAAAAGCCGGCATGGCCAACATTCCTGTAGTTTGTGCCGTTGGCGCACCCAGCAGCCTAGCCGTAGATTGTGCTCGGGAATTTGGCATTACACTCATTGGGTTTTTGCGCGAAAATCGTTTTAATATTTACTGTGGATCGCCTTAACCCGGCCGTTTCCAGACTGTTTCCCCCGATTCGAGAATTTCCTTGCCCCACACCTGAACTTCTCTTTTAATGCGCTCCACTAGGTAATCGCAGGCCTCAATGGCAGCGCGGCGTTGCACAGATGAGGTAAATACAAACAGAGAGATATCTCCCGTTTTTACCAATCCAAGGCTATGATAGATGTGCATGCAGGTAAGCGAATATTTCGCGAACGCATCTTCACGAATTTGATGCAGGGTTTCCATGGCCATTTCCTGATATGCCTCGTACTCAATGCCGGTGACAACCTGTCCGTCTTCCTTTACATCAGCCCTCACCTGCCCCATGAACATGCTGTGGGCACCAATGTTATGCTTGGCGGCATGTTTGGCCAGACTATCTGCAATGAAGATGGGCGTTATTGGGCCTTCAACGAATACTTTTTTGTGTTTTTTTTCTTCTGTCATAGATTGAAGTTTTGGCAAAATACCTCATAATTGTACTGCAGCAAAGATTCAGCATTTGCAGGTCCTGCTGCTGGTTTTGCTTCATAATTCATGGTATAAGATTGTCCTGAGCGTGTATCCAAGTGAAAAATCTTGCCGTCCGTCTGATCCAACCCCAGCAAGGCATTCAGCACCAAATTGGCCTGCAGGGCTCCGGCCAGTGCCGGCACAGCTCCAAGAATGCCTTCAGTGTTACATTGTCCCATAAACATTGGATTGGGCGGCACCGGAAATACGTTTCTGTAGGAATAACCGTTTTCCGGCCTGAACAATGCCCATTGCAGGCTAAATTTACTTACGGAAGCATGCACCCAACACTTCCCAAAAATCCGTGCCGCATCATCCATCAGATAACGCACCTGTAAATTATCTGAACAATCGACCAGAATATCATTATCCGCCAGCATAGCAAGCGCTAGGCGGGCATTAAAAACTTCCGTTACAGGAGTTACATGGCAATGCGGATACCTTTCCGATAGAAACAAGGAAGATGCTTCTGCTTTGTTTTTACCAATATCTTTAGGAGCAAATAGTGTTTGCCTGTGCAAATTGTGGTATTCAACCACATCAAAATCAACAATAATAATATCGCCCATACCGCATGCAGCAAGGTTTTGAAGTAAAGTACACCCCAAACCGCCAGCGCCTACCACCAGTGCTTTTGAAGAAAGTAACTTTTGCTGGCCTGCCTCCCCGATTTCATTGAGCTGTATTTGCCGACGGAAATAGCCGTCCATCTTATCCTCCGCTGTAAGGTGGCATCAGAGCCACTTCGTCTCCATCGTTAAGCTCTGTGTTTTGTACAACCAACTTTTGATTGACTGCCACGGCAAAACTCAGGCGTTTTATCTCCGGAAAATCTTCACTTAACTTATCACAAACGGAGTCCGTATCTTTTAAATCAAATGTGTAGTTATTTGAGCCGCAAATTTCTGCCAACCGTCCAAACAACAATACATTCATCATGTAGCAAATATAGTCAAATGTCTGCTTTGGAAATTAGTACTTATTTTTGCAACAGAAGAAAATGGGAATACGCATTGCTGAAATCGCAAAAATTACCGGTGCTGTTATAGAAGGCAATGCCGATATTGAAATTTCCATGCCTGGTAAACTGGAAGAAGCCGACAATCAAACACTGTGTTTTTTTTCCAATCCAAAATACGAGGCTCAACTTTATGCATCCAAAGCGGTGGCTGTTATCGTTCCCTTTGATTTCAAACCCGCTAAGCCCGTTTCGTTCGCGCTGATACGACATGCCAATCCATACTTTGCTTTTTGCATGGTACTAAATGCATGGTTCAATCCAAATGAGAACAAAAAAGGCATAGAAAACGGCAGTTACGTGCATTCATCTGCTTCTGTGGGCAATTATGTTTTTATCGGCGCGACGGCTTATGTGGATGAAGATTCAAGCATTGGAAATAATACCAAGATTTACCCTCAGGTCTTTGTGGGAAAAGGCGTGACTATAGGCGATGACTGCACACTATTTCCAGGGGTGAAAATCTATGCAGGCTGCAAGATTGGCAAGAACTGCATTATACATGCAGGAACTGTAATTGGCAGCGATGGATTTGGATTTGCCCCTATCGGTGACACCTACGCAAAGATTCCACAAATTGGGAATGTTATTATAGAAGACGACGTGGAAATTGGCAGCAACTGCACTATTGATAGGGCTACCATGGGAAGCACGATAATCAGACACGGCACCAAACTGGACAACCTAATTCAAGTTGCCCACAACGCTGAAATTGGTGCCAATACTGTGGTTGCCTCACAAACCGGCGTGAGTGGCAGTACCAAAATCGGAGCCAACTGTCAGATTGGCGGACAGGTTGGTTTTGTCGGGCATATTAGTATTGCAGACCGCAGCGGCATTGGCGCACAATCCGGCGTAACCAAAACCATTGAAGAAACCGGCACCAATTGGATTGGTTCGCCTGCCAGCCCCATCAAAGAGCAATTCAGAAGCTGGGCGGCATTTAAAAAACTGCCCGATATGCTGATCGAGATGAAGCAACTTGCCAAAGAACTGGAAAAATTAAAAGATCAAAAGGGCAATTCCGAATATAGAAAATGAGTCAGATTAACCCCAAACAAACCACACTTACAGCTCCTGTAACCCTTCATGGTGTTGGCCTACACTCCGGCATGGAAGTTACGCTCACATTTCAGCCGGTACAAGCCAACCACGGCTATAAATTCCGCAGGGTAGACCTGCCCGGACAGCCGATTATTGAGGCAGACTGCGACCTTGTAACAGACACATCGCGCGGCACAACGCTCGAAAAAAACGGGGCATCGATAAGCACTGTAGAACACGTTCTTGCGGCTCTGGTAGGCCTGGAAATAGACAATGTACTCATGGATGTTTCAGGACCTGAGATGCCCATCCTTGACGGAAGCAGCAAACCTTTTGTGGAAGCGCTTTCTGCCTGTGGAACCGTGGAACTGGAAGCCGAAAGAGAGTATTTTGAGATTCCCTACAATATCCATTTTACCGACGAAGCCAATCAGGTAGAGATTATAGCCATGCCTGTAAATGAATACCGGCTGACCGTAATGGTAGACTATAATTCCCCCGTTTTGGGCAGTCAGCATGCAGCGCTCACCCATATTTCAGAATTTAAAAATCAGATTGCCCCCTGCCGCACTTTCTGCTTCCTGCACGAGCTGGAAATGTTACTGGCAAATAACCTCATTAAAGGCGGCGACCTAAACAACGCCATTGTAGTGGTAGACAGGGCCGTTTCACAGGACGAACTGGATCGTATGGCCAAGGTTTTCAAAAAGCCTTCTATAGAAGTGCGAAAAGAAGGTATTCTCAACAACCTGGAACTGCGATTCCAGAATGAGCCGGCCAGACACAAACTGCTGGATATGATTGGTGACCTTGCACTGGCGGGAATGCCTATTAAAGGACAGATTATGGCGGCAAGACCGGGCCACGCCA
>VGGQ01000050.1 GCA_016868535.1 Bacteroidota bacterium | reverse complement strand
AGACTATAGTTGTGTTCTTTTCTGAGGTTATGTAAATAATAAGCGAGTCAGGATACCCGCCTGTGCGAGCTTCCATTTCCATAAAAGTCATGTAAAATGTTTTCCCCGTTGATGATATCTGGGAACGCAACCCATTGCATATCATCATAAAAGAAAATAAAAACAACAATTTATTTATTGCTCTGTGTTTTATCAATACTGTCTTTGTGGTTTCCATAAACTTTATCATGACATATTAGACGTTTATTATTACTTAATCGTTGCACTGCATATCAATTCTTCCAAATAATATACAGCCAAAAACTGCCCGGAAGTTACTGAACGCTGTGCTGTGAGAAAGATGCAGAATTGTCTGTTTTCTGTCATTTTAAAATAACAGTCAAAAAGGGACTGTCTGTAGCGAATTCTGCCCTTAAAATTTTCACCGCTTTCCAACAGGTTTTTAGCCGCCGGATTTACCCAGTGAATACCAACTTCATCAGCTTCCAGTGCCTTGCTTAACAGGGCGGGATGGTCTTCACCCAAACCAACATAAATGATATTTCCTTTCACATCGGTCTGCAACACAAAAAGCGGTAATCCCGTGCCACCAATTTGCAATCCGCGCCGCTGCCCTATTGTGTAGTAATGTGCTCCTTTATGTTTTCCAATTACTTTTCCCGAAGCACGAGAAAAACGGGGTTTCTCCACCCAAATTTCAGGCTCATTTTCTTCTTGCAAACGCTGAACATGCAACAATACTTCAGGCGTATCCTTTTCCACCAATATCACATCACCTTCCCTGGGTTTTAATTGTTGCTGCAGAAAATCAGGCAGTGAAACTTTACCGATAAAACACAATCCCTGACTGTCTTTCTTGCTGTGAACATGCAATCCAGCCGCTTCGGCAAGTTCCCTAACCTCAGATTTCTGCAAATGACCAATCGGGAATAAAGCTTTTGACAGCTGCTCCTGATTTAACTGGCACAAAAAATAACTTTGGTCTTTGTTGGTATCCATACCCTGCAACAACCTGAAATACTCCTTGCCGCCTGCTACTATAGTGTCTTTGCGTACGTAATGCCCGGTGGCCACAAAATCAGCTCCCAGTTTTAGGGCATTTTGCAAAAACAAATCGAACTTGATTTCTCTGTTACAAAGCACATCCGGGTTGGGTGTTCTTCCTGCGGCATACTCCGCAAACATATAATCAACTATACGGGTTTTGTAATCCGCGCTTAGGTCTAAAACCTGAAACGGAATGTCGAGCTGTTCGGCCACCATCATAGCATCACGGCTGTCATCAATCCATGGACACTCATCTTCAAGGGTAGGCGAAGCATCGTTCCAGTTGCGCATAAACAGACCGATGACATCATGCCCCTGCTCTTTGAGCAACCATGCCGCCACACTGCTGTCAACGCCACCGCTTAAGCCTACTACAACCCTTGCCATTACCTGCAAAGGTCGTCAATAACCGCCTAGATATTTACGGAAAATCCACTCCAGCGAAAAACACAGCACAATAATCAGAAAAAACCACTTCGCGTGAATCAGTTCCGTGATTTTGGTTTCGCTGTACACAACGGGTCGTGCAGTTGCCTGCTTATCCAGAAGTTGACTCAGCAGATCAATTTGGCTGCGGTTCACAAACACACCTCCGTACTTGGCTGCCCATTGTCGCATGAAACTGTGATCAGCGCGGGTCATGGTAGTTTCCGTCAATACTGAGGTAATAATAAATACCGCAGATGCAAATGGTGCAGGGTTTTTATCCAGTTTGGCAGTTGCTTTGTACTGACCGGGCGGTAAACCAGCCGCTTCCAGCCGGTAAACATCGTTGTAACGGGCCATAGGCATCACCCTTTTAAAGCCTTGATCTCCCTCTAGAGTAAGTTCGCAGGCCGCTTTGTTTTCTCGGTTGCCGGCGGCATCTAGCCAGGTTGCCTGCAATACTGCAGATTCATCGGATTCGTATCCACTTTTGGATGCCTTGAGTTCAAAGGATTTGGGCTTACCTGAAACAGCAAGATATTGGACCGATTGAAAAATCAATGATCTTGTTGCCATGCAATCTCCGTGGGCGGCAGTTTCCTTCAAAAACCAGCGCCAGATACCCTCCCCACAAATCCACACCGTGCGTTGCTTGTTCAGATCTCTGAAATAATAGAGTGGATATTCAGTTTCCACATTCCCGATTCTCTGTTTCAGAAACACTTTTTGACCTGCATCGGTCTGCCACCTGCCATAAGCTACTTTCAGCGGGGGAAGAGATGCGATTCTTCTTAAAACCTCAGGCTCGAATACTATTTCTGCAAAGTCGGGTGCCGGTTGTGGCAAAACTTCTTCTGTCTGATTAGATACTGAAGGAAATATTCCGCCGGGAAGACCACCCAGTAAACCCCTCTTTGTTTGCACAGAGCTGATGTGCAAAAAAGGTTTCCCGGATTCAGCCAGTCTTTTCAGCCATGCAGCCTGACTTGCATTGAGAGGCATACCATGAACCACAAAAATATCTGCCGATTCAAGATTGGGAGTTAGGCCGGGATCAGCCGTACTTACCTGATATCGGGCGTTTTCATCCAAAAGGCGTTTCAGTGCCCCAACATCAGGATGTGCGGCGGCCATAACCAATGTGATTTTCTTGCGGTCATCCACCACTTCCGTCACTGCCGTAGCCTCATTATTGGCCCTGTTTTTTTCTCCCGGCAAAGAAGATACCAAAACCTTGTATTGTTTAAGCCCTGTACTTTTACCTTTCAGTGAAAATGAAATTCTCTTGTACCTGCTGCCTTTATCAAAAAAGCCGGATTGGCTTTCTATTAGCGACTGACCTTCCCATAAAGCAATTTTATAAGCAGCGGAAACTACCGCATCACACTGCAATTGAGCTTCCAGGGTAAACTCACTGCCCAGAAAAACTGATTCATTCACCTGAACACCCGTAATTCTTATATCCGACACCGGTGTTGTATCTCCCAAACCTATGCAGTAGAGAAGCGGGTTGCTGTGTAAAGGCAGCAGCAGCGGACTTACCCCGCGGTTCTGAATTCCATCGGAGACAACAAGCACCGTAGAAACAGTCCTTGAGTCTCTGTAGTTATTGATGTGTCCGGATATCTGTCCCAGGTCAGTACTATTAATGCCTTTGACCGTATCGCCCCTCGGGTATACTTTATCTGCAAACAAATAGGTACGGACATTGAACTTATCCTCCAGTGCAGTGAGTGTTTTCCTGAGCGATTGCTCGTACACCTCCTTGGTTTGATCTGCTGCAGAAGCGCTTTTATCCAAATACACCAATAAGGTGGGCTTTTCTTCCTGCTGAGATGTCAGCACTACAAATGGAGTCAAAAGCAATAAAAACAAAAAGAACAGACCGGTAAACCGCAATCCGGGCAGCAGATACTTCCAAACACCTTGAAATTGTGCCGTTTTTTTATACAGCAAGAAAGTTAAACCAGCTGCTGCGATAAAACACACAATCAAAAACCAACCTGAAGCCAGTGTTTGAAATGCGAAAAGCAGCATATTTATAGGGTTCTTACCCGTTAATTTTTCAGGAATTTGTAACTGCGAATACCATTATCCCCTTTAAGAAGAATAAAATAACTGCCTGCGAGTAGTTCGGCAATATCCAGGCGGGTCCATTCAGCATTTGGAAGATAGTGACCAACTGTCTGCCCGGAAATATTTCTGATTTCGATGTAATTAGCCCCTGTTGTATTTACCTGAAGATGGCTTTTTGTAGGAATTGGGTAAATAGCCGGCTGGGGCATACAAGACAATTGGATTCCAGCAGACCAGCGCACCATGATGTTAAAAGTAAGGGTATCTTTAACTGCGGGGTTGTTTACATCCCAAACTGCATATTTAACAACTGCCGTATCGGCGGATCCTTTAGGGTAAACAGTAATTTTCATACTAGCTTTTTCACCCGGAGCCATAGCAGTAAAGGTGTCTTTATCCCTGAGTGAGAAAAAACAATTGCGATTATCGCAAAACGAAACATCCCAGCCGGCAGGATAATCTGCAGAAACTTTCTCATAGGCAATCTTCAGTGAAACTTTGCTGATATTTTTCATATAGATGGAGCAATCGGTAAAACCACTCGCTTCGGGATAAAAGTTTTGTGTATTGTTACCTTGCACCTCGATGGTTTGCGCAATACCTGCCTGCGAAGAAAATGCTGCAATGGCAAGCAAAAGAAGATTTTTAATACTAATATTCATGGACACACAAAGATAATTAAGGCTATCCTAAATTGTGTAACTTAATTGTCAAAGCCTTTCAATGATTGCAGAACCCAGTGCTGAAAGCGAGTCGTAAGAGCCCAAAAACAAAGGGTGACGAGCGGTTTCATCCTGCGGTATTTCGGATGCCGTATGGTTATACCAGCAGGTCTGTATACCGGCATTCACACCGCCTGCTACGTCTGTTTCCCAGATGTCGCCGACGTAAAAAACACGGTTAAACTCTCCCCATTTCTCTTCGGCAGTATGTATGGCAATATCAAAAATACCTTTATCAGGCTTGGCAATACCTACCGCCTCACTGCTTATCATTAAATCCACGTATTCAACCAAACCACAGGCATTTATTTTGGTGCGCTGCGTTTTCTCAAACCCGTTTGTAAGCAACACAATCACGAAGTGTTCTTTCATTTTCCTCACAAACGACATGGCACCGGGCATCATCCGGGTCATAACAGGACAGATTTCCAGGTATTCATCCCACACATTTTCGGGTTGTTCCCCATCGGGAATGCCGAGAGAACTGAAGGTATCCATGAACCTTCCGGTCCTGAGTAAATCCTTTTCAATCTCACCCGCCTCATAACGCTTCCAGTATGCCTTATTGATGGCTTTGTAAGTCTCAATAAAATGATGTACGGAATGGGATGTGCGAATGTGTAATTTATGCCTGTGAAAAAGTTCGCCCAAGGCTTCTTCGGCATTGCCGTCAAAATCCCAAAGGGTATTATCAAGATCCAGCAACAGTAAATTGCGTGGAGGCATCAATGGGTCGCAAAATTGGAAGAAACCGTAACACGAGCGGTCTTGCGCTTGCTGGAAGTGTTAAAAACACCGCCCCAGCTGTATTCCTCGTTTTCATTTTCACCAGTAATCTGAAACACCCCCAAATCTGAGGACTTGAGCGATCCCAAATTGCTGTTGCTTGCCTCAGCAATCTTCCCGGCGCGGGAACTGGCATCTGCAGCCGCTTTGCGAATAAGCTCAAGTTTCAGCTCAGATAAACGCGTGTAATAAAACTCGGGTGTTCCGGCATTGAATTCAATTCCTTTCTCAACGAGCTCCATGCTCTCTTTCGCAATAGATTCAATGGCATCAATACGGCGTGAGCGTATTTTTATACCCTGTGATGCTTTGTAGCCGACAAAAACTGTGCGGTAATTACCGTCAGAACGAATATCTTCATATTGTTTATCTATATTCACCGTGCCAAAAACCATCTCTGAATCCTGTATCCCTTTGGTTTTAAAATACTGATACACCTTATCTTTATCAGCTTTCAGCAACTGATAGGCATCTTTCATTTCCAGGTTGGAACGTGAAAATGAACCCGACCAGTGAATATCATCACTGGTAAAATTTACTTCAGCCATGCCGGTAACAGAGATATATTCACCTTGGGGTTTACGCTTAAAGCCATTACCGATGAACCATGCGGCTATTATTCCGGCCACCGCCAGTATAAGATAATGAATGTTGTTTTTGATCATAATTTTACCTTGTCGATACAGGCAGTCAAGTTAGTGAAAATTTCTTCAATTTCACCTATCCCCTCTACACCCTGGTATTTCCCCTGTCCGGTGTAGAAAACCTGCAGCGGCAGGGTTTTATTCTGATATTCACGAAAACGGTTGCGTATGGTATTTTCGTCCTGATCATCAATCCGGCCGGAGGTATAACCGCGCAGCATCAGCCTTTTCACAAGTTCGTCTTCCCCTACTTGTAGCCCAAGAACCGTGGCAATGGATGTATTGAATTCAAGCAACATCAAATCCAGTGCCTCGGCCTGCGGGATGGTGCGGGGAAAACCATCGAAAATAAAACCCTGTGCGGAAGATTTTGACAACATAAAGTTGCGGACCATGCCGATAACCACCTCATCGGGAACCAATTCTCCCTTGATTATGTATTCGTTGGCCCTAATTCCAAGCGTTGTTCCTGCATTCCGCTCAGCACGCAGCAGATCTCCGGTTGAGATATGTTCCAGCTGATACTGCGCGATGATTTTTTCGCTTTGGGTGCCTTTGCCTGCACCCGGAGGACCAAAGATGATGAGATTCAGCATGTGAAAGGGCAAAATAAAGGCGGAAAAACCGATTGAACAACCAAATCGAATGCAGGTGCATTTTTGTCGTAAATTGTAAACAACTTCATCAACGGGATATTGCAATCCGTAAATTTGCGGCATGGGTGTCATCATCCGCCAGAGTATCAAGTCCAGTTTCAGCAACTATATTGGGATTGGTCTTGCATTTCTGAGCCTGTTCTTGCTACAACCCCTTTTTTACTCTCCAAAGGAACTGGGTGCAGTGCGTCTGCTTATCGAAAGTGCAGCAGTTCTGTCCAGTTTTGCGCTCATGGGCACCAATTACAGCATCAATCGTTATTTTCCGCACTTTCAGACAGCCGATAAAAAGCACCATGGTTTCTTTTTCTGGGCTTTCAGTATTCCCACACTGGGTTATTTGCTGGTATTAACGGGGCTGATTTTTTTCAGAGAGCCGCTGCTGAGCCTTTTCAAAAAAGATGCTCCCCTGCTGGAGCCCCTTTACCCCATGCTGGTATTTATGGTACTTTTTTCACTGTATCAGACCGTAATGGAAACATGTGCCGCAAACCACGGACGTACAGCCATTCCCAATTTTTTGAGGGAAGTAATGCTCCGTTCGTTTGTTATTATCTCAGGCTATTGCTTTTATAAAGGCTGGCTCTCCTTTTCCCAGTCACTTTGGCTCATGTCCGGCGCATATGGACTGGTTTTCCTGTTCAACATGGTTCTCATCCGTAAATTAACCCTGATTGACCTGAAACCGGACTGGCAGTTTCTACGCGAAAATCCGGGTCTAAAAAATGATATGATCCGTTACACTGCATTTTTATTTTTAGGCGGATTAACCGGTTTGATTGTAAGTAGAATCGATTTCTTCATGGTTTCCTCCATGAAAATGCTCGATGATACTGCCATTTACAGCATCGGTTTTTATGTGGCCATGCTGATTGATATTCCAAAACGCACACTGCTGCAGATTGCCACACCGGTTTTTTCGCACCACATGAAAGCAAATGAGCATCGCGAATTAGAGAAACTTTATCAGCGAAGTACATTAAACCAGTTTATGGCGGCCACGGTTTTGTTTTACATTATTTGGATAAACGTGGATAACATGTATGCCATCATGCCCCGGGGCGATTACTATGCAGAGGGGAAGTGGGTTGTTTTTTTGATTGGCATTACCCGCCTGGTTGATGCACTGGGCGCGTCGGCCGGACCCATTATCGCCAATTCTCCTTTTTACGCTTGGACGCTGATAAACTTTGCCATAGCCCTGACCACCGCCATTGTCGCCAATTATTTCCTTATCCCGGTTTACGGAATTAACGGCGCCGCTGCCGGCACCCTTATAACGTTTTTATGCACCCAGACTTTTGGCGTATCCATTATTTATTTCAAAATGAAACTGCACCCTTTCGCCAGAAACAAAGGGGTACTCATACTTGTTTTTGCTACAATGATGGCGCTCTCCTTCACAGGAAGGTGGCTCGAATATCCTGTTGGGGACAGCATTTTAAGAACAGTTGTTCTCGGTGGTGCATACGCATATCTGCTTTACGCATTCCAAATATCTCAGGAAGTGAATTCGCTTGTAAACAAATACCTGGCAAAACTCACGGGCAAAAGAATTAAGAAGCTGCCCAGATTTTAGTAACGGCCCGCCGATTCATCCAGGGCAGACTTTAATGCCTCAAGATATCCTCTGCCAAACCTGAGATCCGGCTCCATGTAATTACCTTCTGCCCATTCATTCCACGACCGTATAAACACGATTTGTTCCTGTGAGGGTTTTTCTTTTATCATTTCTAAAACATGTTCAACATGTTTTTTAAAGGCTTTAGGGGTTGAATTGTGCAATATGTGACCATGCCGACCCGAACGAGGAGAATGATCCCAGTTCGGGTAAATACTTGGATAACAATAGCGCAATTTATCTTCATCACCATGAAAATACCTTGAACACTGTTCGTAATCCAAAACCTGCCCACGTTGAAAAACCAAACGCATAAATTTTGCATACATGCGGTACCACAAGGAAAAATCGGCCTTAAACACATGAAATAATCTTACCAGACTTACGGCATCAAATCCTTTCATGTGCATGGTTTCTATGTCCTCAAGATTGTGTGTATTGCATACAAAATGTATACCCGACAAACCATTTTCACGGGCAAGCTTCTGCCAAAGATTCATAAATTCGACTAAATCAGGCACTTTATCGGGTGAATGAATAATAAAAACTGGCTTATCATATACCCTTATATAACGGTGGTCTTTGAATGCAGGCAGAACTAGATTGAAGTGAAAGGTATAATCTTTAACCCCGCCGTATTTTTGTTCTATGAGCAATTTATCGCTGCCTCCCTTGCTAAACTGTTTATCTTGCCAGCTATGATTTGCCCATGCCAGACAAAAAGGGAAATCAGGCTTTCCGCTTTTTAATACTTCATCAAAAGGCCTTTCCAGCAACCGCCTGCCATCGCCAAAATAATAATGCCAGTAACAAAAACCTTCAACACCATATTTTTCCGCCAACTCAGCCTGTGCTTCTCGTGATTCGGAAAGTCTTAAATCATAATAACCTAAATCGGCAGGTACCCGCGGCTGGTAATGTCCTTTGAAAACCGGCTTCGCTTTTCTCACGTTTGTCCATTCGGTAAATCCTTCACCCCACCATTTATTATTCTCAGGAATAGGATGAAATTGAGGCAAATAAAAAGCAATGATTCGGGGCATATTATTTTTTAGCGGAGTCAAATATTTTGGCGACCTTTTCTGCATCTGCCGCATTGAGTATTGGCTTGTACAGCAGATCCATGTTGTTCTTCATAGATTCGTTATCCAGATCCTTGAGAAAAAGGGGGGCAATTACATCTATGATGTCCTGAGAAAACTTATACCTGATTACCCTGGCGGGATTACCTCCAACTATTGCATAAGGTGGCACATCTTTGGTAACAACTGCACCTGCAGCCACAATGGCTCCTTTGCCAATTGTCAGCCCCGCCAGAATGATGGCATTTGTACCAATCCATACCTCATCCTCGATAACCAACGGACCTTTTACTACAGCGTCCATGTTAGATGGCTTAGTAAGCCGGCTATACATCGGAAAGGTTGAAAGCGTTTCAGTCTGATGATTCACACCCAGCAGAAACTGCACTCCCGGGGCAATGGAAACATAATTTCCAATGGCTAGTTTTTCACCATCCTGTTCAAAAAGGCTTTGAATATTCAGTGCACCATAACTCATCTTCCCAACGCTTACATTATTTATTGGAAAGAACCTGTCACCTACTGCAGTATGGTTGTGTGGATTGCGCTTCCGCCAGGCCCGCTTAAATGCGCGCTTTTCAAGGTATAAAACCCACTCTTTTATTACCGGTATTTTTCTCAGCAACCGCTTCATTCTCCTTTAACACCCCTCACAACGGCCTTACTAAGCCGCTTTCCCCAGAATAGAAATCCATCTGAGAAAGAAGTAGCAAAACCATTATCCTTTAAGATTTGTTCCAATTTTTCGGGATCACCAGGCCTGTGGTAAGTGCAAATTGCAGTGCGCATTATCTGCTGTTTTTTTAAAGTATTAGTAGCCCCGTTAAGCGCTGTAAGCTCTGCACCTTCTATATCCATTTTGAGAAATAACCTTTCAATTTCCTTATCTTTTAAATAATCATCAAGCGTAATAAAATTGCCCTCTGTTTTATCGCCAACATACTTTTCTACAATGGTGATTTTTTCTTTCCATGGCTCGAATGTGGCCTTCAAGGCGTCAATCCAGTATGGCTCTGATTCAAACAAGTAGACATGTTTAAGTCTGTCAATATTATCAAGCGTGAAGGTGCCTTCAGCCGAGCCTACATCCAAAAGGGTATAATTATTTAATTTATCATAATCATCTATGTAGCGATGCGCACTTCTGGAATCCTGTTCTGTTATCAGGCTTTTGTAAAGTCTTTCAATCCTGTCTTTGGTAAACGCGGCGGTGAAATACAATTTCTTTCCATTGTGCAGGCAATAATGGAGTTTTTTACTTTCATCAAAGGCAATATCAGTAATCTTCCTTTTATAGTCCAGCATATAATCTGCCGGGTAGGAGGTCAATCCGTGCCGCCCCATGAAAGACAGCGCCTTGTTTAAATCATTTTTAGGAAGAAATGCCTGGAACAGATAGGTGAATTTAGCACGCGTATTCATCCTTAAGTTACGGGTAAACAGCAACAATTTACCTAAAAACCCTTTATAAATTATTTGTCTGACTGATGCAGGTATAACCGACCTATATATCCGGGCAAGCATGCAGCAAAGATATTACGCTAAATGCGCTAATGGTATATTTTATATTCCAACGATAAATCAGACTTGAGTTCCACTCAATATCTCATCGCATAAGGCTTCAAATCTTTTCACACGTGATTTTGCCGAATAATGAGAAAACGTTCTTGCCTGCGCATTTTTCGCTATTTCCTGCGCCTCTTTCGGATGATTCAGAAAATATTTAGCTTTTTCAATGGCTTCAGCATTGTTTCTATACGTTATAATCTCTTTTTCAGGTTCAAAAATATCTGCAATATTACTTTTCCAGTCCGTTAGCAGCAGCGACCCCATACCTGTTGCCTCATACATGCGCATATTACCGGCCTGTTGCGAATTATCACCATGTATATTGAGTTGAATTGAACTGCTGCCCAGGGTTCTGAACATATCGCGGCCATACACGCCACCCAGGTTTTGCGATTGCAATAAAAAGTAGTCAAAAAAATCATCCATACGTCTGTCTTTCAGCGCTCTAATTTGCGCTCTGCTGATGCAAAATCTTCCTTTTCCCAAATTACTGATGTGCAACGCAAAAGGTATTTTTGCCTTGATAAAATCCATAAGCAGGGCTTTTCTATCACGGTGAACATTGTCAGAAATGGTTCCGGCAAAGCAGACCTGTTTTGCCATATCTTTTTCACCTTGCACCATCTCATAAATTCTTCTGTCAAAAGCGAATGGCAGTAAAAGACTTCTGAAACCAAGTTTCTCATAGATGGTACGTATATATTCCACGCAGGTTAGCACCACATCTACTCCCCTGCTCTGATTCTCGAAACGACTGCCTGTGTAAGCATCCCAAGCCAAAATCCCCTTGACTCCATACTCTTCTTTAAATTTCGATGCATCATTCTTCATGAAATAATAGCTATTGTCATAAAAAACTGCAGGCTTGTAATGCCTTATTTGCTCAATTAAAATCTCGTCTAGGGTGCAGTCCTTGCGAACACAATGTTCATCAGCCCACTTTCTCTGTAATATCTCATCATTCACTATCAATTCCTCCATGTGATAGAGCCCCGCAAGGTTCAAATAATACGAATACTGGTTGAATTCGTGGATAAAGTAACCAAATATGGCAGCTCTCAACGCACCATAGCTCATTTCCCGCCAGTTTACTATTCTGTTGCGATACAGATCAGACAGATATCGGGCCGGAATAGTAGAAGTACGAATTATTTTTAGGGTCATAAATACAAACACAATATTAAGCATATAAATGGAGAAATACCTAACAGGAATGGGCAACACACGAGCTTTCCTAAATTGTCAACAGATTGTCTCTAAACAAATTATTTTACCAAAATTATTGATTTTCTCAATAACAGTAACTTTATTTGAAATCTATTCACACTTAAAAAACAACAAAAAATGAAAAAACTATTTTTCGTAGCATTAGCCGGGGCCCTGACCCTGACCGTTGCCTGCAAAAAGAAGAAACCAGACGGTCCCAGCCCCGATGCCTTCAACGTTGAAAACAAACAAAACACCTTTTTAGTTTACAACACCGCTACCTGGTGTGGTCCTTGTGGTGTTTATGGTGGTCCTACCTTCAAGGGTGTTTTAGACAATCCTGATATTGTTGCGATTGATCTTCACACTTCAGGCTCATCATTGCTTACACCTGTTTATTCACCAGGCGGAGCAAAAAAAGATACCGCCATGGTAGCTCTTTTCGCTCCACGCCTGTATGCTCAGACTAAGCCCAACGGCTATATTCCGCACTTTTTTGCTAATAATACTTTTCTTGGCAACAGCGAAGTAACCTCAACCTCTATCACAAGTGCTGCCAATACTTTTAAGTCCGCTGCTCCTGCTGCGGGTGTTGCTGTTAAAGCTTCTTCCAACGGTAACGTAATAAAGATTGATTACAAAACAAAAGCTTTTTCAGCAGGTTCTGGAGACTACCACCTGTCCTTG
>VGGQ01000049.1 GCA_016868535.1 Bacteroidota bacterium | reverse complement strand
AGATTTTGGATTATGATCTGCTCGACCCAAGCGATTTGATTGGCAGTGTTTCCTTTAATCCGAATATGTATCTCGGCGCCTATCCTGTCAGTGTTTCACTAAGCAAGAAAGATGTGACCGTAAAATTGAATCTTTTCTGGCAGTAATATTGCTGCTCCGGTAGCAATTGACACGGTGAATTTGATATACTTGCGTAATTGAAAAATTTGCCCTACATTTGCATCACTTTCCTAAACAAATAACGGAAGGGGACAAGCCAAAAGCAGTCCCCTTTTTTATTGACTATGACAAATTTGGAAAACAAACTCAAGACACTCGTGGAGCAGGAAGCCCCTGCCTTCGAATTGTTTTTGGTGTCCCACACCGGAACCCCGGCCGGTTTTTACCGTTTTTATGTGGACGGAGAAGAACCCGTTACCATGAAACGCCTTTCTGACTTTACCCGTTATGTTTCACAGAAAATAGACGAGGGCGATTTCGGAGACAGAAAATTTACATTCGAAATTTCCACACCCGGGGCCAATAAACCTCTTTCAGATCTTAGACAACTGCCCAAACACTGTGGCAGAACCCTGGAAATCGAAACGGTAGAAGGAGCAACCATAGAAGCCAAACTGTTAACCATGCAGGGTAACGAGCTGCAACTGGAAGAGATAATTGTTATAAGAGGGGGAAAAACAGAAACCCGGCCCGTTCAGATTGCCTGGGAAAACATCAAAAATGCAACAATAAAAATAACTTTCAACTGATATGAGCAAAGCCAAAACCAAAGAGCTGGGCATGAGCCTGATTGAGAGCTTCTCAGAATTCAAAGAATTCAAGAACATCGACAGAGCCACCATGATGCGTGTACTGGAAGACGTATTCCGCAGTATTCTGCGGAAGAAATACGGTCCCGAAGCCAATTTCGACATCATTATCAACATCGAAACAGGGGATATCGAAATGTATCACCTGCGTTTGATTGTGGAAGAAGGTGAAGTGGAAGACCCCAATCTGCAAATAAGCCTCAGCGAAGCACACGAGCTTGAACCCGATTACGCCGTAGGCGAAGATTGTATCCAACAGGTATTTCTGGATGACTTCGGCCGCCGCAGTATTCTTAATGCGCGTCAGACCCTGATGAGTAAAATTATCGAACTTGAAAAAGACGAATTGTTCCGCAAATACAAAGACAAGCGCGGTGAAATTCTCAGCGGTGAAGTATACAACGTTTGGAAACGTGAAATTATGGTGTTGGATGATGAAGGCAATGAACTGGTTTTGCCCAAAGAACATATGATCCCCCGTGACATGTATAAAAAAGGAGATACCCTGCGTGCCGTTATTCATGAGGTAAACATGGACAAAGGCTCGCCCCGCATTATCCTTTCCCGCACCAGTCCTGAATTCCTTGAACGCCTGTTTGAACTGGAAGTGCCTGAGATTCTGGATGGTCTTATCACCATCAAAAAAATCGTTAGAGAGCCCGGTGAGCGGGCCAAAGTGGCTGTTGAAAGCTATGACGACCGCATCGATCCCGTTGGCGCTTGTGTGGGTGTGAAAGGTGCTCGTATTCACGGCATAGTGCGTGAACTGCGCAACGAAAACATCGATGTAATCAACTATACCACAAACCTGTCACTGTTCATTCAGCGTGCTCTGCAACCCGCCAAAATCTCCCGCATGGAACTGGATGAGACGGCCAAAAAAACCGATGTATTCCTCGATGCCGACCAGGTTTCACTGGCCATTGGAAAAGGCGGATACAACATCAAACTGGCCGGTAAGCTTTTGGGTTACCAAATTGAGGTATACCGCGTAAATGTTGAAACTCAGGATGAGGATGATGTGGAACTCGATGAATTCCTGGATGAAATCGATGCCTGGATTATTGATGAATTTAAGAAAATTGGCCTGGACTCTGCACGCTCCGTGCTCAGAGCCAGCAGCGAAGATCTCGTTCGCCGCACTGAACTGGAAGAAGAAACCATTCAGCAGGTAAAGGATATCCTGAAAGCTGAATTTGAAGACTGATAGGTGATGATGTTTTTCATTTCATGAAAAATATTGTCGCCACAGCGGCGGAAATATGCAAAGCAATGCCACATTTAACCGCCGATATTACTAATATTAAGGTTTAGTTCCACCGACCCGCATGCCGACGGAACCGAACCCCAGTATTCCGAATTGGCATTGCAGAGGATTAAATGTAAATTTGAACACGAAACATGGCGGAATACCGTTTAGCTAAAGTTGCCAGCGAGCTCAATCGCAGTTACCAGATTCTGGCTGAAACCCTGAAAGCAAGGGGTTTTAGCGTAGATGCAAAACCTGCAACCAAAATAACAGAGGAAATGTACCAGGTACTGGTACAAGAATTTGCCGCGGACAAAAGCGCAAGGGAAGAGGCCAACAAACTCAAAACCAGCAGGGACGGAAAACCCCCACCTCCCCCTACTGCAACCAAATCCCAGGTTGTGAAAACCGAAAAACCGGAACCGTTAAAACCAATAGCAGCAAAGCCCGAAATTACCCCAGCACCGCTGGTAGTAGAAACCGAAAAAATCGAGGCCCAAAAAAAAGAAATCAGCAGTCCTAAAATCCTCGGAGAAACAGCAATTGCATCCAAAAAGGGAAAATCAACCAAGGCCGAGGAAAATACAGAAGAGAAAAAACTGGTTAAAAAGGCTAAAAAATCTGCCGCTGAGGGGTTGAAAACTCTGGGACCTACCGCTCCACCCAAGGCAGAAGAGGAGGAAGAAAAAGTTGAGAAGGTAGAAACCAAATTCGAAAAACTCTCCGGCCCAAAGGTTCTCGGTAAAATAAATCTTCCCAAGGATTCGCCCAGCGGCTTGAAAAACCTCGCTGATGAAGCCCGGGATGACCTGCGTGAAAAACGTAAGCGCAAGCGCAAAAAAGTAGGTGGCGAAAAAGTAGCCGTTCAGGATAAAATCAGGGAAGAAGAACGCATAGCCAAGGAAAAGGAAAAAACCGATCCCAAAGCCGAAATTTCCCAAAAAGATGTGCGCAATAAGGTGAAAACCACTATGGGTAAACTGGGTGGTGCCGGACAAACCCGCGGACTGAAACAAAAACTGAAAACCCAGCGCAAAGAAGCACGTGAATTTGTACGCATGGAGGAAAGGGAACGTCTTGAAAAAGAAAGTAAAACAATTAAGGTAACAGAATTCCTGACGGCAAACGACCTGGCCAGTTTGATGAATATGGCTGTTACCAATGTAATATCCGCCTGTTTCTCGCTGGGAATGATGGTAAGTATTAATCAGCGTCTGGATGCTGAAACCATACAGTTGGTGGCAGGTGATTTTGGTTTTGAAGTGGAATTTGTTGACGCCGAAGCACAGCTTGAAGTGGAAGAGGACGATAACGATGCACCTGAAGACCTGAAACACCGCCCACCGATTGTGACCGTGATGGGACATGTTGACCACGGTAAAACATCGCTGCTAGATTATATTCGTAAAGCCAACGTAATTGCCGGTGAAGCCGGAGGTATTACCCAGCACATTGGTGCGTATGAGGTAACACTGGCTGACAGCCGCAAAATTACATTCCTTGACACGCCCGGCCACGAAGCGTTTACCGCAATGCGTGCGCGTGGTGCCAAGGTTACAGATATTGCAATTATAGTGATAGCCGCAGACGACAGCGTGATGCCCCAGACCCGGGAAGCCATTGCGCACGCCC
The DNA here is from genome assembly GCA_016868535.1 of Bacteroidota bacterium. Classification (GTDB taxonomy): domain Bacteria; phylum Bacteroidota; class Bacteroidia; order NS11-12g; family UBA955; genus RGEC01. The sequence goes on along the minus strand of VGGQ01000049.1, from coordinate 9,994 downwards.
AGGCTGCCGTCGTTCCTATGGTGTTTGCCTTTAATAAAATTGATAAGGAAGGCGCCAATGCCGATAAAATACGCGAACAACTGGCCGGTATGAATATACTGGTGGAAGACTGGGGTGGTAAATTCCAGTGTCAGGAAATTTCAGCAAAAAAAGGTCTTAACGTTGATAAACTGCTTGAAAAAGTTTTGCTCGAGGCAGAAATCATGGAGTTGAAAGCCAACCCTGACTGCAGGGCCAAGGGTACGGTTATAGAAGCCACCATGGAGAAAGGACGTGGTATCGTATGCAGTATGCTGGTACAAACCGGTACCCTGCGGGTAGGCGACAACATGATTGCAGGCCCTAACTACGCTAAAGTACGTGCACTGTTCAACGAACGTGGCAATAAAATTGAATTTGCACCACCCAGCACACCTGTAAAGATGCTGGGCTTCAGCGAAAACCCCACCGCAGGTGATGTGTGGGTAGTAATGTCTGAAGAAAGTGCCGCCAAAGAACTGGCTACTAAACGAATGCAACTTGTTCGTGAACAGGGTATAAGAACCAAACGTCACATTACCCTGGATGAAATCGGACGCCGTCTGGCCATTGGAAACTTCAAGGAACTGAAGATTATCGTGAAAGGCGATGTGGACGGTTCTGTGGAAGCACTGTCAGATGCACTGCTGAAACTCAGCACAGAAGAAGTGATGGTTTCCGTAATTCACAGCGGTGTAGGTCAAATTTCAGAGAGCGATGTTCTGCTTGCCTCTGCATCGGATGCCATCATTGTAGGATTCCAGGTGCGACCTAGCGCCAAAGCCCGCCAGCTGGCCGAACAGGAAGAAATCGATATACGCCACCACTCCGTAATTTATCAGGCCATTGAAGAGGTGAAAAGCGCCATGGAAGGTATGCTTAGCCCCGAGGTGGTAGAGAAAATCTTGGGCAACGTGGAGGTGCGCGAAGTCTTCAAAATCAGCAAAGTTGGCAGCGTAGCAGGATGTATGGTTACAGACGGAAAAGTAGAACGCAAAAACAAAATCCGCGTCATACGCGACGGTGTGGTAATTCATACTGGCGAACTCGCATCGCTGAAACGCTTCAAGGACGATGTGAAGGAAGTGCTGCGCGGTTTCGAGTGCGGTTTGCAGATCGAGCACTTCAACGACATAGCAGTAGGTGACTATCTGGAAGTATACACCGAAGAACAGGTGAAACGTACCTTGTAAGTTTTTTTACATGAAGCTTCTACCCTTCAGCGCGCTTACCTTTGGGGTTTTTGAAACCGGATGTTTGCGATGGACCTGAGAGCGTGCAACGTGTGAGCAACGTCAAGCAGGTGTATTTTGCGGATTCTGTGGCCAACGTGGCAGAAACTATTATACAATTTAGCTATGATGTAAGAAATATGGTATATCTGAGAGTTTTGGATACCGGTGCTTATGTTAATCCATCTGCTGCCTGTGTTTTGAGTGTAATACAAGCCACCGAGCAACCTAGGGTATATACATTCATGTATACCTAGAAAGAGCCTTCATGGCAAAAACTGCCTGACAGGGCAGAGCTCACTTTTCGTTTCAAACTGAATACCAGTGATGTTATCACCAAAAAACACCATTATTTTTGTCAAATAAAAAGGCCGCTTTGGGCGGCCTTCAAAGGTTTCTCTTTTTCGTAAATTACAACTCGTCTTCGTTGAAGAAATAGTCTTCATCCGTAGGATAATCACTCCAGATTTCCTCGATGCTCTCGTAGGGTTCTCCGTCATCTTCCAGTTCCTGCAGGTTTTCGATTACCTCCAGCGGTGCGCCGGAACGAATGGCATAATCAATGAGCTCGTCTTTGGTAGCTGGCCATGGAGCATCATCCAGATAGCTTACAAGTTCTAATGTCCAGTACATAATTTTTTAATCCTATTGTCTCGCGAAAGTACACTTTTTTTTGAAATCTCAAAATTTTTTCATTTTTATGCGAAAAATCCATAATTTCGATCTCTCTATGGAGTTTAAATGATTGATAAACAATCTATAAGAAATTTATATTTTTTTTATAATTAACCCGAAATTTGCAATATGCACCCAGACTGGCAGGATGACCTGCATCAGTATTGCCAAGAACACAGCAGTCCCGAGCCGGAATTGCTGCAAAACCTCACGGCTTACACGTGGCAAAACACTACCAATCCGCGTATGCTGAGCGGGCAGTTGCAAGGTCGGTTACTTTCCATACTGGCTGCACTGATTAAAGCAGAATGTATTTTGGAAATTGGCACTTTTACGGGTTATTCTGCACTATGCCTTGCGGAGGGGCTTTCATCCGATGGAGTATTACACAGCATCGAGGCCAACGCCGAAATGGCCTGGAAAGCAAAACAATGGGTAGAAAAACACCCAAAGCAGCAGCAAATTCAAGTTCATACAGGTGAAGCCCTGCATATTATACCAGACTTGCAGCTTTCACCGGATATGATTTTTGTGGATGCAGATAAACAGCAGTATAGCGATTATCTGGATTGCTGCCTGCACATACTGAAACCGGGAGGATTGATGATGTTTGACAACACGCTGTGGAGCGGCAGGGTACTGAACGAAGAAGACTGTTTAAATGACTCGGATACAAGCAATATGCACAGATTCAACCAAAAAGTAGCTAATACATCAGGCATAGACTTGGTGTTGCTGCCTCTGCGCGACGGACTGACAATGATAAGAAAAAGGTAGAAAGAGACTAAATAACGTCCACAGCGAAGTGACTCTCAACACTTTTTCCATTAATAATGGTTGCTTAATACCAAACCCGGCAGGGATTGAACCCCATTTACCCCGGATGCCAATCAGGGGGTGGTCCGGCAGGGCGGCAGCAACCATGAAGTGGTTGAATCAACCCCGCAGCTTGTCCAGCAAATCACTTAATTGCTCTGCCTCAGTGTCAGCAAGGTGAACCATCAGAGGCTCCAGTTTGTGAACTTCAGGATCTGTCTGCTCAAGTACTTTCAACCCTTTTTCTGTAATGCAGATATTCATTTTACGACGATTTACCTCGTCAATGGTTCTGCTGATGAACCCCTGTGTACACATGCGGTCACAAAGTCTGGTCAAATCCGGGTTTTTGTCCAGCATCACAGCTTTTATCTCACCCGGATTGGCCAATCTGGGATATTTACCGCGCAAAATACGAAGTACGTTATACTGCTGAAGGGTAATGTTATGCGCCTTGATAATCTCCCGAAGCCTGGCATTAGCCCAGTTGGCAGTAAAGATGATATTCACCAGTGCCTTTTGTTGTGCTGATGTAAAACGAGATTGTTTTATTTCATCTTCCAGTTTCATACTATGCCGATAAAATGTTTGCGAGTTTAATGATTTTATGCGAGTTCACAACCATGCATCTCCCTAAATTTGCCCCATGATTTTTGCCAATTCCCATGCATTTGCCGAAGAACAGGACGCGGCAGATACCTTGGCTTCATTTAGCAATGAATTCTTCTTCCCCACGGACGAAAAAGGCAATACGCTTGTCTATTTCTGCGGAAACTCGCTGGGATTGCAACCAAAAACTGCAGGTAAATACCTCCAATCTGAACTTGATGACTGGCAAAAATGGGGTGTGAAAGGCCATTTTCATGGTAAAAAACCATGGTTCCACTACCATAAATTTTTAACAGACAATACTGCAGAACTGGTAGGTGCATTACCCCATGAAGTGGTAGTGATGAACCAGCTTACCGTGAATCTGCATTTGCTGATGGCCAGTTTTTATCGGCCCGACGAGGAGCGATACAAAATCATTATGGAAGCCGGAGCCTTCCCCAGCGATATGTATGCCGTGCAAAGTCAGGTAGAGTTTCATGGTTTTGATTACGACGACGCAGTCATAGAACTCAAGCCTCGCGATGGCGAACATACTTTGCACACCGAAGATATCATTGCTGCTATTGAAGAACATGCCGATAAGCTGGCACTTGTATTATTGAGTGGTGTGCAGTATTACACTGGTCAGTATTTCAATATTCCCGCCATTACGGAAGCTGCGCATAAAGCTGGCGTGCCGGCCGGTTTTGACCTTGCACACGCGGTAGGAAATATAGCCTTAAAACTGAACGAATGGAATGTGGATTTTGCCGCTTGGTGCAGCTACAAATATCTGAACAGCGGTCCTGGCAACGTTTCAGGAGTATTTATAAATGAGCGACATGCACTCAACCCCGAAACACCCCGTTTATCCGGCTGGTGGGGCTACCGCGAAGACAAGCGCTTTCTGATGCAGCGCGGCTATGAACCTGAGCCCGGCGCCGCAGGCTGGCAATTATCCAATGCTCCCGTTTTCGGTATGGCTGTGCACGCTGCAAGCCTGGATATTTTCCACCGTGCCGGTATGCATAACCTGTCCGAGAAAAGCAAAAAACTCACCGGATATCTGGATTTTATCCTGAAAGACTGCCGTAATCAAAATCCAAACATTCGCTTCAGCATCATTACCCCCGATAACGAACGCGGCTGCCAGATCAGCCTTCTGACCGATGAAAACGGGAAAAAACTGTTTGATCACCTCACAAAACAGGGCATTTTGGCCGACTGGCGCGAACCCAATGTCATCCGAATGGCACCGGTGCCCTTGTACAACAGCTTCACCGATGTATGGAAACTGGGGCAGGCGCTGCTAGGGTTTAAGATTTCTTGGTAACAAACCGCTTCTTCCACAGTTGCTTTACAATTCCATCCTTTAAGCCCACATTGGGCGCATAGATTTCATGAATGTAGCAGCATTCCATAATCTGAATGAAAATATTTCCAGCATGGTTGATTACCTCGGCCCTGTCAGGGTTTAGTTGCAACTCATATACGCGATCGTGATGGCTTAGCGATTCTATGTAGGCATTGGTACTTTTCAGGTGGTGCAGGTTCATAACTTCCCTGGAAGCAGTGCCCGCAAGGGCATGTAATTTCACAATATTCCCGCCGGTGCCAATGGCTTTTACAGATTGGTCTGTTGGCAAATCCAAATTGGAAAGCCATTTAAGCATACGCTGTGTTTCTGCACTTTCTACCTTACCCTCACGCATGCGCACCGTACCAATATTGAAACTCTCGTACTGCTTTATTTTGCGATTGCGTATTAAACTGATTTCTGTACTGCCCCCACCCACATCGATATGCAGGAAAGTGCTTTTGCCCGGAAGGCTGTCCAGAATTGCTACCTGCACCAGTCGGCTTTCCTCTTTGCCCGAGATGATATCAATCTTTAATCCGGTGATTTTGTGGATCTCTTTGGCCAGATTTTCACCATTTTCGGCATCTCTCATCGCGCTGGTGGCACACACACGCACGACGTCTACATTGTATATCTCCAGAAGCAACGCAAACGATTGCATAGCCTTTACAAGCAAATCGGCTTTTTTCTTTCCTATCTCTTTATTTTTAAACACATCATCACCCAACCGAAGGGGCAATCGGGTAAACTCCACCTGCTTAAAGTCCGTATCAGGCAAATCCTCATGAAGCGGCCTAGATATGTATAGCCTGACCGCATTTGACCCAATATCAATCGCAGCGATTTTCACGAACGCAAATTAAAAACCCCCTGTGTTGTATTGTTATAATATTGCCCACATTATATGCCCTGTTTGGGTTAACAAAATCATCACAAAAATTAGACGCTTTTAAAAGTTGTTGTTGTTTAAATGAGATAGTGTACATTTAACACACCGAGTTTTTTTATGCAGTTACATACAAATTCTGCGAAATGTGGTATTTGGCAGGTATAAATCTTAGCTTTGCAGTGAAATTCTGTTTGGCTTTACCTTTTGCCATAAGATATTTAACCGTAAAATGAGCGAAATCAATAACAACAAACCCAAACCCGGCGGTTTTCGGTTTAACCCTTACTGGATTTATGGTATCATATTCATTGTGATGCTGATACTAACCTTTCTGCCCAGGAGTGGCGGCCGAAGCACCAACTGGGATGAGGTTAGAAAAATGATTGTGCAGGGCGATGTAGAAAAACTCTTAATCGTCAATGAGCAAATTGTGGAAGTTTACCTGACCAGGGGAGCTATCCAGAAAGATGAGCATAAGTCCAGCGCCAAGAAAGAAGATATGCTTGGAGGCAATCAGCCCAATTATTATTTTGAGATAGAAAAAGGGTATTTCAACAATGAAATAAAGGATTTGAAGGATGAAATGAAGGAAAAGAAAAATGAAATCCCTATTCCGCCTATTTCTTATGAATCGCACAGCGATTTTATGGGACAGTTGTTTCAGTGGCTTTTCTTCATCGGCATATTCCTCATTTTCTGGAATATACTTTTTCGCCGTGTTGGTGGTGTTGGCGGCGGCGGCGGATCCAATATTTTCAGTATTGGCCGTGCAAAGGCTCAGCTTATTGATAAAGACACCAAGGTTAATATATCCTTCAAGGATGTAGCAGGACTTGAAGAAGCCAAGGTAGAAGTTATGGAGGTAGTTGACTTCCTGAAAAATCCTAAAAAATACACCAACCTGGGGGGTAAAATTCCTAAGGGCGTGCTGCTGGTAGGTCCTCCTGGTACGGGCAAAACTCTGCTTGCAAAAGCAGTTGCGGGCGAAGCCAGTGTACCGTTCTTCTCGCTATCAGGTTCTGATTTCGTGGAAATGTTTGTGGGTGTGGGTGCCAGCCGTGTGCGCGACCTTTTCAAACAAGCCAAGGAAAAGGCCCCCTGTATTATATTTATTGATGAAATCGATGCGGTTGGCCGTGCACGCGGCAAAAACCTGGTGCAGGGAAGCAACGACGAACGTGAAAATACACTAAACCAGCTGCTGGCCGAAATGGACGGCTTTGGAACCGACAGCGGTGTTATCATCATGGCAGCTACCAACCGTCCCGATATTCTGGACAGCGCATTGCTGCGTCCTGGGCGTTTTGACAGACAAATTTCCGTGGACAGGCCGGACCTTGCAGGCAGAGAGCAAATTTTTAAGGTACACTTAAAACCGCTCACCAAGCTGGCAAATGATGTGGATGCCCACAAACTCTCAGCACAGACTCCGGGATTTGCGGGTGCTGAAATTGCCAATGTGTGCAACGAAGCCGCTCTGATTGCTGCAAGGCATGGCAAAGAACATGTGGATATGCAGGATTTTTATGATGCTATCGACAGGGTCATTGGCGGACTCGAGAAGAAAAATAAAATCATTTCGCCCGAAGAAAAGCAGATTGTGGCTTACCATGAAGCAGGTCACGCCATTGCGGGATGGTTCCTCGAAAATGCCGATCCACTGCTCAAGGTGAGTATCGTACCCCGCGGTGTAGCCGCATTGGGCTATGCTCAGTATTTGCCCAAGGAGCAGTACCTGTACCGCACCGAGCAGTTGCTTGATAGTATGTGTATGACACTGGGCGGCAGAGCTGCTGAAGATATTTTCTTTGGAAAAATAAGTACTGGAGCTCAGAACGACCTGGAACGCATCACCAAAATGGCCTACAGCATGGTTACTGTTTATGGAATGAGTGATAAGGTTGGTAACTTGTCATTCTACGATCCACAAGGTGAATATGGCTATCAGAAACCCTACAGTGAAAAAACCTCCGAGCTGATTGATGAAGAAGTTCGCAATATCATTGCCGATGTTTACGCACGCTGTAAAAATCTGTTGACCGAAAAGAAAGATGAGCTGAAAGTCGTTGCAGAGGAACTGCTGCAAAAGGAAATCCTATTTAAGGCAGATCTGGAAAGGCTGATTGGAAAGCGCCCGTTCGATCAAAAGACTGCACTTGCCGTTGAGACCGTAGAAATCCCTTCTGAAAACACAATACCCGATACTGCCGAACCGGAAACACCCGCAGAGGACAATACTATTATTGAGCCCGAATCATAAAAAATGGATAGGCAGGGTGGCCATTGTGGTCATCCTCATTGCGGCATGGTTCCTCCGCAGTGTAATTGCCTATTTTCTGGTGGCAGCACTTATCAACTTTATTGCAGCACCTTTGATGGCAGGGATGGAAAAGAACGTTAAGTGGGGGAAAACCCCCCTGCCACGCTGGGTATATGCCTTGGGAATTATCATTTTTCTACTGACTTCAGTTTTTGGATTATTGCGATTGATTATACCGCCACTGCTGGAACAGGCTGACCGGATCAGTAACATATCCAATGAAGATCTTAAAAGCAGTTTTGGGGCTCCGCTGTCCGATTTACAACACTACCTCGGAACTTGGGGCATAGATGGCCAGTTATTTAGCGCTGAAAAGTTAAAACAGGATTTTATGCGTTGGGTCCAATCCACCGATATACACAATGCTGTTGAGGGTGTCTTAAGCGGAGTAAGCATCGCAGGCGGATGGATTTTCTCGGTTCTCTTTATAACTTTCTTCTTTCTAAAAGAAAAATTTCTTCTTTACCGGCTCATTCATACGCTCACTCCGGATAATGTTGAACCCCGTATGCAAAAGGTTCTGAGGGCAATTCAGGATCTTTTGGGAAAATACTTTAGAAGTGTTTTGCTTCAAATTCTCGTATTTGGAAGTTATATTTTTATTGGATTGAGTATTGTTGGCGAACCATACGCACTTACCATAGCTGTCTTTTGTGGTTTGATTAACCTGATTAGTTACATTGGACCTGCCCTGGGGCTTTCCTTCGCACTCTTATTCAGCATAGGCGGGCATATAGGTGCAGATTTTTATACTTCCATTATGCCGCATCTGATGGAAGTGGCCACGGTTTTTATTGTGGCTATTTTGCTGGATAATCTGGTTTCATATCCGCTGATTTTCTCAAACTCATTGGAGGTGCACCCGCTGGAGCTGTTCTTTGTTGTGTTGGCCGGATTTCAAATGGCCGGCCTTGGTGGTATGATTGTCGCCGCACCGGTTTATACCATGCTAAGAATTATTGCCAAAGAGTTTTTTCAGGGATTTGATGTAATAAGAAGCATTACACGCGGGGTTTAAGCCTTGCGCAAACGCAGATAATATGCTGTACACAGTAAAAGACAGATACCGCTGAGTATCATTAGCCAAATCCAATCTCCCATGCGGGTATACAATGTCATTTTGCGGCTGCTGTCAATATTCAACTCTGCGGAAATGGCCGTTTTTTCCCACCAGTTTGTCCCTTTTTCTATTTCACCGTAAGGATTGATAAACCCTGAAATTCCTGTATTGGCGCTTCGCACAAGCCATCGGCGGTGTTCAATAGCACGCAGCTGTGCATAAGCCAGGTGCTGTTTGTAGCCGGGCGTGTATCCCCACCATGCATCGTTGGTAATCACACACAAAACATCGGCGCTGTCTTTCACAAAACGGCCGGTGTAGTCGCCATAAATACTCTCGTAGCAGATGATGGGGGCTATCTTTATTTTTCCTGCATCAAACACCACAGGGTAAGGACTTTTACCCAAACTTCCTGATATTGAATTTTCATCCAGTTGCACGGCCAGTTCATCTATCCACGGAAAATACCGAACGAGGGGCATTTGCTCAGTTCCGGGTACTAGTATGCTCTTGTGATAAAACTGAAGAGGTTTGTCACCAATCAACACCGCGCTGTTGTAGGCATTCCACCATAGTGTGGGTTCCTGCGTGGGCCGGGCCGTTATACTGGGACGCTCTTTGCAGTTCTCATATACCTGATGCATATTGGCTCCTGTGAGGATGTGCAGAGAAGGAAAATCCTTTCTAAGTGCGGAAATGGTTGATACATCCGGATGTTGTTGAGGGTGGTTCAAATCGATGGGAGAAGTGATACTGGTTTCGGGCCATACCAAAAGGTATGTGTTTTTATCTACAGCATTATTGCTAAGTTCAATCATTTCAGCTACCATTTCGGATGAAGACCGGGTAAATTTTTCAGTCCATGGATCATAACTGGGCTGACATATTGTTACATTTACTGTTGTATCGGGCTTTACTGTTTTCTCCCATTTCCAGGCATTGAAGACGGAAGATAACCACACAAAAACCAGCAATGCTGTGGCACCCAATCCATAATTCCGGCTGCGGTATTTCCAGGTTTTCCAGATTAGCA
>VGGQ01000048.1 GCA_016868535.1 Bacteroidota bacterium | reverse complement strand
TTCTGTGATGGTGCAGGGTACTGTTCGTCAGTTCTGGGGTACTGTTCAAATGGACTTGCTGGATACCATCATCCTCATTGCCGGCAACAGACCCACACCTGCTCCCACAGTGGTAAATGATATGGTTGAAAACCTGGAGAGCAAAATGGTTCAGGTTAAAAGGGTAAAACTCGTCGATCCGGCTGAATGGCCCTCCGCTGCGCTCGGCAACAATGGATTTAAGTATGTTCGTTTCCAATATACCGACGGAACTGTTGATTCGCTGAATATTGATGCAGAAACTGAACTCGACGGCACCACCGCCCCCCAGGGCTATCTGAACATTACAGGCATTTGTCAGCAGTTTGACAATACCTCACCATTCACGGCAAGGTATACACTAACTCCAAGGAATCTGGGTGATATTATTAAAGCAACCCTGCCCAAAATCAATTTCATCAAAACTGCAGACACCATCACAGAACTGGCCGACAGCTTCCGTTTTGAACTGGAAGTACTGCCTACGGAAGAAAATTTCAGCTTTACAGTGGCAGCTATTGGCGGAACAGCGGTTTCACCCCGTGATTACGATTTCGCCGGCCGCACCATCAATGTGCTGAAAAATAACAGCTACCTCTCGGGCAAAGCCAATATCAGCGACGACAACGAATCTGATGGTCAGCAAACCCTTATGTTTGGTATCCGCAATGTAAACGGACCGGGAGAAGCTGGTAAAGACTCTGTGCTTACCCTGGTTATCAATGACAATGAAGCATCTTCTACCCGCAGTCTGGCCTTGGGCAATATCCGCATGTTTCCCAATCCGGCCTCAAGCATCCTATTTTTCAGGTCTTCAGATGTGCTTGAGCATGTTGAGCTTATCGCGATAGATGGCAGGCAGGTTGCTCTGCTCACACCCAATAGCACCCGCGCACAACTCAATATAAGTTTGCCTCCCGGTGTGTATAGTGTTACCATTCAAACTGGCAAAGGCATCTTCAACGACAAACTGATTGTAAAATAGTTTGTTTTCTGTTTTTAAATAGACATGCCGGCTTAGTCCGGCATGTCTGTTTAACAGCCCTACCTTTGAATAATGAAACAACCCGATTACACCTTGCATACGCTAGCCTCAGGAATGAGACTGGCGCACAAGCGGGTTGCCGGAACACGGCTGGTTTATTGTGGATTTGTAATCGGCGCAGGAAGCCGGAATGACGGTGAAAACCCCGGCCTGGCCCATTGTCTCGAGCATATGTTGTTTAAAGGCACCAACCGTCGCAAAAACGTTCATGTACTCAATTACCTAGAAGTGGTGGGAGGCGAGATGAATGCCTTTACCACCAAAGAGCTTACTGCCATTTACGCCACCATACAGGCAAGGCACTATGTTCGGGCTATAGATATTTTATGCGATGTCACCTTCAAAAGCAATATTCCCGAAACAGAGCTTTCTAAAGAAAAAAAGGTAATCGCCGACGAAATCAGTATGTATCTGGACACCCCCGATGAAAATATCTACGATGAGTTTCAGGAGCAGATATTTGGCACACATCCTCTAGCACATAACATTCTAGGAAACCTGGCTTCTTTGGATAAAATTGACCGCAAAGACATTTTGCATTTCACCGAAAAGCATTACACCCCCGAAAACATGGTATTTGTGGTGGTTGGCAATATTTCCTCCGATAAGGCTGTGCAATATTCAGAACGCTTCATGCCTGACTTAAGCGGCAGGAAACCGGCGCCTAAACAGCAACATGATGTAAACTACAAACCTACCTCGGCCACCGAAAAAACCGATTTCAGCGGTGCCTATACCATCATGGGCATTCCCGCATATCCCGAAAACCACCCCAATAAATGGTCGATGTTGCTCTTAAATAACCTGTTGGGTGGTCCAGGCCTTAACAGTCGCTTAAACCTCGGTATACGCGAAAAATACGGCTACACGTATCATGTGGAAAGCGGCTATCAGACCTACTGTGATGCAGGGCTTTTTCACTGCTACCTAAAGCTGTGATGCCGTTATGTTCAAAAAAGCACGGAACTGATACAAAAGGAACTGAAAAAACTGCGGGAGATAAAGCTGGGTGTGCGTCAGCTTTCTTCTGCAAAAAAGCAATTCCAGGGTCAGATTGTAATGGCGGATGAAAACCGCAGCAACCTGCTGGTTCACATTGGTAAGGGCATATTACGGCACGGCCGCGCGGAAAGCCTGCAGGAAGTTTTGCAAAGAATAGAAAAAATAACCGCTTCCGATATTCTTGAGGTGGCCAACGAGATACTGCAGGAAGACCGGCTCAGCTACCGCACATTTCTGCCCTCATGAACCCCGTTTTGCGCAAATACCTGAAAGATGGTGAGGGTACTACCCTTGACTTCAAGCAATCCGTGAGCAGTGCGGCAAAAATTGCCAAAACCATGGTGAGTTTTGCCAATACAAAAGGTGGCGTGCTGCTAATGGGTGTCCGCGACAATAAAACCCTCTGTGGCGTGCGCAGCGAAGACGAAAAATACATGCTGGATATGGCAGCACATTTCTACTGCCGCCCCGAACTGGAAATTGAGATTTCCGAACACGAAGCCGAAGGCAAAAGCCTGCTGGAGGTGAAAGTTCCCGATGGCAGCAATAAGCCCTATTACGCCAAGGATGAAGAGGGGAAGTGGTGGGTGTATGTGCGAGTTAATGACAAAAGCCTACTGGCCAGCAAAACCACGATTGATTTTTTGAAGAGGCAACAGCAAAATTGTGAATCGGCTGTGCCTATGGGACATATAGAACGTGGCATTCTGGATTTTTTAAGCAAAAATGAACGCATAACGATGCTTCAAATTTGTAAGTTGTTCAATATCAGTAGGCGAAGGGCTTCTCGCATTCTGGTGAACCTCATGAGCCTGGACGTGATTCGCAGCCATACCACCGAAAAAACAGAATATTATACCGGCGTGTAAAATAAAAAACGCCATTTGCAGTTATTGGGTTATATGGTTTGACGTATACCAACGCTATTGTACTCACAAACAAAGATTACCATAGGCTATTATGTTTAATTTTAAACTACGAAAAACCATGAAAACATTTGTCGCGCAGCACCACATGGCCGATTATCCCGGCAAAAAACTGATTCTTCTCTTTGGTCTACTTATGTCCTTTTATTCCCTTAAGGCTCAGGATACATGGAGTCAGCCCGAGTATGACTCGACAGTACCGGCGCCTGAGGCTGTCTGGGGTTCCACCTATGCAGGAGAGGGAATAGAGGAGTACGGATTATTTATTTTTCAGTTTGGCAACGGCATGATAGCCACACTGGACAAAGCATCGGCAAGAGATATAGGTAACAGGGTAGGAGTTTCAAATCCCGTGCGGGGCATCAACAAAACCGGCGATTATTACGCGGAATTGTTACGCCTCAGCATGATTGAATTTGCCTCGCATGGAGGGAGTGTGGCCGGTGCACAGCCCATCCTGCCCCAGCCCATCCTGCTAAGGGGATTTCTGGCACCCAACGGTAAGGTGTATAAAAGCAGGGCACAGTATGATAGTCAGCCCAATAAACCGCTCATTGATCCAGCCGCATACGGAAGGTATAAAATAGAGCAGGGCGGACAGGTAAAAGTCTTTACCCTTTAGTTAAGGTAATCGGTAGATGTGTGTGTTTTTCCCGTGGTAAACCTTGCTGGCCCCGGTTTTTAATTGGGGCTCGTAGCGGCTGAACCACAAAGACGTATCATTCAGTACAAGGTATTTTGTGCGTGATTTGGACAGAATATCTGCCGTTATTTCCGGTCCGAAATCCCGGCTGATGCGCACACCGCGTTTTTTGAGCAGGTATAATGCTGTATTGGGAGTATTGTCAAAAGCGTAAAAAACACGGGCTCCGTCGGGAATTACCTTGGATATTGTATCGGCCTGTGAAACCAGTTCCTCGGCTTCTGCAAAAGCGTTCTGGTGGTAATAGTCCCCTTTTGCATAACGCCTGTTCATCATGTGGGCTGCATGTCCCGCGTTCATAAAAGGAATAACCCAGAAAGCCACTCCTATGACCATTGAAACACAACCCAGCAAAAGCGTGCGTTGCTCCTGTAACAATTGCTGTATAAACAGCCAGCCAAAAAACAGGGCCGGGAAAAGCAGGATGAAATAATAATCGTGGTATATAAACTGGTGGTTAAACAAGATCCATATTGCCCCGAAGCCTGAAAGCATTAAAGCTGCAGCCAGTCCAGGCAAAAGTGCTTGGCGCAAGCGAAACACTAGCAGAACTAAAAGAATGACCATAAAAAACATGAAAAATCCCGGCCTGTATAAACTTTCCTGCCAGTTGTTGAGCGCCGTTTGAGAGTTTTGTAAAAACTCTTTTACGGAGTCTGCCGGATTCATGCTTTGCAAAAAATGCATGTTGGAAGTCCTACGGGTCAGCCATCCGGAATAACCGTACCAGGCCGATACGGGAACGGCAGGAACCACCATCCACATAAAATCATGGCGCGTGAAAACCACCCTCAGCGTCGGATTTTTAAAGAAATGCCATAAAAAAAGCAATATAAATCCGGCAATGCCGTATATCAGAAATGAGATTTTCAGTAGTCCCGCCATACTCATCCACAAGGCAAACCGCCTCATGTTTCGGGCAGGTTCTACGCCGTAAATTCTTAGTATGAGATGATACCATGCCATCATCACAAACGACATGGCACCCGCATCGGCCAGAAAATTTGGTGTGTAAAAAACCAGTATAGGAGAACAATACCAGCCAAAAACCAGCAGCAGCCGGTGGATATTCTGCTGAATGAACAATCCCGTAATTTTCCATGCATGAAATACCCCCAGGCTCACAAGCAAATACAGCAGAAATCGGTAGATGAAATCATGAGGCCCGAAAACTTTGAATAATACTGCCACAGTAAATGGGATAATGGGAAACTCCATGCCGGTAATACCCTCTGATTGACGGTCTTCCGACACCCTGGGCATAAAGAAATTCATATCTTCATGGTAATAATTCCAGGCAACGCAGGCACGATCGCACTGCGCCCCCTGATGCACACTTTCAGGTGCTTTTGTTAAAGCTTTAAAAATACCCAGATAGCCGCTTATTACAATCCAGATGAGCCAGAAACCATATACGGGTTTAATTCTCCGCATCGGAAATATTGCTGTCTCTTACAATGTAATGCGGTCTGTTTTTTACGTTATCGCTCACCCTACCCAGGTATTCGCCAAGCATACCAATACCAATGAGTTGTATGCCTCCCAGAAACAATACCGAAATATGAAGGCTGGTCCATCCGGGCTCGGTGGTTCCGAAAAACTTCTGATAAAGGCTGTATATAATCAGTACAAATGCCACCGCTGAAACGACAAATCCGGATATAGTGGCCACTTTTAATGGCCAAGTACTGAAACTGCTTATACCATCCAGGGCAAAACGCATCATTTTGCGGTAGGTAAATTTGGTGGCACCGCCCATGCGCTCTTCTCTGTCGTATTCCAGAAAGCTCTGGTTAAAGCCAATCCAGCTGATTTGTCCGCGTATATACTTGTGCTGCTCAGGCATCCTGGATAGAATACGTTGGATTTGTCTGTGTATAATGCGAAAATCACCCGTATCTACAGGAATTTCAATGCTGGTAATTTTGGCCAGTAAGCGGTAAAACATGCGGGCCGTAAACTTCTTTAAAAAATTTTCACCGTCACGTTTTCTTCGGCGGGCATAGACCACTTCAAATCCTTCCCGGGCTTTGTTTAGCAAGTCAGGTATCAGTTCCGGCGGATCTTGCCCGTCGCCATCCATAATTACTATCCATTCGCCTTTGGCGTGCTCAATACCCGCTGTAATGGCCAACTGATGCCCAAAATTCCGCGAAAAATCTATGTATTTTACATGGTGGTCCGTTTCGGCTAGCCCTTGCAATATCGACAGGGAACGGTCTTTTGACCCGTCATTTACGTACACCACTTCCCAGGTTGCACCTAATGCTTCAAGCGCGCTACAAAGCCTTTGATACAACTTTCGGATGTTCATTTCCTCGTTGTAAATAGGTATTACAACCGACAGTATGGGGGTGGATGACATATTGGCAAAATTATTGCATTACCTGCACTAAATTTGTGCTAATATGAAAAAGAACATTTTCCGTATGCTTACCATGCTTGCCATTCTGACAGCTTCATATACCCTTTATGCCTGCCAGGGCAATACTTCAGATACCCATGAGGACGGAGTGGAAATTCTTGAGGAGAAAGAAGAACCGGCTTCAGTTGAAGGTATTCCCATCAAGGACTTTGAAAAATTAATTGCGGGCAATAAACTGGTCATGGTAGATTTTTATGCCGTGTGGTGTGGCCCCTGTAAGCGCATGGCCCCCTTTGTGGAACAGGTGAAAGAAGAGAAAAAAGATGTTGTTACGGTATTGAGTATTGATGCCGAGGCCCAGCCCGAAATCAGCAGTCGCTACAACCTTGAAGGATACCCTACTTTAATTTTCTTCAAGAAAGGTCAGGTAGTTGCAAATGCCATTGGTTACCATGATAAAACCCAGATTTTGAATTTAATCAATAAGTTTAAATAGACTATTATAAATAATTGTCAGGGAATACAATAGGGTGCCAAAAGTATCCTTTTTTATGCAGGCGGATTGTTAAGGGGGAAGAAGAAATTGTCACCCCGCAGACCAAGCCTTAGGGTTTCCAGCGCAATCAGTTCATTGGGTGCAATGTTTCCCAGATTCACATTAGCGCCATACATTTTTATAAACCACACCTGCTGTGATTTTAAGGGGGTTTCCCAGATAATCTTTTCCAATGGAATCTTGCGTGTAATCTCAGCCACCAGACCGCTTCTCACTTCACCCGTTCCCCTGAATATGCCTGCAGTTCCGCTCTCTCTGGCTTCAGTAATCACCTTCCATACCCCTGCGCTGATTTCACTTTCCATCTGCTCAATCCACTCATAGGGAGGAATAATCTTTTCGGCGTCCTTACTGCCCACTTCACTCAGTACCGTTGCCCTTTGGGATAGCTTTCGGATGTATTCGCACTTGGTATCATGGTGCATTTCTATGCTGCCATCACTCACTTCGGCGTAGTCAATACCTGTTTTGTCCAGCAGCCTCAGGTAACCCTCAAACTGGTTGCGCACCACATAGGCCTCAAACAGCGTTCCCCCGAAATAAACGATAATGCCGGCCGATTTATACAAGTTGATTTTATCCTGTAGTATTGGGGTTACAAAGCCGGTTCCAAAACCCAGTTTGATAATATCGGTGTAGGTACTGCCGTTGCTGAGAAAATCTTCAGCTTCTCGCATGCTCAGGCCTTTGTCCATAACCATGGTAATGCCCCTCTCGCGGGGTTTTGCGCTGCGCTCCGGCAGTTGCGATAAGTTAAATAATTCGTGGTTCATGTTTGCAATCCGGGATTGGTGAAACGGGCAATTAATCTGAGCAAACTGCCGGCTCTCTTCAATTCCGGTGCAAAGGTAAACATTTGTACATGTTCTTCTGCGTTGATGGCCAGGGCAGTTTCCAATAAGTAGGTGGCAGCAGCCTGTTGTCCTGTCAGATAACACAACGCCGCCATGCGATACAGCAATTTGGTGTTGCCTGGATTGTGTTTAATACCCACCTGGGTTATTTCCAGCGCCCTGTCTGATTGTCCGGTTTCGTGCAATGCCACACCCCAGTCCAGCCACACCTCATCTTCATTCGGGAAATCATCGGACAGCACCTCATACAGTGGTTCCCATTTTTCGGCTGTATGTGTGCCAAAATAGGCGGCCGCCAGCACAATGCCATAGTCCGCTTCAGTAGGGTTAAGTTCCCAGGCCTTTTCCAGATAGGGAATGGCTTTGGCGTATTCCTGTTCATACTGCCAGGTAAGTCCCATGCTGTACCAGCTTTCGCTGTCATCCGGGCTGCTTTTCAGCACTTCGTGATACAAGGTCCTGGCTTCTTTTACCTTACCTGTTTCATAATGGCTCCAGGCAAGTAATCCTTTCATTTCATCAAAGGCACCTTTGTGAAAACGTTCTGCCTGTTCCTTGTAATGCTTGATAAAACTGTCGTAATCTTCGTTTTCATATAGGGCTTCCAAATAGCCCAGCCATGCTTCTAGGAAATTCTCATTGATGGTTACGGCAAAATCAAACGCTTCTTTGGCCTGTAGGTAATCTTCCAGATCGGCACAGGCATTGGCCAGCAAATACCAAGCCTCTTCCGAGTAAGGGTCTTTGTCTACCAGCCTCTCCAGCATGGGCATCAGGGCCCTTACATGGGTTTTATCATGTGTTTGCCCCAGCCATTTCTCCACGATGTAATGGATATCGCCACCCAGATCCAGACATTTGTCCAGCACCGGCAGTGCCATTTCAAACTGCCCATAGTGCACCAGGAGTTCAAGAAAATCCTCCATCGCTTGTTCATCCTCACCCGCCAGCTTCATGCTTTCTTTCAGCATTTCCATGGCCTTTTCTTTCCGGCCTTCCAGACCATAAATAACAGCATCTACCATAAACAAGGCCGGCTCAAAAGCACTGTATTCTCGGGCCTTGGCAATATACAGGCGGGCCATACGATAGTTTTTCTCACGCATGAGAACCTCTGCCATGTGGATGGCAAAAACGGGAATGTAAGGAAACTGATCAATGCCTTGCTCCAGCACGGTTTTCATGCGTATAAAACCCTTGTTGCTGTCATTGGCCATCAAATGGTTGTAGGAGTAGTACCGAAATATCTCCAGCAATTCTCGCGGACTGAATGTCGCGTCTTTGTTGGCCTCAAATTCGCGCACCAGTTCTTCAACGTTGCCGCTAAAGTCGTCCTGCTCTTCGTCGTCCCAATCGCTTGGAAAAAACCCCATCGCCGTCAAAAATAATCAGCCGATTGGTCGAAAAACCTGTTTGGTTCACAAAAAGCCCCTATATTTTTGCACAGTTTGTATACAATGCGCACCTTGATTAGCCCTGCAAAGGTTTTCATGCTTGCCCTGATTTCTTTAATACCATTGTATGGATCGGGACAAAACATAATTTCCAGACAGTAGACTCCCTGGCAGCAGCGTGCAGATCAC
The DNA here is from genome assembly GCA_016868535.1 of Bacteroidota bacterium. Classification (GTDB taxonomy): domain Bacteria; phylum Bacteroidota; class Bacteroidia; order NS11-12g; family UBA955; genus RGEC01. Next base: position 4,761 of record VGGQ01000048.1, on the reverse strand, counting down.
AACATCCGTGTTTTATTGGATGAGAACAGGAAGGTTTTACGGTGTTTTCAAACCATTACCTACACCAAAAACAGCCCGAACACAATAAAAAGCATTCCCCTTCATATATGGCCCAATACATTCTCAGGCAGGCACACGGCCTATGGAAAAGAATCCGTCATCAATGGCAATAAATAGTTCTTTAATGCTACCGAAGAAGAACGGGCAGCACTGGACAGTCTCAACTTCATCGTAAATGGTATCCCAGCGTGTTTTAATGAAGATTCAGTTAATCCGGATATTTTGTACTTTGTTTTGCCGAAAACGCTGAATACGGGAGATAAAATTACCATCAGTACCCCTTTCCGTGTTAAAATTCCCTGATTGTTCAGCCGCATGGCATACAACGGAGATCTGTTTTCAATAACACAGTGGTATCCCAAACCCGCTGTGTATGATGTGAACGGGTGGAACACATTCCCGTACGCCGAGCAGGGCGAATATTACATCGAATTCGGAGATTATACGGTTAGTCTCAATTTGTCCGCAAACTGGCGCATAGCAGCCACAGGTGAATTGCAGGACACCGCCGAATTTGCTTGGCTTGATTCACTGGTATTAGGGGGGAAAGTTCCAATTTTGAGGCTGCCCTGCCGCTTTTTTACAGCAATACCTTTAAAGATTTCAAGTCTGCAAATCCGGGTTTCAAATGGTATGAATATGCTGCCGTGCGCGTAAAACTGGATCTGAATGACCCATTTGATATCGCGAGGAATTTTAGATATTTATCAATAAATACAACCAAATAACGCAATTTTGCATACCATGAACCGAATTTTAGCCATCCTTTGTTTTTCGTTGTTAGCCTTATCTGCATGTAAGAAGTACAAAGACGGACCCTACATTTCCATCTGGAGCCAAAAAGAACGTATAGAGGGCAAATGGGTGGTGGGCTATGCCGAAAAAAACCAGCAGGATACCACCTCATCAAATAAAGACCAGGTGTGGGAGTTTACCCGTAATTACGCTGTGATCGAAATCACCGACACTGCCAAATTAAATGGCATCTGGGGCACCATGAACAACGATAAAGATTTTTTCATTGACTACGACAACGGTGCCCGCAGCATCTATGAGATCATTCGCCTCACCCGAGAACAATTCTGGATCCGCAACCGGCAAAGCGAATTAATTTTACACCTGAAACCCTATTAAAATTGGCCTGGCTGGCACCCGCACTGTACGGATTTGCTGCAGGTTTTATGATGAGTATCCTGCTGGGGGTGGTGTTTTTTATGCTCATTCAGGCAGGTATTCAGCATGGGATCAAAAAAGGGGTAATCATTGCATCAGGTGTCATCGCCGGTGATTTAATTTTTCTTTCCCTGGCCATCAGTTTCACCGCAGCCATCTCTGATTTTCTGCAAAAATACCAGCAAAGCATATCGTGGGTAGGAGGCCTCTTGCTGTTAGCCATGGGCGGTTGGACCTGGTTCAAAAAACGTCGGGACGGTCAGGAACATAAGGAAGTCAAGGGACTGCATTCTGCCCGTGATTTTTTTGTGAAACCTTTTGTTATCAATATTCTCAATCCTGCCAATGCAGCCTGGTGGCTGGGGTTATACAGTTTACCACCCGCTTCGGCATATGTGATTGACCAAAAAATAGTATTCGGAGCCTTCGCCATCCTGGCCATTTTCAGCACCGAAGTCGGCATCGCCGCGGGTGCCTCTTTACTTAAAAAATATATCAAAGAAAAATGGCTTAAAAAGGTGGATAAACTGGTAGCCACTGTAATGTTTATTATGGGCCTTAATTTGATGATTAGGGTAGTGCTATAGTTTAGTGGATTAATAAACTACAAAATTTATAGTTTTAAAGCTATAATATTAAAAACAATAAGCTAGTATAACAGGCAATAATTAATTCAACAGATTATTGATTCATGGAGTGATATTACACAAATCAAAATTGCCTGAAACATTCATTTTGTTAAGCGTATTTATGTTAATAATTATACCTGTGAAATTTCCTTTAACATGGCTGTTTTTGCCACTCCCTTTTTCGGTGACATTAACCGTTACTTTACCGCCGGTGGCTTTGCTGGTTCCGCCATTACTGCCTGAAAGTGCAAAACCCTCTGTTAAAGCTGAATTCTCGTCATAAACATAGGTGCCCACATCCCATAAAGCATTTGTACTCACCACTAGACCTTCACTTGTCTGTGGAAACATTGACGCAGATGAATAAGGGCCGGCTTCAAGGTAAATGCACTGATTGTTGTTGGGGTAACCTGACCATGGATGCTTTACACCGTCTATGGTATACTCAAAACTGTAAGTCCCTTGTGTAGTATTTTTATCGCTCTTTGAATCTTTGCTGCAGCCAATAGCTGAAACGATAATTGCAACAAATAAACTTGTCGCCTTGAATTTTTGAATTGATTGTTTCATACTTAAATAGGTCTTTGTGCGGCGAATATAAGAACCATGTGTGTAATTTCTAGTTTTTTTATACAGTTAAAATCAAACTTCTATTCAAACTAATCAATAGTATACCGTTATTGATTTAAACTCAGTTATTCATTCCTTCATTTTTTGACTAAAAACACCCAATAAACAATTAAACCAATAAACTAAATTACTTGTAATTATTTCATTCATTCACTTCTTCATTATTTCACTAAAAAAACCAATAAACAATTAACCTAATAAACAAAAATCACCCCTTCTCCTCACACATTTCCACCAGCACATTACCCGTACTTTTAGGATGTAAAAAAACAATTAATTTATTATCCGCACCATCCTTAGGTTCAGAATTTATTAATGCAAAATCCTGCGCTGTTTTTTCCTGTATTTTTTCCCTGATATTATCTACTGCAAAAGCGATGTGGTGAATACCCTCACCGCGCTTCTCGATGAACTTAGCAATAGGGCTGTCTTCCCGGGTTGCACCCAGCAGTTCTATTTTGGTATTGCCGGCATCAAAGAATACGGTCATTACGCCTTCAGAAATTACCTCTTCCTTTTTATAGGGCTCAGCGCCCAAAAGCTTTGTGTACATAGCGATGGATGATCCCAGGTCCTTAACGGCTATGCCAATATGTTCCACATGTTTCATATGGCAAAGTAAAGCATTCCCCACGCATCGAAAAAATTCATGCCGCCTTTAAACAGAATTGACCCGATTAGTTTTACCTTTGCAAATTAGAAACAGTCTAAATAACCCAATGAAGCTGCCTGTATATCTTGACAACAACGCAACCACTAAAGTGGATCCACGTGCGCTTGATGCCATGATTCCCTTCTTTACCGAGGATTTTGGAAATGCCGCTAGCCGCAACCACCCTTTTGGCTGGAAAGCAGAAGAAGCCGTGGATCATGCCCGTGAGCAGATAGCTACCTTGATTGGTGCCAATGAAAAGGAAATTATTTTCACCAGCGGCGCCACCGAGAGCAATAACTTGGCTCTGAAAGGTGTTTTTGAGATGTACGCTGAAAAAGGCAGGCATATCATTACCGCCGTTACCGAACACAAAGCCATCCTGGACACCTGCAAGCACCTAGAAAAGCAGGGCGCGGAAATTACCTACCTTCATCCTGCCGAAAATGGATTGTTGACCCTTGCTCAGGTGAAAGAGGCCATTCGTCCCGACACCATTCTGGTAACCCTAATGTTCGGCAACAACGAAATTGGTGTTTTGCAGCCCATTCGTGAAATTGGTGCGGTATGCAAAAAACATGGTGTTTTATTCCACTCCGATGCCACCCAGGCCGTGGGCAAAATTCCCGTGGATGTGATTGACTACAACATAGACCTGATGAGCTTTACAGCACACAAAATGTATGGCCCCAAAGGCATTGGTGCTCTGTATGTGCGCCGAAAAAATCCCCGTGTCAAGGTTACTGCCCAGATGGACGGGGGTGGACACGAGCGTGGCATGCGCAGCGGTACGCTCAACGTGCCAGGTATTGTGGGTTTTGGCAAGGCCGCCGAACTGGCACACCTGGAAATGCAATCCGATACCGAGAGAATCATCAAAATGCGCGACAGGCTCGAAAACTCCCTGCTCATGCTTGAAGAATCTTATCTCAATGGATCCAAAGAGCACCGCCTGCCCCATACCACCAACATCAGCTTTAAATATGTGGAAGGCGAGGGGCTGATGATGGCAATCAAAGATATCGCCGTTTCATCCGGATCTGCCTGCACTTCAGCTTCTCTGGAACCCAGCTACGTGCTGAAAAGTCTTGGCCTTGATGATGAACTGGCACACAGCTCCCTGCGTTTCGGTCTTAGCCGCTACACAACCGATGAGGAAATTGATTTTACCATTAAATGTGTGACAGACGCTGTAAACCGACTGCGCGACATGAGCCCGCTTTGGGAAATGTTCAAAGAAGGCATTGACCTGAAATCGGTGCAGTGGACGGAACATTAATTTGTTTGGAAAGATTCTAAATAATATATAACTTTGTATTGAAAACCAAATAAGCAAAACGATATGGCATACAGTGAGAAAATAATAGACCACTACAGCAATCCCCGCAATGTGGGAACGTTGGACAAAGACAGTCCCAACGTGGGTACAGGTTTGGTAGGGGCACCCGAGTGTGGCGATGTAATGCGTTTGCAGATTCAGGTAAATCCCGAGACCGGTGTCATCGAAGACGCGCGATTTAAAACCTTTGGCTGTGGTTCGGCTATAGCCTCGTCTTCTCTGGCCACTGAGTGGTTAAAGGGAAAATCGGTAGATCAGGCACTTACCATAGACAACAT
>VGGQ01000047.1 GCA_016868535.1 Bacteroidota bacterium | reverse complement strand
TTTGTTTATCTGCGGGGGAAAATAAAACCGCTGCAAGCCACCACCAGCAATGGATCTGGTGAAATAAAACCGCCACTGCCAAAAGCCCAAATCCCAGATATGGCCGCCCATTTTTTGATTCATTGTGGCAGCCCAGTAAAAACCATGTTCCACAAAGGCTGAATAACAGCGGCAGTATATATGTTTCGTTTTCCGTAGCAAAGCGCATGGTGGCAAAGGCACCACCGGCAAGCAATACCGCAACAAAGGCTGTTGTTTTTTGGTCTGTAATAATTTCAATACAGCGTTTTAGCAGATAGAGCGATGCGGCAGCTGCTATGGCATTCATCATTTGCATCCACAAATGGTAATACGTTAAATGTTTTCCAATCAGCCCGTAGGTGAATTGTCCGAAAGGCCCGTATAGCAAATGATGTGGCGAAAAAAGCCATTTCCCCGATCCGGCATTTTGCATATACTCGCCGGTGTATCCAACAGCATCTCCGGAAGGATTGATGCCGGGCAAAAAGAGATAAAGCAGACCAAAACCTAGCCATGTATACGGCAATATCTGGTTTTTAAGCGCCCGCATACAGGCAAAGGTAACATACAGGCCGTATCTTTGCCCCATGCATCAGGTACTGCAAACCGAAGAGTTTGAAGTCATTGCCGGCGTGGCCGCCCAAACAGGTATTCAGGCCTGGGTGGTAGGAGGTTTTGTTCGCGATCTGATGCTGGGAATACCTACTAAGGATATCGATATCGTGGTGCTGGGTTCCGGGGTGGAATTTGCCGAAAAAGTGGCCAAAAAACTGCCCGGAGATACCCACGTTGCTTACTTTAAGAGCTTTGGCACCGCACAAATAAAAACCCGCGATTACATCATCGAGTTTATCGGTGCACGCAAGGAAAGTTATGACCGCAAAAGCCGCAAACCCGCCGTAGAAGACGGTTCGCTAGCTGATGATCAGACCCGCCGTGATTTTACCATCAATGCCATGTACCTGAGTCTCAATAAGGCCGATTTTGGCGAATTGATGGATCCTTTCAACGGCGTGCAAGATTTGCAGGACAAGATTATACGCACACCGCTGGATCCCGATGTGACTTTCAGTGATGATCCCTTGCGTATGCTCCGCGCTGTGCGCTTCGCCACGCGCCTTGGATTCGCCGTTCACCCGGAAACAATGGCGGCACTGGCCAAAAACGCAGAACGTATATCAATAGTATCGCAGGAGCGCATCACAGATGAACTGAACGGCATCATCATGTGCAAACAGCCAGGTAAGGGTTTTGAAATTTTGTTTGATAAGGGTATTCTGCAGCTGATTTTTCCTGAGTTTACCGCCCTGTATGGTGTAGAAACCAAAATGGGGAAGAGCCACAAGGATAATTTCTACCATACCCTCAAGGTGCTGGATAACCTTTGCGAACTGAGTGATAATCTCTGGTTGCGCTGGTCGGCCATACTCCACGACATTGCAAAGCCCGCTACCAAAAGGTTTGACCTAGAAGTAGGCTGGACATTCCATGGACATGGAGACCGGGGTGCCCGCATGGTGAAAGGTATTTTTCGTAAAATGCGCCTGCCGCTGGATGACAAAATGCGCTACGTAGAGAAAATGGTGGCCCTGCATTTGCGGCCTATCGTGCTGAGCAAGGAGATTGTTACCGACAGCGCCGTCCGCCGCCTGATTGTCGATGCCGGTGAGGATGTTTACGACCTGCTAAACCTTTGCCGTGCAGACATTACCAGCAAAGATGAAATGAAGGTGGCCCGTCACCTTGCCAATCTGGAAAAGGTAGCCGAAAAGATTAAAGACGTTACTGAACGCGATGCCATGCGTAACTGGCAGCCTGTAGTTACCGGTAATCATATTCTGGAAATGTTCGATATCCGTGACCCAAAGCTTATCGGGGAGCTAAAAAACACAGTCAGAGACGCCATCTTGGACGGTGAAATTCCCAATGAGACGGATGCCGCACTGGCATTTACACGCCAAAAAGGCCTAGAAATGGGCCTGAAGACACGAAACTGAAAAGTTTATGGGTTTTATAGCAGGGCTACTTTGTATTTTTGCACACACCAACCATGATACAGCTCGCCTACATTCGTTCCAATGCCGATGAAGTAATCAAACGACTTTCAATCAGGTGTATCGATGCCGCCGGAACCGTAAAGGAAATTCTGGATACTGATAAAAAAGCCCGCGATTGCCGCTCCGAAATGGAGCAGAATCAGGCCCGTGGCAACCAGATTGCCCGAGAAATCGGGGAATTGATGAAGTCAGGCAAAAGGGAAGAGGCAGAGCAGAAAAAAGCAGAGACCGCAACCATTAAAGAGCGTTTAAAAATTCTTGAAACCAACGTGGAAACGCTGGAAGCCCGTGTCAAAGAACTGATTATTTCTTTGCCGAATACACCCCACGAATCAGTACCTCGCGGAAAATCTGCCGATGACAACCACACCCTGCTTACCTGGGGTTCGGTTCCCGCTTTGCCGGTAAACGCCCAGCCACACTGGGATTTGGTGGCTAAATATGATATAATCGATTTTGAACTGGGTGTTAAAATTGCCGGTGCCGGTTTTCCGGTATACAAAGGCAAAGGGGCTATACTGCAACGTGCACTCACTCAGTTTTTTCTGAACGAAGCGAACAAAGCCGGCTATACCGAAGTACAGCCTCCTGTCGTTGTAAACGCCGACAGTGGTTTTGGTACCGGACACCTGCCCGACAAGGAAGGACAGATGTACTACGTTCCGCTGGATGATTTGTACCTGATACCTACCGCTGAAGTTCCCATAACCAATATGTACCGCGATGTGATTCTGGAGGAAAGCGCACTACCAGTAAAAAATGCGGGCTACACCCCCTGTTTTCGCCGTGAGGCAGGCAGTTACGGAGCCCACGTGCGCGGCCTTAACCGCCTGCACCAGTTTGATAAGGTGGAAATTGTGCAGATTGTGAAGCCAGAAAACAGCTATCAGGTGCTGGAGGATATGAGTTCGTATGTGCAGGGTTTATTGCAGCAACTGGGGCTCCACCACCGCGTGTTGCTGTTGTGTGGAGGCGATATGGGCTTTGCATCTGCAAAAACCTACGATATAGAAGTGTGGAGCGCAGCCCAAAACCGCTGGCTGGAATGCAGCTCTGTGAGCAACTGTGAAACATTTCAGACGCATCGTCTGAGATGCCGTTATCGCAATGCAGACGGTAGAATCGAACAAGCACATAGTCTGAATGGCAGTGCACTCGCCCTTCCGCGTATTGTTGCAGCTTTGCTGGAAAATAACCAGACCCCCGATGGAATTCGCGTCCCTGAATGTCTTATACCATATACAGGATTTAATATCATCGTATAACACCGATTTATGGAACACCTGAAATATCCCGTCGGTAAATTTGATGTTGAAAGAACAGAATATCCGCTAGAAGAATTGCTTGAGTATGTGCTACAGATTCAAGCACTGCCCAATGAATTAAGCAAATTGCTCAACGGAATATCCGCAGAAAGTGCGGAGAATACATACAGGCACGGTAGCTGGAATGTGCGGCAGATTATCCACCACCTAGCAGATGCCCACCTCAATGCCTGGGTAAGAACCAAACTGACACTTACGGAAGAAAATCCTGCTATTAAGCCATGGAACGAAAATACTTGGGCTGAAGGTAAGGATTATGGATTTGCTTTTGAAGCTTCACACCTGATGCTGGTGGGAATTCACCAGCGCTGGAGTTTGCTGCTGCTTGAAACCCTAAAAACACCCGAATTGCTCTCACGTACCTTCTTTCATCCTGAGCAAAACAGGTCGTTTTCCCTCGCGCAGCTCATTGCCATGTATGCATGGCATGGAAACACCCACCTGGGGCATATTCGTATTGCGTTGGGAAAGTAATTACCACTCGGAAAGCTGAAAATCAATCTGCCGCATCAGAGGATTTGCATTTATTACCCTGATGTTGATAACATCTCCCAGAGAGTAAGTCTTCCGGGTTCTTCGTCCCATAACTTTTCGCTCTGATTCGAAGTATTCGTATTGGTCGCCTTTGATATCGCTCAACTTTATCATGCCTTCGCAGTGGTTCTCGATAATTTCGGCATAAATACCCCATTCGGTAAGTCCGCTCACAATGGCTTCAAAGTATTGTCCCAATCTGTCTTCCAGGTATTCGGCCATTTTGTATTTGGTGCTGGCGCGTTCTGCCTCTGCAGCTTTCTGTTCCATATTGCTGCTGTGTTTGGCCATATCTTCAATTTTATCGGCCGAAATGGCTTCTTTTCTGCTTTGTAAATAATGCTGCAGCAGGCGGTGGGCAATCAGATCGGGATAGCGGCGTATGGGAGAGGTGAAATGGGTGTAAAAATCAAACGCCAGTCCAAAATGGGTGCTTTTCTGCGATGTGTAAACGGCTTTGGTCATGGATCTCAGTGCCATTTGCTGCAAGACATCTTCCTCCGGTTTGCTTTCAATCTCTTTCAGCAATTTGTTCATGCTGGCCCTAAGGTTTGCTTCAGTGCTGATGTCAATTCTATATCCAAACAATTTGCAAAACCTTGAAAACTCAATCAGGCGCTCGGTGGGCGGTGCATCGTGGGTACGGTAAATGTAAGGCAGCTCCGGTTTTTGCAGGGTTTTGATGTAATGCGCCACTTCCCGGTTTGCCAGCAGCATAAATTCCTCAATGAGTTTGTGCGCCTCAAATCGTTTTTTTACCAGTACCTCCAAAGGTTTGCCCTGACCGTCAAGCTTGAATTTTATTTCATCGGTTTCAAACGATATAGATCCTGATTTAAAACGTTTGCGCTGAAAGGTTTCCGCAATTGTATTCAGTTCGCCAAGTTCTTTGGCCCAGTCGCCTTCTCCCGTTTTTATTCTTTCCTGCGCTTCTTCGTACGAGAAACGGCGTATGCTGTGGATGACGGTTTTGCCAAACCACCTTTCTTTAACATCACATTTTTCATCCATCACAAAAACCGCTGAGAAGGCCAGTCTGTCTTCGTTCGGGCGCAGACTGCAAAGGTTGTTGCTGAGTTTCTCCGGCAGCATGGGAATCGTTCGGTCTGCCAGATACACACTGGTTCCACGATGAAACGCTTCCTGATCCAGGCGGCTGCCTTCGGTTACAAAATGGCTCACATCGGCGATGTGCACCCCCAGCTCTACCAGTCCGTTATCGAGTTTGCGGTAGGAGATGGCATCGTCAAAATCTTTGGCATCCACAGGATCTATGGTGCAGGTAGGTATGTTTCTGAAATCGCGTCTTTTCTCGAGTACGGCTGCGGGTATCTGTTCGCTGTAGTTTTCGGCTTCTTTCTCCACATCATCAGGAAACGAAACCGCAAAGCCAAATTCAGCCAAAATGGCGTGCATTTCGGTATTATTGGTGCCCGGTTTGCCTAGTACTTCCACCAGCCTGCCCAGCGGATTTTGTTTTTTCTCGGGAAAATCAAATGCTTCCACCACCGCCTTCATGCCGTCCAGGCCTGAATCTACCTTGCCGTCAATCTTAATGTCTGTTTTGAATGGAGCTTTATCCGCAATCAGGTATGCATTTCCATCAAAAACATCCAAATTGCCTGTGTAGCGCCGCTTGCTGCGGCTGATAACTTTCAAAACCCTTCCTGACGGGCGGTTCCCGCGTCCCAATACTTCCACTTCCACGGTATCGCCGGGTAGGGCGCGGTTCAGCCATTCGGAATGAACGTGTATGTCATTTGTCTCCGGACCGGCATTTTCAGGTGTTACAAAAGCATCACCACTGCGCACAAATTCAATAACACCGCGTATTTGCATCGCAGAATGTTTAACGCGAAACTGGCCTTTATTGGGTTGTTCGGCTTTGCCAATATGGGTAAGCCGCAGCAGCGCTTTGTAAACCAAATCGGTGTTAAGCCCTGCCTCACGAGGGATACAGCTCAGTATCCTGTTGGCATTCATGGTGCCTTTGGGGTTGTCCTTCATGACAGCCAACACCAGTTTTTCGGCAAATGATAATTTTTCCCCGCCCACCTCTACAAAGATACTCATTCGGCAGGGTTTAATGAAAGGTGATAGGAACTTCCACAAAGCATGATTCAGGTTATTGCTGTATTGCTTATATTCGCATGTTGTCTTTGCGCAATATCTCATACCTTGTGTCGCTATTTCCAGGTCTGCTGGCCATTTTGGGCAACATGAAAGGCAGCTACTGGACGCTTTCTGCAGCGGTTTTTTCACTCATCATTCTTGGGCTGCTGGAGTGGTTTGTAGGTAAAGACAGAAAAAACACACAAACCGAAAATCGCGATCCATTCCCTGAACTTATTCTGTATCTGCATGTAGCCGTGCAGACCGCTGTAGTTCTAACCTTCTTGCGTGGTATGTACAGCCAAACCCTCGCAGATGCATGGATCTTCTGGGCCGCATTTTCAACCGGTGTGGCCGCCGGAATAGGTGGTATAGTGCCCGCACATGAACTCATTCATAAAGCCAAACCCCTGAAGCAATTCTTTGGAAAATACCTACTGATGAGTTGTGGCAACGTATATTTTTTCACCCACCACTTGCGCATACACCATCGCTACGTGGCAACCAGCCAGGATTCGGCCACTGCACGAAAAGGAGAGAGTTTGTATGCTTTCATGTGGCGCACCATTCCAGGTCAGTACCGAGAAGCCTGGCAATCTGAGGCTAAAATGCTGGGTAAAAAAGGTAAAAGCTCTTTTTCATTCGGTAACGTTTTGTGGTTCCAAACCCTCATACAGATTGCATTTTTACCTATTGTTTTTTTTGTTCTTGGTCCCAAAGCACTGGCAGCATGGCTATTATATGTTCTGGTAGCCCACTTGCTGTTAGAATATGTGAATTACATTGAGCACTACGGGTTGTACCGCGAAAACGATGAACGTGTATCGGAATTGCACAGCTGGAACAGCGATAGTCGCATCAGCCGTTACCTGCTGGTGGATTTGAGCCGTCATGCCGACCATCATTTTTATGCTGGTAAACCCTATCATACCCTGCAGACGTATGGCAATGCTCCCGAACTGCCCGGCGGATATGCTGCACTGTTAGTTCCCGCATTGTTTCCGCCCCTTTGGAAAGCCCTGGTTCACCCAAGGCTGGAAATGTGGGAACAAAATCGAAAGAAGGTTTAAACCTGCGCACGCTTTTTGCATCTAACGGGTAAAAGCAGTCCGATTTGAATCTTAACCACCATCAAAATTCTCCTGAAACATTAACCGATGAACAGCTGGTAGGGCTTTTCATGCGTGAAAATGAGCGGGTGGTGGCATTTAATGAGATCATGAACCGGTATAGCAGGAAAATATATTTTCATGTCAGAAATATGCTGCCAAGCCATGAGGATGCCGATGATACCGCCCAGAACACTTTTGTGAAAGTATGGGAAAACCTTGAAAAATTCAAAGGCAAAAGCAAATTGTACAGCTGGATATACCGCATTGCTACCAACGAGGCACTGACAATTTTGTGCAAACAAAAACCCAACGTTTCGCTGGAAGATGTCTTTCCAGCAACCATAGTCACAACCCATGGTGATAATTCCGATACCCCGGAATCTATATTGCACAGGTTGCGCGAAGCTATGTCGGGATTGCCGCTAAAGCAGAAAATGGTTTTTTATCTCAAATATTTTGAAGACCTCTCTTATGAACAGATCTCCCAAATTACCGAAACATCCGAAGGTGCCCTGAAAGCCTCATACCATCACGCAGTGAAGAAATTAGAAAAATATCTTGAACGAACCCTTTAAACCTTTTATCAATTAATATATCTTACATACAATGAAGCAGAAAAAACCCATACAGCAACCCTACGAAACGCCGGAAAACTACTTCGACGGATTCAATGCACGGGTAATGCAGAAAATTGAGAAATCAAAACACAATGAAAGTGGTTTAAAATGGCACTTGAACCGAAAGTGGATTTATGCCGTGGCTGCAATATTAGCGCTGGCTGTTATTGGTGTTGGGCTTTACAAGGTTTTACAAAAACCGGCCAACCCCGAAAATAAAATGGTGATTACCCATAAAACGGAGAATGCACTTGATACTACTGTGACGGAATCAACAAAAATGGCTGAAGAATTCGTAATTCAGCACTGGGAAAAGGAAGCAGCTACGCAACAGGAAGCAGCTGTAGTGGAAGTGCCCAAAAACCGCGAGGAACTAAGTATTGAAGAAGAACTGGAAGCCGAAGGTTTGATCGTTAGAGAAGTTGAAACCGCCTGGCTTGACGAAAACGAAATTTTACCATGAGACGTATAATATTTTTATCATTTTTATTAGGCCTGGGAAGTGTTTTTGCCCAGCCCTCAGATTCAGCACGCCGGACCAAAATGGAGGCCATGAAGAAAATTCGACGGGATTTGTACATGCAAAAGCTTTCGCTCAGTGAAAATCAGGCGCAGAAGTTCTTTCCCGTTATGAATGAATTTGAGCAAAAGCAGCGGGAGTTGAAAAAGCCCTTCAGTGATAAATGGAGAAGCAAAAAACCCGAAGAACTTACCGATGCAGAGGCGGAAACTTACCTCAATGATGCCCATAAAATGCGGGAGAATGAGTTGAACCTGGCCAAAATTTATGGGGATAAACTTAAACCAATCATAGGTGCCAAAAAAGTGCTTATGCTGAAACGGGTTCAGCGTGAGGTACAAGTGGATATGGTTCGCAAGTTTCGCGAAATGCGCGGAAAGGGAGGTCCCGGAGGTGGCGGAGGGAGAAGGGGGAACCATCCCGCCGGTAAACATGGTCCACCGCCACCCGATGATTATTAAATATCTAACAAAAAGAGCGTAACACTTGTTTCTATTGTGTGAAACCTGAAGTGATTATTGTGGGCGGCGGCATCTCAGGATTGTCCGCCGCCCGGCTTTTAAGCCGAAAAGGTGTCCCGTTTTTGTTGCTGGAATCTGAGCCTCAATTGGGCGGCAGAATTCAATCGGAGAATTACGATGGATTTATTCTGGATAATGGTTTTCAGATATTAAATACCGCCTATCCTGAATGGGTAAACCATGACATTAATCTCAATGCGATATCCCTGAAATCTTTTGCATTCGGAGCTAAGATTTATCAGAACGGGAAATTTCATACCCTGGCAGATCCTTTAAGGGAAGGCCCCATAGCGTTAGAGGCATTGTTTTCAAAATGGGTTTCCATGAAAGACATGCTGCTCATTTTGAAACTGCGGAGCACACTGAATAAAAAAAACAATGCTGAAGTTTTTGGCATGAAAAACGAATCAACCATGCAGTTTTTACTACAGTTTGGTTTCAGTCAGGCCTTTATCCATGCATTCTTTACACCGTTTTACGCAGGCATATTTTTAGAAAGCGAATTGAAAACCACGTCATCTATGTTTGCTTTTGTTTTCAAAGCCTTTGCAGATGGAAACGCAGCATTGCCACAAAAAGGGATGCAGCAATTAATAAAATTATTTTCATCGGAACTGAACGATGAAAATATTCGCCTCTCCACCAGGGTGTCCGGTGTGCAGTCGGGTTCCGTAATGCTTGAAGATGGAACCATGCTTTCGGCACCCCACATCTGGGTTACTACCGGCACGCGGTCATTTCGAGGTTTACAACGCAAGGAATGGAAAGGTAACCACAGCACCTCAGTACTTTATTTTTCTACCGATACAGCTCCCAAATGGGGAAAATTCATCGGGCTGAATGCATCTGAAAACAGGCTTGTCAACCATTTCTGCATGCCATCTGCCGTTCAGCCTTCCTACAGCCCGGAGGGTAAGCATCTGCTGAGCGTGACGCTGAAGCCGGGTATAACATACCGTGAAGGCATGGAAAAGGATGTGTTGGAAGAGCTCAGGCAGATAAAGGCATTGGAACAACCCATAACTTTTCTGAAAGCCATCACGATTTCCAACGCATTGCCCAATTTGAGTCCCATGTGCTTCGAGCCGGAATTGATTCAACTGCACGAGGGCGTTATTGCCACGGGAGATTTTGCCGCCTATCCTTCTGCCAATGCGGCTTTGCACGCAGGCAGGTTGCTGGTGGAAACCCTGTAAACTTAATTTCGCAAAATCAGTGGCATATGCGTATTTTTGTCCTAATGTCTAATGCTCGCCGGATCTTAGAGGCCAAACGCGCCGAATCTCAGCAGGGTGGTGGTGAAAAACGCATCGCTTCTCAGCACGCCAAAGGTAAACTTACCGCCCGCGAACGCCTGAATCTATTGCTGGATGAGGGCAGTTTTTGTGAAATCGGGGCCTTCGTTACCCACCGCAGCAAGGATTTTGGCATGGAGAGCCAGCAGGTTTTGGGCGATGGTGTGGTAACCGGTTACGGCAAGGTAAACGGACGCCTTGTGTATGTTTTTTCTCAGGATTTTACCATTTTTGGTGGATCGCTTTCCGAAACCCATGCCGAAAAAATATGCAAAATCATGGATATGGCCATGGAGAACGGTGCTCCGGTAATCGGTCTCAACGACAGCGGTGGTGCGCGTATCCAAGAAGGTGTGGTTTCGCTAGGTGGCTACGCCGATATTTTCTACCGCAACGTGATGGGCAGCGGGGTAGTGCCCCAGATCAGCGCTATCATGGGCCCTTGCGCCGGCGGTGCCGTGTATTCTCCCGCCCTCACTGATTTTATTATGATGGTGGAAAACACCTCCTACATGTTTGTTACCGGTCCCAATGTGGTGAAAACCGTTACCAATGAAGATGTTAGCAGCGAACAGCTAGGCGGCGCTTCCGTGCACAGCAGCAAAAGTGGTGTGGCGCATTTTACCGCCGCCAACGAGGTGGAAGCCATTCTCAATATCAAGCAACTGCTGAGCTACATGCCCCAAAACTGCGAGGAAAAACCCACAGCATTGCCATACCATGCCGGCAACGAAACCCGCGACGCACTAAAAGATATTGTGCCTGACAATCCCAATCAGCCTTACGATATCCGCGAGGTGATTGAAAATATTGTGGACCAAGCCAGTTTCTTTGAGGTTCACAAAGCATACGCCGAAAATATCATTGTTGGATTTGCACGTTTGGCAGGTAAAAGCATTGGTATAGTGGCCAATCAGCCTGCCCACCTGGCTGGTGTGTTGGATGTACACAGCAGCCAGAAAGGCGCGCGCTTTGTGCGCTTCTGCGATGCTTTCAACATTCCTCTGCTGGTGCTGCAAGATGTACCCGGGTTTCTGCCCGGAACCGACCAGGAATGGAATGCAATCATCACCAATGGTGCCAAGCTTTTATATGCTTTCAGCGAAGCTACCGTGCCCCGCATAACTGTCATTACCCGCAAAGCCTATGGTGGCGCTTATGATGTACTGAACAGTAAACACATAGGTGCCGACATGAATTTTGCCTGGCCCACGGCTGAGATCGCCGTAATGGGTGCTAAAGGTGCCGCTGAGATCATTTTCAAGAAAGAAATCGATGCCGCCGTCGATTCTCAGCAAGCCTTAAAAGAGAAGGAAGCCGAGTATGCCGGTATTTTTGCCAATCCTTACCGTGCGGCAGAGCGTGGCTTTGTAGATGAGGTAATATTTCCAGAAGAAACACGTTATAAGTTAATATTGGCCTTTGAAATGCTCGAGAACAAGGTGCGTAACCTGCCTCGTAAAAAGCACGGCAATATTCCTTTATAACGAAACTCAGGATCTTCAGCATAGTTGCCTAACGCTTTTATTTTTACCTGCTTTTAGCATAGGATGTATGCCGGGCTGAAGTTGATTATTTGGCTTTTGCCAAAGGCAAAACATACATTAGCGGTAGTTATGGTTTAATCAATGCTGATTTTATTCTGGCCAGAACCCTTGAAGAAGCACTAAAGAGTGCCTGGGATGAAGGAAGTTTTTCAAAAGTTCCCAACTTGTATGCGAAAGGAGAGTATGCTTTGTCGAACCATTTGGGTTTGGGTCTCAATATTGCAACAGGCGGGGTTATTGCCCACGTTGCCATTGACAGCCTAAACAGCCAGAATATGCAAATAGCCGAAGACCTTACCCACAGAAGCTGGAGCGCCCTTGCTCGAATCAATTACCATGTATTAAACGATGATGTTTGGGATCTTTACATGGGAATGGGTATTGGTTTGAGAATGAACACTGTCAGGGTCACTTCCAACGACCCCATAACAGACCGGTGGAATTTCCCCGTAAATCTGGGTATTGTTGAAAAACATATTTCCAATTCGTTCTCTTTTCCCAGCGTTGGAGCCGATTTAACTCTGGGATTGGCCTACAACGTGTCTAAAATCATGGCTGTTTATACAGAAATGGGCATGGCAAAAAGCGCCATTCAGGCCGGTTTAAGGGTTGATTTCTAATGGGACTGTTTCCTCTGTTTTTCTTGTTTTTCTGCTAAAAATTGCGTATATTGATAAAAAAATGGCCGTTTTTGGGTCTTTTTTGCCTGATTTTTTAAAATTTGCCGTTTCTTTGCCTTCTTATAATTCTCAATATGGATTTAAAAGAAATTCAGGCATTAATCAAGTTTGTATCAACTACCGGTGTAGACGAAGTTGAAATTACCCGCAAAGATTTTAAACTAAGCATCAAAAAGAATGCTGTTCAGGTAACCACTGTTGCGCCTGCGGCTTTTCCCCAGCAAATTGCTTTGCCTGCAGCACCGTCTGCATCTGCAGTGGCCGCCGCTCCGGCAACGCCGGCCGCAGCGGCCGCAGCCAAAGCCGATAATCTCATTACCATAAAATCACCTATGGTAGGCACTTTCTACCGTTCATCCGATCCCGATACCCCTGCATTTGTAAATGTGGGTGATGAAGTTAAATCAGGGAAAGTGGTTTGTATCATCGAAGCCATGAAGCTTTTCAATGAAATTGAAAGCGAAGTGAGCGGCCGCATCGTTAAGGTGCTGGTAGAAAATGCCACACCCGTAGAATATGATCAGCCCCTGTTTTTGGTAGAGCCCGCATAACTTTCTGTAAAAACAGATTCTTATGTTTAAAAAAATCTTGATTGCCAACCGTGGCGAAATTGCCTTACGTATTATCTGCACCTGTCGTGAGATGGGTATAAAGACTGTTGCGGTTTACTCTACAGCAGACAGAGAAAGTTTGCATGTGCGTTTTGCCGATGAAGCGGTTTGTATAGGATCACCCGCCAGCAAAGACAGCTACCTGAATATGCCCCGCATTTTGGCTGCAGCTGAGGTTACCAATGCCGATGCCATACATCCGGGATACGGTTTTCTGAGCGAAAACTCCAAGTTCAGCGCCCTATGCCGCGATCATGGTATTAAGTTTATTGGTGCCACCCCAGAGCAGATTGATTCCATGGGGGATAAGTCCAATGCCAAAGACACCATGAAAAAGGCCGGGGTGCCTACCATACCCGGCAGCGAGGGTTTGCTGGAAAGCATTGAGCAGGGACTTAAAATTGCCAAGAAAATTGGATACCCAGTTATCATCAAGGCTACTGCCGGTGGTGGTGGCCGCGGTATGCGCATTGTTTTGGCCGAAGATGAATTTGTAAACGCCTGGAACAGCGCCAAACAAGAGGCAGGTGCTGCTTTCGGCAATGATGGTCTTTACATGGAAAAGTACATCGAGGAGCCCCGCCACATTGAAATACAGATTGCCGGAGACCAATATGGAAAGGTTTGTCACCTCAGTGAGCGCGATTGTTCCATTCAGCGCCGCCACCAGAAACTGATTGAGGAAACCCCCAGTCCGTTTATGACACCCGAACTGCGCAAGAAGATGGGCAAAGCGGCCAAAGCAGCTGCCGAAATTATCAAATATGAAGGCGTAGGAACCGTGGAGTTTCTGGTGGATAAGCACCGCAATTTCTATTTCATGGAAATGAATACCCGTATTCAGGTGGAGCACCCCGTAACCGAGGAAGTAATCAACTATGACTTGGTGAAAGAGCAGATACTCATTGCGGCCGGTGTGCCCATCAGCGGCAAGGATTATGAGCCCACCAAGTGCGCCATTGAATGCAGGGTGA
>VGGQ01000046.1 GCA_016868535.1 Bacteroidota bacterium | reverse complement strand
GTTTGGTAAGTAAAATCCTATGAAAAAAACAGATTCCGGCATTCCGATAGAAGAGATTTACACCCGGCCTTCGGGAATGAATGAAATTTCTGGAGAATACCCCTACACCCGTGGCATACGTAAAGATATGTACCGTGGAAGGCTCTGGACTATGCGGCAGTACGCCGGATTCAGCACAGCAGAAGAGAGCAACAAACGCTATCACTATCTGTTATCACAGGGAATAACAGGCCTTTCTGTAGCTTTTGACCTGCCCACGCAGATTGGCTACGACAGCGACCATACCATGAGCGAAGGTGAAGTTGGAAAAGTAGGTGTGGCCATCGATTCACTGGCCGATATGGAAACCTTGTACAAAGGCATCACACTGCAAAACATAACCAGCAGCATGACCATCAATGCCACGGCCTCTGTCCTGCTGGCCATGTATGTGGCACTGGCCAAAAAACAAGGTGCCGATCTGAGCAAAATCTCCGGCACTGTTCAAAACGACATATTAAAGGAATATGCAGCGCGCGGAACCTACATTTATCCGGTGAGACCCAGCATGCGCATCATCACCGATATTTTCGCCTGGTGCAGCAATGAACTGCCTAAATGGAACACCATATCCATCAGCGGCTATCATATTCGCGAGGCCGGAAGTACGGCGGTACAGGAACTGGCTTTTACCTTATCCAACGGCAAGGCGTATGTGAAAGCCGCCCTGGATCAAGGTCTTGACATAAACGTATTTGGCAAGCGACTCTCCTTTTTCTTCAATGCCCACAACAATCTCTTTGAGGAAGTAGCCAAATTCCGCGCCGCCAGAAGAATTTGGGCCGACATGATGAAAGAAATGGGAGCCACCGCACCCGAAGCCATGATGCTTCGCTTTCATACACAAACCGGTGGTTCAACCCTAACGGCACAGCAACCTGATGTTAATATCGTGCGCGTTACCGTTCAAACAATGGCCGCTGTTTTAGGCGGAACCCAAAGTTTGCACACCAACGGTTTTGATGAAGCCCTTGGATTGCCTACCGAAGATGCATCAAGAATTGCGCTGCGCACCCAACAGGTTGTAGCGCATGAAAGCGGTGTGACCGATACTGTTGATCCACTTGGTGGCAGTTATTTCATAGAAAGCCTCACCGAACAAGTGGAAACGGAAGCACGAAACCTCATTGCCCTTGTTGATGATATGGGCGGTTCTGTAACCGCGGTAGAAACCGGCTGGATGCAGGAACAGATTGGCAGAAGCAGTTACATTTACCAGAAAGAAATAGATAACGGTAAGAAAATTATAGTCGGGGTGAATGCCTTCCAATGTGAAAGCAATCAGACAGCACCGCCCATTTTGCGCATAGATGACAGCATCAGGCAAATGCAGTCCCAAAAAATTCAGCAACTGAAAACCGACCGAAACGCAGAAAACGTTGCTTCGGATTTGAACCGACTCGGCAAGGCCGCTAGGGAAGGAAAAAATCTCATGCCGTTCATTCTGAATGCTGTAGAAAATTATGCCACTCTGGGTGAGATAGCCGACCAACTTCGACAGGAATTTGGAGAATACAAGTAATACACGTTGCGCTCCTATGTTATTACAAAATTTTTTATCAGACAAGCAAAAAAAGTTAGCACATTTTGAATTTTTGTTATTTATTAGCAGAATAATTCGTCGTGTACAAGAGGAACTGAAAATAAAACGCTTAATCAACCATAATAGCACTCAATGAAGAAATGACTCCGGGAAAATCTACCACTGAAAATAAAAGCCATGAACTTGCCTGGCTGGAATGTCTTAAGATCATCAAAGACAACGTCAATCCGCAGAGCTACAAAACGTGGTTTGAGCCCATCAGGGTGATTAAATTGCAAAACAAAGTACTGACCATTCAGGTACCAAGTCAATTCTTTTACGAATGGCTGGAAGAACATTACATTCAGCTGTTGCACAAGACGCTGAAGAAAGTGATTGGACCCACGGCCAAACTCGAGTATAACATCATAATTGAAACTTCCGGGCACGATCAAATGCCCTACACCATCAACCTGCCCACGGGCAACGGTACAAGGCCCGCCCAGAATGAACTTGGTATGCCCGTAAACCTGGATACGCCGATTAAAAATCCTTTCATAATTCCCGGACTGAAAAAGATGAACATCGACAGCCAGCTGAATCCCCGCTATACGTTTGACAACTTTGTGGAAGGTGAGTGCAACAAACTGGCGCGCAACGCCGGTCTGGCCATTGCCAGCAAACCTGGCGGAACCGCCTTTAATCCTTTGATGGTTTTCGGTGGCTGTGGTCTGGGCAAAACCCATCTGGCCCATGCCATCGGTAATTTGATTAAGCAGAATCAAAAACAAAAAGTGGTAGTGTTTGTGAGTGCTGAAAAATTCATCAACCAGTTTATCGATTCTGCCAAACAAGGAAACAACAACCAGTTTATTAACTTCTATCAGTACCTTGACGTGCTGATTGTGGACGATGTTCAGTTCTTCTCCAAAAAAGAAAGAACACAGGAAATATTCTTTCAAATATTCAACCACTTGCACCAGAACGGAAAGCAGATCATACTTACCTGCGACCGTCCGCCCAAAGATTTGAAAAATATGGACGAGCGTTTGCTCAGCCGCTTCAAATGGGGACTCAGCGCAGATCTTGGCACTCCGGATTTTGAAACCCGTGTCGCCATTCTGGAAAACAAAATGTATCAGGACGGCATCAGCCTGCACCACGACATCGTGGAGTACCTGGCACACAACATTGACAACAACATTCGCGAACTGGAAGGTGCCCTTATTTCTTTGCTGGCACAGTCTTCACTCACCCGCAAGCAAATTGACCTGAATCTGGCCAAGCAGGTAGTGAAAAACTTCGTTAAAAACAGCACCCGCGAAATCAGTATCGAATACATCCAGAAACTGGTTTGCGACTTCTACAACATTCCTGTGGAAGCGGTAAAATCAAAAACCCGCAAACGCGAGATTGTTCAGGCACGCCAGATTGCCATGTTTTTCACCAAAGACCTTACAAAAGCTTCGCTCAAAAACATAGGAATGTTCTTTGGTGGCCGTGACCACAGTACTGTAATTCACGCCTGCCAGACAGTAAACGACCTTATGGAAACTGACAAAAAATTTCGCCACGATGTGGAGGAAATCGAAAAGCGAATCAAAATCAACACATTCTAACCCTGAAATCCCGCCACGGCGGGATTTTTTATGCGGCATACAAATTTCATATCATCCGTAAGAAATGCCCTGAAAGGTCTAAAAGTAGCTTTTCTCGAACAACGCAACCTACGTATTCAGGCCCTTGTGGCACTTTTCACCATTTCCCTCGGAATCTGGCTGAAAATAACCCGCATTGAATGGGCTATTATTTTCACTTGCGTTGGGCTGGTAATGGGACTGGAACTGCTTAACTCAGCCATGGAAGTTTTGCTGAAAAAACTCCATCCCGAAAAAGATGCTGCCATTGGCAAAGCCAAAGACATTGCGGCCGGAGCGGTTTTGCTGGCTTCTCTGTGCAGCGTAATTGCGGGTTTATGGATTTTCTATGTGAGAATATCAGCTCTTTTTAACTGATACGGAAAGTTCATCCAGCTGGGCCTTATCCAGGGCAGAAGGTGCGTCAATCATCACATCCCGGCCGGCGTTGTTTTTGGGGAATGCGATATAATCACGGATGGTTTCGCTGCCGCCGAACAAACTGCACAACCGGTCGAAGCCAAAGGCAATACCGCCATGCGGAGGCGCTCCGTATTCGAAAGCGTCCATGAGAAAACCAAACTGGGCACGGGCCTGTTCGGGTGTGAAACCCAGCAGGGCAAACATTCGCTCCTGCAAACTGCGGTTATGGATACGAATGCTGCCACCGCCCACTTCAACACCGTTGATAACCAAATCATAGGCGTTGGCGCGCACGGCACCGGGATCGGTTTCCATCAGGTGCACATCTTCGGTGAGCGGGCTGGTGAACGGATGGTGCATAGCATGCCAGCGTCCGCTTTCCTCATCCTGTTCCAGCAATGGAAAGTCTACCACCCACAACGGCTTGTAGTTGAAAGGATCGCGCAAACCCAGGCGGGTTCCCATTTCCAGACGCAGTTCGTTGAGTTGTTTTCTCACCTTGTTCAAATCACCGGCCAGCACAAGAATCAAATCGCCGGGCTTGGCATTGCAGGCACCAACCCATGCGGAGAGTGCAGGCTGATCAAAGAATTTATCTACCGAAGATTTCAAGTTACCGTCCTGTTCCACACGACAGTAAATCAGTCCGGTGGCCCCAATCTGCGGGCGTTTCACAAAATCGGTCAGTTCGTCTATCTGCTTGCGGGTATAGTTTGCAGCTGTGGGCGCACAAACGGCCAACACGGCTTCGCTGTTGTCAAATATGCTAAATCCCTTACTCTTGGCCACGTTGCCTAGGTCCACAAAACGCATATCAAAGCGCAGGTCGGGTTTGTCGCAGCCATAATAGTGCATGGCATCGGCGTATGTCATCCTTGGCACCGAAGTTAGATTAACGCCTTTTACTTTGCTGAACAAATGGCGGGTAAGACCTTCAAAAACCTGCAGAATATCTTCACGTTCCACAAAGCTCATTTCGCAGTCTATCTGGGTAAACTCCGGCTGACGGTCGGCGCGGAGGTCTTCGTCGCGGAAGCACTTTACAATTTGAAAATAACGATCAAATCCGCTCACCATCAGCAATTGCTTGAAGGTTTGCGGACTTTGGGGCAACGCATAAAAATGTCCGGGATTCAGGCGGCTGGGCACTACAAAATCACGGGCACCTTCGGGCGTACTCTTAATCAGCACTGGCGTTTCGACTTCAATAAAACCCGAGTCGCTTAAATAACGGCGCACTTCCTGGGCCATGTTGTGGCGCAGCAACATATTGGCACGCACCGTTTCACGGCGCAAATCCAGGTAACGGTATTGCATGCGTAAATCATCGCCTCCGTCGGTATCGTTTTCAATCAGAAACGGCGGGGTTTTGGCCGGATTCAATACTTTCAGCACGGTAACAATCACCTCCACATCTCCAGTCGGCACCTGTGGGTTTTTGCTTTCCCGCTCAGCTACCTTTCCTTTTGCCTGAATCACAAATTCACGCCCGATTTCTGCTGCCTGTTGAAGCACTTTGGTATCATAACCTTCGTTAAAAGCCAGTTGTGTAATTCCGTATCGGTCGCGAATATCAATAAACGCCACGCCTCCCATGGTTCGGATGCGTGCGGCCCAGCCGGCTAGGGTTACTTCCTTACCTGCATCGGCAATTCTTAATTCTCCACAAGTGTGTGAACGATACATGGCACGAAATTACACCAAAAGCCCGTTATCAGAAAAAGGTTTGGGGCACAAATCAAGAAAAATCAGCCTTTAAAGTGCTCCCAGCCCTGGGCCTTGATTTCAAAGCTTGCGCCAGACTTGCCAATGAGCCTGTAGATACCTTTGTTCGCAGTTACATGCCCGATGATGGTAAAATCGGGATGGCTTTTGATTTTGTCGTAAAGCCCCTGCCCTACAGTAAACAAAAGTTCGTAGTCTTCACCACCGTTCAATGCCACCACCGAAGGATTCAGGTCAAAGCCCAGGGCCTGCGTTACAGCCTGCGGATCGATGGGGAGTTTTTCGTCATACACATCAAAACCACAACCCGAGTGCATACCCAGGTGGTAAATTTCGCTGGCCAGCCCGTCGCTGATGTCAATCATACTGGAAGGAACAATGCCCATTTCAGCAAGGGTTTGCACCACATCCATGCGGGCATCGGGACGCAATTGCCTGCCTACGATATATTCATGACCCGATAAATCCGGTTGCATATTGGGATGTTCCATAAACACCTTTTTCTCGCGCTCCAGAATCTGCAGGCCCATATAGGCAGAACCCAGGTCGCCCGATACTACCAGCAAATCGTGCTCCTGTGCTCCGGAACGTTTACAGAGTTTGTCTTTGGCCACTTGTCCGTATACAATTACGGTAAGAGATAGTCCGCGTGGTGAAGCGGTTGTGTCACCACCGGCCAAATCCACACCGTATTTTTCGCATGCCAGCCTGATGCCGGCGTATAATTCTTCTACTGCCTCTAGCGAAAAACGATTGCTTAGACCCAACGACACCAGAATTTGTGTGGGGGTGCCGTTCATAGCACAGATGTCGCTTACCGCTGTGGCCACTGCCTTATATCCAAGGTGTTTCAGCGGATGAAAAGACAGGTCAAAATGGATGCCTTCAAACATAGCATCCATGGTAAGTAGGCTGTATTCGGGGCCGCCGTTTTCAATCACAGCGGCATCGTCGCCAATCCCCATAACGGTGGACGCGTTTTTATTTTCAAAAAACGAAGTCAGGTGGCTGATGAGTCCAAACTCACCCAGGTCGCTCAATTCGGTTCTTTCTTTGTTTTCAAACATAATGTTAATAGGCTATACACACATTTTTGGGCTCGGTGAAGAATCGCATCGCTTCCCAGCCACCTTCGCGGCCTACGCCACTTTGTTTCACGCCACCAAATGGAGTGCGAAGGTCGCGCAACAACCAACAGTTTACCCACACAATCCCGGATTGCAGGGCCTCGGCCATACGGTGGGCACGTTTCAGGTCTCTGGTCCACAATGTAGCGGCGAGTCCGTAAGCGGTTCCATTGGCCATATTCAGCACTTCTTCTTCGGTTTCAAAAGAAAGGAGGGTTATTACCGGGCCAAAAATCTCTTCGGTATTGGTTCTGCAATTGGCATCCAATCCTTCTATAATGGTTGGCGCAATGTACCAACCGTTTTCAAATCCATTTGGTTTTACGGCATGTCCGCCGCATAAAACGGTACCCCCTTCCTGCTTCGCCAGTTCAATATATGACAAAACTTTCTCAAATTGGGGTTTGGAAACGATGGCACCCACGTGTGTTTTCTCATCAAACGGATCTCCAACCTGCATTTTGGCAACTTCCTGCAGCAGAGCGGTTTTAAAGGCATCATACACACGGGTATGTACGAATACCCTGGAGCCGCAAAGGCATATTTCTCCCTGGTTCAGGAAGGATGAGCGCACGCTGGTTTTCACCGCTTCGTTCAAATCGGCATCATCGAAAATAATATTGGGGTTTTTCCCTCCAAGTTCCAAGCTCAATTTCTTAAACATGGGCGCGGCTACCGAAGCTATGTGTTTTCCTGTAGCGGTTCCACCTGTAAATGAGATGGCCTTGATTTCCGGGTGTTCCACAATGGCCTGACCGCAGGCACTTCCCAAACCGTGCACCACATTCAGCACACCGGGCGGCAAACTGGCTTTGTTGGCAATTTCACAAAGCATGTGGGCGGTATGTGGTGTAAACTCGCTGGGCTTAGCCACAACACAGTTTCCTGCTGCCAGAGCCGGCGCAATTTTCCAGGTAAAAAGATATAGGGGCAAGTTCCACGGACTGATACAGCCCACAATCCCCACAGGCTGTCTGAGCGTGTAATTGATGGCGCGGGTATCGGTCTGGTGGCTTTCGGATGCAAAATGCACTGCCGCGGTGGCAAAAAACCGGAAGTTTTGCGAAGCGCGCTGCATTTCGGTTTTAGACAACCAGAATGGTTTACCCTGATCGCGGCTTTCGGCGGCCGCCAGTTCATCCAGATTGGCTTCTATGCCTTCGGCAATGGCATTTAAAATACAAAAACGATCTTCAGCAGGCATGGCTTTCCATGCCGGAAAAGCAGTTTTAGCGGCATCAACGGCCTTTTGCACATCGGCTGCATTGCCTTTGGCGATTTTGGAATAAACCGCTCCGATTGCAGGATTGAAACCATCCAGGTATTCACCGCCTGCGGGTTCTGTATAGGTGCCGTTTATAAAGTGGTTGATGGTAATCATGGTTTGTATTGCTGTCTTTTGAAAGTACCCATTATTTCTGTTATTCGGGGTGAAGACCAAACGTAATTTTCCATTATATTCACGTTATAACCTTTGCCGGGCAAGTAACTCAGCACCTGATCCCGATCTACCCACACACTGCGTTTGCGGGTTTTTATTTCCATCATCTCCAGGTTTTTGATGCGGTGGGTAATACTAATTTCCTGAATTTCCAGCGTGCTGTCTTTGGCCGTAAAACGGGTGATACTGAGCCGTTCATTGCTATCTGTAATCACATCGAATGCATTTTGATACGCTGCTGATGACATATCCAGAGACGTAAACGGACGAAGTTCGGCACTCCAGTCCAACGAGTCTGCAGTGAAAGAGGTAATGTCTTCCCCCTCTGAAATCGTTTTATCCAAACCGGGCTGATCGGCCGACAGTTTCTTTATCTCTTTTTGAAAAAACAATTTAAAATCAGGCATTCCTGACTGCAACACCACCTTGCCGGGATTGTTGCTGCAAGCAGGAAGCAGACATATTGTTACTAAAACGAAGTACCTCAAAACAACGCCCTCCCTGTCATGGCCGCGGGTTGCGGCAGTTGCATGATCTTGAGTATAGTAGGTGCCACATCCGCCAAAATACCATTTTGCAAATGGGGATTCAGCGATTGGCTCACCAGCCAGCAGGGCACCGGATTGGTACTGTGTGCGGTATTGGGTGATCCGTCTTCATTCACCGCCATATCGGCATTGCCGTGGTCGGCAATAATGAGAAAGTGGTAGTTGTGTTTTAAACCCGCTTCCACCAGTTGCCTCAGGCAATTATCCACCGTTTCACAGGCCTTTACAATGGCTTCAAAAACACCCGTATGCCCCACCATATCGGGATTGGCAAAGTTCAGGCAAATAAAATCTGGCTGGTTTTGCTCCAGAAATGCCACCGCCTTCTGGGTAAGTTCGTGGGCACTCATTTCGGGCTGCAAATCATAGGTTGGTACCTTAGGCGAAGCCGCCATAATGCGCTGTTCACCGGCAAAAGGCTCTTCCCTTCCACCCGAAAAGAAAAAGGTTACATGCGGATATTTCTCAGTTTCGGCGGCACGCAACTGCGTTTTGCCTGAAACGCTAAGAACCTCACCCAGCGAATCGTTCAGGTTTTGATTTTCAAAAATCACCCCTACAATTTTAAAAGTCTCGTCGTATTCGGTGAGGGTGTAATAATCCAATCTCATGGCATGCATGCCATGCTCCGGAAAATCCTTCTGGCTGAGGGCACGGGTAATCTGTCGTCCCCGATCTGTGCGAAAGTTGAAGCACAGAACCGTATCGCCTTCTTTGATCAATCCGCTATTGCCGGGCAAACAGCGCATGGGTTCCATAAATTCATCCGTGATACCGGCCTGGTATTTATCGGCAATGCCTTTTTCAGCCGAATCCACATATTCACCCACCCCATTTACCATGAGGTCATAGGCTTTTTTTATCCGTTCCCAGCGCTTGTCGCGATCCATGGCGTAATATCTGCCCACGATTGTACTGAGTTTAACTCCGGTGCCCTCAAGCTCACTAAGAAGCTTTTTTATGTAGTTTTCGCCACTTTTGGGATCGGTATCCCTTCCATCCAGGAAGGCATGGATAAACACGTTTTTTACGCCTGCGGCGTAAGCCAGTCTGCCCAGCGCAATGGCATGACCAATGTGCGAATGCACTCCCCCGTCGCTGATTAATCCAATTAGGTGAAGGTCTTGTTTGCAAGCAAACACTTTTTTCAGCATCTCATTTTCAGAGATACTGCCATCGGCAAAAGCTTTGTTGATGCGCACCAGCATTTGCCACACCACACGCCCGGTACCAATGTTCATATGACCTACCTCGCTGTTTCCCATCTGCCCACTGGGCAAACCCACATGCTCGCCGTCGGTTCTGAGTTGTGTGTGGGGAAAGGTATCCCAAAGCATATCCGTGAAAGGCGTTTTGGCATTCCAAACGGCATCGCTATGGTCCTGTCTGCCTATGCCCCAGCCATCCAGAATTACGAGTGCTGCTTTTTCCGACATGTTGCAAAGTTACATCATCCACGCGGCCAAGGGATAACTTTTCTTTCATTTACGGACCAATCATCGTAGGTTTGTATTATCAAGGGAGCCCATGCAGTTTAGCACACTTTTTGCGTTGTTTTCAAACATGCGTAAATCCTGGATTTTGTCAGTGGTATTATTACTGGCTGGCTTTATGCAGGAGGCCAAAGCCCAGGGGCAAGTAGTGGTGGAAGTTGAACCTTCGGTAAAAGAGATGGAAGAAACCCGTACTGCCCTCAGAAAAGCCAATTCTGATAAAGTGCGCGGATACCGCATTCTCATCGGATTTTTCTCTTCCAAAGCTGAAGCCGAAGCCCTGAAAGAACAGGCGCTGGAACCATTTGGGGGCAAGTATGGGGTTACGGTAATTTATGACGAACCTAATTTCAAGGTCTATGTAGGCCAGTTTACCCTATCGGATGATGCCGATGTCGCCCTGGTGGAAATCCGCCGGAAATTCAGCGGTGCCACACGGATTTCAGACATTATTCGCAGGCCTGTAAAATAAGTATAGTTTAATTCGCTGTGTTCAATAAATTTGTGGTTCCGCTTAAAAGACATGCCCGATAAACTCGATAGTAAAACCCTGAAATTAAAGCAGGAAGTGCGCAAAATTTTCACGGCATACCTGGAAAATAAAAAACAGCGCAAAACCCCTGAACGTTACGCCATTCTGAATGAAATCTACACCCGCAAGGAACATTTTGATGTGGATGCGCTTTTCCTGAAAATGAAAAACCGAAATTACCATGTAAGCCGCGCCACGGTATACAACACCCTTGATTTGCTAGTAGATTCGGGTTTGGTGAAAAAGCACCAGTTTGGCGAAAATACCTCGCATTTTGAGCAGGCATACGGATTCAAGCAGCACGACCACCTTATCTGTGTAACATGCAAAAAAGTAGTCGAATTCTGCGACCCGCGTGTTCAGCAGATCAATACCACCATGGGTAAACTGCTTAAGTTTGACGTTACCCACCACTCCCTGCACCTCTACGCACTGCCGCAAATTGAAAACGGCGATTGCCTGCACTGCGGAAAAACCCTCTCCAACAACGATAATTTAAACCCGAATGGTTGATGTAATTTTAGGCCTTCAATGGGGCGACGAAGGCAAAGGCAAAATCGCCGATTTTTTAACCCCGCAATACGATATCGTTGCCCGTTTTCAGGGTGGGCCCAATGCCGGACACAGCCTGGAATTTGAGGGTAAAAAATTTGTACTCAACACCATTCCTTCCGGAATTTTCCGCAAGGGAATTCTGAATATCATCGGTAATGGCGTGGTGGTAGATCCTATCCGCCTGCTGGCCGAAATAGACCGCATTAAAGACGAGTGCCCTGATTACGCAGAACGTTTGCTGGTTTCCAAAAAAGCCCACCTGATTCTGCCCACACACCGCATTCTCGATGCCGCTTCGGAAACCGCCAAAGGCGATGCAAAAATCGGAAGCACCCTGCGTGGTATTGGCCCCACCTACCGCGACAAAACCGGCCGCAGCGGCCTGCGCATCGGCGATGCCCTGGAAGCCGATTTCATGGAGCGCTACAAACAGACCGTGGAAATGCATCTCACGCAGATTGCATTGCTGGGCTATACCCAATTTAATCTGCAGGAAGAAGAAACCGCATTTTTTGCTGCACTGAAAGCCCTGAAAAAGCTGCAACTGGTAAACTCCGAATACTTTATCAATGAAGCCATTCAGCAGGGCAAAAAGATTTTGGCCGAAGGTGCCCAGGGTTCCATGCTGGATGTGGAATTCGGCTCATATCCGTTTGTAACCTCCAGTACTACACTGGCAGGCGGCGTTTGCAGCGGGCTTGGCGTGGCACCCAAACACATACGCAAGGTGTATGGTATTTTCAAAGCCTACTGCACCCGCGTGGGTGGCGGCCCCTTCCCCACGGAACTCAACGATGACATGGGCGAACTGCTACGCAAAAAAGGACACGAGTTTGGCGCTACCACAGGTAGGCCCCGCCGCACAGGCTGGCTGGATATGGTGGCCCTGAAATATACGTGCATGCTCAATGGTGTAGATGAACTCATCATGATGAAATCGGATGTGATGTGCGACATCCCTGAGTTAAAAGCGGCTACATCCTACACCGTTCATGGCGAGGAAATCCACCAGGTGCCCGCCAACCTTTGCAGCACCAATGTTCTGCCCAACTACCGCACCTTTGCAGGCTTTGGCCCCCACCTGGATCACAGCCGTGGTTTTGATTCCCTGCCGGATTCCTTCAAAGATTACATTGCTTTTATAGAAGAAAACCTGAATACGCCGATACGCGTAATTTCCCTCGGACCCGAAAGAGATAAAACCATCGTTCGCCCCAAATGAAAATTGTTTGCATAGGCCGCAACTACGCTGCCCATGTGCGGGAGCTGAACAATGCCATGCCCGATGAACCGGTTATTTTCATAAAACCGGATACGGCCTTGCTGCGCAACAATGCACCGTTTTTCATTCCCGAATTCACCCAGGATGTGCACCACGAAATAGAAGTGGTGGTAAAAATCAACAAGAATGGAAAAGCTATTCCTGTGCAGTTTTCAGCCAATTACTACGACGAAATTACGGTGGGCATTGACTTCACCGCCCGCGATTTGCAAGGTAAACTGAAGGAAAAGAGTTTACCCTGGGAAAAAGCCAAGGGATTTGACCATTCTGCCGTGATTGGCAAATTCATCCCAAAACGCGGACTGGATATAAAAAACCTGGACTTTCACCTCACCAAAAACAGCGATACCGTGCAAAAGGGCAACACCCAAATGATGATGCATTCGGTGGATGAGGTAATTGCGCATGTTTCGCGGTATTTCATGCTCAAGACCGGCGATTTGATTTTCACTGGCACGCCCGAAGGTGTGGGTCCCGTGGCCAAAGGCGATGAATTAAAGGGCTTTTTAGGCGACGTGCAGTTGTTTCGCTGCGGTGTGCGTTAATCTATTCGTATCAGGCGGTTAAAGTCTTCAAGACGGGCATTTACGTCGTCCATGCTAATTTCCTGCAATCGTTCGGTGCCGAATTTTTCCACGCAGAAGCTGGCCATGCAGCTGGCATAGAGCAGGGCTGTTTTCATGTCTTCAAAGCGGGTGCTGCCGGTGCGCGCCATGTAACCAATAAATCCGCCGGCAAAGGTGTCTCCGGCTCCGGTGGGATCGAAAACATCTTCCAGTGGCAGGGCGGGACAGAAAAAGATTTGACCTTCGCCAAACAGCAAGGCGCCGTGTTCGCCTTTTTTGATGATGAGGGTAGATGGTCCCATGGCCTGGATTTTGCGTGCGGCCTTTACCAGACTGCGCTCGCCGCTTAGTTGGCGGGCTTCTTCATCGTTGATGGCCAGCACATCCACTTTTTGCAGCACCTGCCGCAGGTCGTCCATGGCAATATCCATCCAGAAGTTCATGGTATCCATCACCACCAGTTTGGGGCGGCGTGTAAGGCGGCTCAGGGTGGTGAGCTGCACCTGGGGCGTGAGGTTTCCCAGCATCACGTAATCGGGTTGTTGCCAGGCCTCGGGAATAATGGGATCAAAGGTTCCCAGCACGTTCAGTTCGGTAACCAGCGTATCGCGGCTGTTCATATCCATGTGGTATTTGCCATGCCAGAAGAAAGATTTTTCGCCGTGTTTTACCTGTAGACCATCGATATTCACGCCGCGGCTCTTGAGGGTACCGATGAAGTTGAAATCGAAATCGTCGCCCACCACAGCCACCAGGCCTGCTTTGTTGTAGAGGAGTGAGGAAGAAAGGCTGATAAAGGAGGCGGCTCCGCCTACGATTTTACCGGAGCTGCCGTAGGGCGTGTCGATGGCGTCGAAAGCCACGGAACCAATGATAAGAAGGCTCATGAAATATCTTTTTGCAAAAAAACCACAAAAGTTCTTGAAAAAAAACCTGAACCCATTATTTTTGCAGACCCGTTGAGCAGCAGTGCTGCAAGACACTTAGACTCCTCGATAGCTCAGTTGGTTAGAGCGAGCGGCTGTTAACCGCTAGGTCGTTGGTTCGAGCCCAACTCGGGGAGCCAGATTGGGAAGGAGGTAATTTTTGACCTCCTTTTCTTTTTTACTCCTCTGTAAAACCTTACTGGCATTGAGTAAAACC
>VGGQ01000045.1 GCA_016868535.1 Bacteroidota bacterium | reverse complement strand
GTAGTCCTAATAATAATAATAGCATTTTACTGATTTTGATATGTCCAAACCTGTCTTTTTGACACGTCTACTCTTTCGTCCACAGGCTCTAGCAGTTTGTCTTTGCCGTAAACAAAACTTCCTCTGTTGTATTCAGCATCTACATTTCTGTCGGTCAGAAAAATTGCTTCCTTAGGACATGCTTCTTCGCACAATCCGCAGAAAATACAACGAAGCATATCGATTTCGTAAGTAGCTGCATATTTTTCTTCTCTGTAAAGATGTGATTCCTCCTCCTTTGCTTCGGCCGCAATCATAGTGATGGCTTCTGCCGGACAAGCAACTGCACAAAGGCCACAGGCAGTGCATCTCTCTTTACCTTCCTCGTCTCTTTTCAAAACATGCCGCCCTCTGTAAACCGGCGCAATAGGCCTGAGAATTTCCGGATAACTTACAGTACTTTTCTTCTTAAAAAAATGGCTGAAGGTAATCCACATACCATGCAGAATAGCAGGCAGATAAATCCTTTCCAAGAAGGTCATCTTTTTATTGACAACTTGCTTGCTTCTTTGGGTTAACGGTTCCATACTACAGATCCAAACATCACCAAATAAACCTGATTAGCGCTTGATATGTTTAGCCTTGATTTTATATTTTTTTCTCAATTTACCTTTTGTCTTGGTTTTGCGGATGCCATTGAGATCAACATCTTTAACCACCCTTTCACCATCATCGAGAACTAGAAATAGTTTACCATCCTGGATATTTCCATAGTTAACATACCATTTGCTGCCTTTTTTGGTAGCGGGAATAATGGTGGGATGCTCATACGTAACCACGTAAATATCTTTGATTTCGTGGCTTTTGTCTTTGAAGGCTGCAACCTTGCTTTTGCCGGTTACACCACAAAGGTTGATTTGACCTGGACATTTAAGCGGTAGCGTTACCTTGATATTGTCTTTTGTTTTTGACATGGTAACACGTACGGACTTGTCCTGCTCAAGATAATCCTCCCCTTTGGATTTGTAGACGCTCAATTTAGACTTTTTATAAGTTTCCATATCAAGGCTGACGGAGAAGCTTGCGGGTTTTTTAAGACAGGTGTCTCCGACCATTTTTATATTGTATATACCAGCCCAGTTGAAACCATCACCTTTCTGTGTTTTAAGTGGAGTACCGCTTTCGAAAATTTCTTCCAGGTCAGATTTGCGGTCGATACAGGAACTACTGTTTCTGCACATTCGAAAGTAATCACAGCGATTTAGGGTAATTGCAACACCCTGTCCAATAAACACTGTGGTATCTTTTACACAGGTGTCTTTGGTAGGGAGCGGAGGCGGAGGCGGAGGTATAGGTGGTGGAGGCTCAGGCTTTTCAATAACGGTAATTTCAACACGGCGATTTTTGGCTTTTTTCTCCTCATCTCCCTCATTTTTTTCACGTGGTTTTGAACGCCCGAAATAAACGTGGCCCACTACAGATGTATCAATATCTTTTCCCATAAGCCACTCATACACTTCATCCACACGTTGCTTAGATAACTGCATGTTATAATCGTCATTTCCGGTGCTGTCGGTGTGCCCTGTTAGCATCATTTTGTATTCACTCTTGAATTTCAGGTCTTCCAGTAGTTTTTCCAATTTTTCAATTTCTCCTTTTTTCAGAGCAGATTTGTTAAAATCGAAGTAAATCTGAACGGCTGGGGCAATTTCCCTTGGAGGTTTAGGCTTATTTGCGGCAGACTTGGCAGTCGCAGATTTGTGGGTAGTTGTTTGTGACCAGGCTATTGATGCACCCATTAATCCTAGCAACAGCACAAAACGAAAACAACGTATTTTCATTACGATTCTTGTGCGAAAATATGGCTTTTGCAGGGTTTTACAACTGAATTTGCTTCACAATTATCCCACATTTCATCAATAGAAATTCAGTCAATTTGTTTTTCTTCCTCTGATATGGCTGATTTTATAATATCGCAGGCCTCCAATATTTGACCTTCGTTAATTAAAAGCGGTGGTGCAAACCTAATAATGTGCTGATGTGTTTGCTTTGCCAGTAAACCTTTGTCAAGCATGGAAATACAAACATCCCAGGCGGTTCTGTTTTTTCCGTATGGAACGATTTCAATTGCATTTAGCAAACCTTTTCCGCGCACTATTTTCACCAGTGGGCTCTTGAATTTTGACAATTCCGACCTGAAAAGTGCTCCCATTAATATTGCATTTTGACACAAATTTTCCTCCTGTATTACCTGTATTGAAGCTCTGCCAACAGCGCACGCAAGCGGATTTCCTCCAAAAGTGCTGCCATGTTGCCCCGGCTTCAGTGTGTTCATTACTTCGTGTTTACCCAAAACAGCACTAACCGGATATACGCCACCTCCCAAAGCTTTTCCCAAAACCAGCAAATCGGGCTTCACGCCTTCCTGCTCGCTACATGTCAGGGCCCCAGTTCTTCCCAGGCCGGTTTGCACTTCATCGGCAATAAACAGCACATCATGTCGTGTACAAATTTCCCTGACCCCTTTTAAATAACCTTTATCCGGAATCACTACTCCTGCTTCACCCTGAATTGGCTCAACCATGAATGCTACGGTATTGGGGTCTAGGCAGATTTGTTCAAGTGCCGTTAAATCGTTATAAGGAATAATTTTAAACCCTGGTAAAAAAGGCCCGAAGCTCATGCGGCTATTGTCGTCCGTACTTGATGAAACGGCTGCGATGCTTCTTCCCCAAAAGTTACCGGCTGCAAAAACCACGCATGCTTTGTTGTCTTCCACGCCTTTTACTTCATACCCCCACTTTCTGGCCAATTTGACAGCTGACTCGGAAGCCTCCACACCAGTATTCATAGGAAGGATTCGATCAAAATCAAAAGTATCTGTCATAAATTTCTCATAGGGTCCTAACTGATCGTTATAGAATGCCCGGCTGGTTAATGACAACTTACCTGCCTGATCACTCAGCGCTTTCACTATTTTGGGGTGGGCATGACCCTGATTCATCGCGCCGTAGGCCGATAAAAAGTCAAGGTATTTTCTTCCTTCTACATCCCAAACCCAAACCCCTTCTCCTTTTGTAAG
Source organism: Bacteroidota bacterium (assembly GCA_016868535.1). Lineage (GTDB taxonomy): Bacteria > Bacteroidota > Bacteroidia > NS11-12g > UBA955 > RGEC01. The sequence continues at coordinate 11,393 of VGGQ01000045.1, read as the reverse complement.
CACAACCGGCAATGGAAAGTAGTTGTGAACACCATACTGATTTTCTAATTCCACCAATTCGGCGGAAAAGCCGGTTAATTTATCATGATACATATGGCAAAATTAGTTTATACAACATAGATTTCTTTTGTAAATTGCAGTGCTGATGAATTTGATGCGCCTTAGTCTTTGCTCATTTGTCATTTTCTGCATAATATTTTGCAACGCACAGGGTGTTTACACGGAATTTGGGCAAAACCGCGTTCAATACAAAAAGTTTCACTGGAAAGCATTTGAAGGCGAGAACGCCGATTTGCTCTATAGCGATACCCAGCTAAATTCAGTTGTTTCTTTCGCTGATAAAAGCATATCAAATTATTTGCCTCAGTTGGAAACGATATTAGGGTATAAGGCTTCCAACAGACCTCAATTTCTTATTTACGGAAGTTTAAGTGATTATAAACAAAACAATATTGGGTATGTAAATCCACAATGGCAATCCGGTGGCATAACCTTTATTCCTGCTGAAGCTTTACCTGTCTATTTCAATGGAGATTACGCGGCATATAATAGCATGCTTTTAAAGGGGCTCAGCGACTTTATGCTCCGCGAAATGGTTTACGGCGGCACATTGCAGGACAGATTTGAAAGGCTGAAAAGTCCGGCTCTTCCCTACTGGTTTACGGAAGGCCTGAGTTCGCTTATCGCCGGAGGATGGGGTTCTGACGAGGAAACCACACTCCGTGATGCTTTCAGCACTGATGTTTTTAAAAATTTTAATGCTCTAAACCGAGATCAGCAACTCCTGCTTGGACGCAGTGTCTGGAAATATATCATTGAAAAGCAAGGTATTGATGTGGTTTCAGGTATTATGTTTATTGCGCGCTACACCCATTCCGCCGAAGCAGGCATATCATATTATACTAATAATCAACTTTCAGATTTTTTAACGGAATGGAAACTACATTATCTTACTGAATTTGAAAATAAAACCCAAATGGTTCTGCCAAAAGGCAAAGCTCAAATTCCACCAAAAATCAATAAACTTTACATTTCCGACATTGAGTTAAATGATAATGGTCAGGTTTTGTCACTAGTAACGCATGACCATGGTAAATTTTCAGTGTGGATATGTTTTCTGGAAAGCGGCAGGGTAAAGAAGCTGCATGATGGTGGACTTAAAGTTCTCAATCAGATTAATGACTGCACATTCCCAAAAGCTAAATGGAAGGATAATTGTTTGTATTTATTGACATTTGAAAAAGGTGAATATGCGTTATTGACATTTAACCTGCAGGGCAAAATACTATCTAAACTGACTTTCAATGGCTTTTCGGCAATAAATGATTTTGCTTTGCATCCCGTCAAAAACAAATTGATATTTTCAGGCGTAAAAAACAGTTATGCAGATATTTACAGCACATCAATTGAAGGCGGTGTGTTTAAACAGATCACCCATGACAGTTTATTTGAGAGCAACCTGATATGGCTTAAAAACGAAGAATTGTTTTACACAGCCGGGACATCAAACAATATAAGGAATTTTTACAAAAAAAATACAGATTCTGTTTCCCAGTTAACCCGATTCGAAAAACCACAGTCCATTCAATCGACTGTAATGCTTAATGATACGATAATTTGTTTTTTATCAGACATTAACGGCTTACAAAACGCTTGGTTTGTAGGAACAAAGAACCACAATATCCCACTGGGTCTCACCAATTATTCCCGTTCAGTAATGGGGCAGGCAATATCCGGAGACCGCAGCACATTCGCAGAATTATTGAAGATAAACAATAAAAACACCATTTTCACAGGCATAGTAAATGAAGATCCTTTCAAGGAGGACACAGAGGTGGCTCCACTTAACTACATCGATATGTGGAAAGGCAATTTGTTTGTTTCTTTTACCGACAAAAGAATTAAAAAAAACCTAGTAGTGAAAACTACTGACACACTCACGAATACAATTGGCTTTTCCGGGCCCGCATACCTTTATCAAACCGGCTTCCCACAGATAAATTACAGTTCTAAAATACAAAACGCCGAAATTAAAAAACCTAATAAGGAAATAAAAACTAATCTGAACCCTATACTCCCCGATTTTATTGTTACCCAAATAGACAATAAAAACCTTGGAACTTACCTATACGACAATAGCACACCTGCTTCTTTAATGCGGAATCCATGGCTTATGCCTTATTTCAAAGTTTCACTTTCTGATTTGCAGCGAAATGTAAATATTGAAGCAGGTCTAAGGTGCAATCTGGACCTTACATTCAATGACTTTCATTTCAAGTCTGGATTTTACGCGTTACAGTTTGACCAGGAATTTACTTACCACCGCAGAACCCGAAAATACGACAATGAAAATAACCTGTTTCAACAATATACAACCCAGTTTTCCGACTATAAAATAATGCTTCCGGTTGACGAAAGACTGCGTTATTCATACACTTTGGGGTTGCGACAGGATGCCGTAGTAACAAAAATAACAGAAACGCAAACTGCACAGGTAGCAGATAAAATCCATCAATTCTGGACCAACAAGCTTGAAATACTATTTGATAATAGCGTAAGTTCGGGGTTAAATCAATTTAACGGCAGTAAAGTAAAATTGGGTTTACATTATTATTTGAATACCAGAAAATCAGTTTCATTATACTGGGCAGAAGCAGATCTGAGATTTTACATCCCGCTGATACAAAATATAACTTTTGCACAGCGCATAACAGGCGCCTACAACCTGGGCAGGAATAAAATAGGTTATTATTTGGGCGGGGTTGAAAACTGGACAGACAAAAACCAGTTGCCGGATAATCCTGTTTTTCTAAATCCTGAAAACATTGGCTTTCAGGCTTGGGTTTGCAATCTTAGGGGATATTACCGCGGTGCAAGAATGGGACATAGTTATATGCTCAGCAACTCTGAGTTGAGGTTTCCTGTACTGAAAACCATATACCGTCGTCCGCTTGCTTCTGAATTTCTCAAGCACTTTACCATTATCGCGTTTGCCGATGCAGGCTGCGCATTTACCGGAAATTCACCTGCTAATGCAAATAATCCTTACAATACCAAATTACTGAATACTCCAAATTACACAATGACTATAACATCAAGGAGAAATCCTTGGCTACTGGGTTTTGGATATGGCATAAGATCAAGAATACTCGGTTACTTTGTTAAATTTGACCGTGCACACGGCTGGAAGGAAGGGCAATGGGAAATACCCATGCAGTATCTAAGTCTGGGACTTGATTTCTAATCACGTCCCTTCCACGGAAACTCCCAAATTTTTTACTAAGAAGACTAAGATAATCGCAACTTTTATATTTATTTTGCAAACTGATATTTAAACAAAAAAATGGGCTTATTCAGTTTTCTGACACAGGAACTTGCTATTGACCTTGGAACGGCCAACACGCTGATAATACACAAAGACAAGGTTGTTGTGGATGAACCTTCAATCATTGCTTTGGAAAAGGCCACAGGTAATGTCATCGCCATAGGAAAAGAGGCCATGCAGATGTTTGGTAAAGAAAATGAGGGAATCAAAACTATCCGACCCCTGAAAGACGGTGTAATTGCTGATTTTCAGGCTGCGGAGCATATGATAAGGGGGATGATTAAAATGATTAATCAAAAGCAGAGATGGATTTCTCCACAGTTGAAAATGGTTATTTGCATTCCATCCGGCATTACCGAAGTGGAAAAAAGGGCAGTTAAAGACAGCGCAGAACGATCGGGTGCAAAAGAGGTTTATCTGATTCATGAACCCATGGCAGCAGCAGTAGGCATTGGGATTGATGTAGTTCAACCACAGGGTAACATGATTATTGATATTGGTGGCGGTACAACGGAAATTGCCATCATTGCTTTGGGTGGAATCGTTTGCGATGAAAGCATTAGGGTTGCAGGCGATGAATTCAACCTGGATATCGTGGAATTTATGCGTCGTGAGCACAACCTGCTAATCGGCGAAAGAACTGCCGAAAAGATTAAAATCCATATTGGTAGTGCTTTACAAGAACTTGACAATCCACCGGAAGACTATCCTGTGTTTGGCAGAGACCTTATGACAGGTATACCGAAACAAATCATGGTTAGCTACTCGGAAGTTGCCAGATCGCTTGACAAGAGCGTAATGAAAATTGAAGAAGCCATTCTCAGAGCCTTGGAACAATCGCCTCCCGAGTTAAGTGCAGACATACTCGCCAATGGTATCTGGTTAACCGGTGGCGGCGCCTTGCTCAGAGGTCTTGACAAGCGAATCAGCGCCAAGACCAAGTTGCGCATTTCTATAGCCGAAGACCCATTGCGAGCAGTAGTCCGTGGCACAGGAATCGCCCTTAGGAATATCGGTAAATTTAAATTTTTAATGACTGCCTAAACAGTAAATCATGGTTTTTCTGATCAGACTCATACGGAAAAACCTGTTTATCATTGTTTATCTATTGCTGATGATTTTCAGCATAGGTCAGGTTATTAGGTTCAACATATACCAGCAAAGTTATTTTTTCAATACCAGCAGTGCATTCTTTAACGGCATGTCTCGGTTAAAAACGTCAGTAACTGACTATTTTAAGCTGGCAGATGTAAACAAAGCCCTTGCAGAAGAGAACAGATTGTTACGAGAATCTCTGAATAACAACAATCAACTGCCCGATAGCCAGCAAATAACGGCCAGAGACTCGCTAGGCCAGAAAAAGTACTCATACTTTACTGCCAACGTCGTCCAATTTACAACCCATTTGCGCAACAATTTCATTACCATAGACAAAGGCAGTAATCAAGGCGTTAAGAAAGATATGGCGGTATTGAGTCCCTCAGGCATTGCCGGCATTGTAATTGATGTGTCTGGCGATTTTTCTCTTGTTTTATCCGTAATCAATTCCCAGTTTAAGGCTACTCCGATGATTCCGGCCGCAAACTTCAGAGACGGATCCGTAAGCTGGGATGGTCAAGACCCATCGGTTATTCAAGTTAATGGTGTTAGCAGATTTGAAAAAATACTACCCGGAATGGATGTAGTAACCAGTAATTATTCTATTAAATTCCCATCCGATATATCAATAGGGAAAATTTTACGGGTAAGTAAAACGGGTGGCAGCAGTTTTTATAATATTGATGTGAAGCTATCTACCGATTTCCGAAAACTCAGCCATGTGTATGTAGTTAATTACCGTCAAAACGCTCAAGTTGATACGTTAAACAGGAGTACAAACCGTGGCAATTGATTTGTTAAAATATCTGTTTGGCGCTATCCTGGTCATACTAGTTCAGTTTTTTCTGATACAGGAGATAAATTTTGGCTCTTGGTTAAAGCCTATGCCTTACATCATGTTCATTTTTCTTCTCCCTTTTACTTATAATCGGTTTCTAGTCTTGATAGCCGCCTTTCTTGCCGGAATATTTATGGATGCATTGTGCAATAGCGGCGGTCTTCATGCGGCGGCTTGTGCTACTTTGGCATTCGGACGAATTATGACAGACACCAAAATTTTAGATACTGACGCCATACAGTTGCAGGGCTTTAGATGCCTGACCCCAGAATATAAAAATTTCAGGTTTTATGCTTTATATGTATTGCTACTTACATTTCTACATCACTGGGTTTATTATACCCTGGATTACTTCTCTGTATCCTCATTCTTCTTGGTTTTGATTGTTTCCATAATCAGCAGCGCAGGGACATTTGTGTTAATCCTTTTGTATAAATTGCTGGCTAACATAAGGTAAAATGGACTTGCACCAAAATCGAAAATTCTTTTACGTGGGACTTCTGAGCCTTGTTGCTATTGTCTATTTAATCAAGATTTTTAGGTTGCAAATTCTGGATGACAAATACGAACAAAAAGCCATCAAAAATGCGCTAAATAAAATACCCATATATCCGGACAGAAGTATCATATATGACCGAAATGGCAAACTACTTGTACAAAATATTGCCATTTACGACCTGGTTGTATTTCCGGCCAAGGCAAAGGGAATTGACACAGTTGCTTTCAGTGAAATAATGAATATTTCCGGAGAGCAATACCATAAATATATGGCCTCGGCTACAGAAAACTCCAAAAAGAGACAGAAAAACAATGTCTTTAATGGCTCGGCTGTATTTATGAGCAATCTGAGTAAACAACAATATAGTGCCATACAGGAAAACCTTTACCGCTTTCCCGGGTTTTCAGTTGAACCTAAAACAGACAGGCTGTATGCTGTAAAAGGCGGAGCTCATGTGCTCGGATATCTGGGTGAGGTAAGTAAAAAGCTCCTGGCAAAAGATCCTTATTACAGACCCGGAGACCTTGTAGGTATAACGGGTATAGAAAATACGTATGAACCCTACATACGAGGCACCAAAGGTGTAAAGACTGTTTGGCAGGACAGAACCTACACAGAGCGTGGTGAAGCCAAAGACAATGAATTCAACTCTCCTGCCCAGGCCGGCCCGGATTTCTACAGCAGTATCGATTTCGACTTGCAGGAATTTGGCGAAAGCTTGCTTGCCAATAAAAGAGGCAGTGTAGTTGCCATAGAACCATCTACCGGTGAGATTCTGGCGCTCATAAACAAACCAGATTATGATCCCAATCTGCTCGTAGGAGATGCGCGCGCAAAATCGTTCAGAGAGCTGTTAATTGACCCCAAAAAACCGCTTTACAACCGTGCTATTAAAGGTGTATATCCACCAGGATCCACTTTTAAAACGGTAATGGCATTAATTGGCTGTCAGGAAGGCGTGTTGAAACCCGGTACTCAGCATGGTTGCAGTGGTGGCTATCATCTGGGCAGTCTCACCGTAGGTTGTCATCCTCATAGCTCACCAACAGACCTTAAAGGCAGCATAGGCATTTCCTGCAATGCGTATTATTGTCAGGTGTTCAGAGATATTATTGACAACCCTAAGTATACAAATGTAAAAGCAGGTTATGCGGCACTTGAAAAGCACCTGCATAGTTTTGGACTAGGAGCAAAACTTGGTGTAGACCTGCCTGGGGAAAACAAAGGAAATGTTCCCAGTATCCAACAATTAGATAAAAGACATGGCAAAAGCTGGAAAAGCAGTATGATTATTTCTCTGGCAATCGGACAGGGAGAAATTTTACTGACACCGATGCAAATGGCAAACTGTGCTGCCATTATTGCCAACAAAGGGTGGTATGTAAAGCCCCATCTTTTAAAGGGAATTGGCACCAGCAAGTACCTTCCAGACGATTATACTAAAAAGAATTACACCTCTGTCAATGAGCTTTATTATGATTGGATTATTAATGGCATGGAAATGGTTCCAAAGCCCGGTGGCACAGCTTTTGGAACCGGCATCAACGATATTGTTATATGCGCTAAAACAGGCACGGCGCAGAATCCGCATGGCCAGGAACATTCACTTTACATAGCTTTCGCCCCAAGAGAAAACCCAAAAATAGCCATTGCTGTAATCGTGGAAAATGGGGGTTTTGGGGCTACCTGGGCCGCACCTATCGCTAATCTCATGATTGAGAACTACCTTAAAAGGGGCAAAGAACCACAGCGTCCTGACATGCTTGAGAGAATCAAAACATCAACTGTCAACTAGGTATGGACAGAATATACAGCAGCAGAGAAGATAATCCGGCACTTGACACCATAGTAGTGTGGCTGTATATTTTGCTTGTACTTATCGGACTCATCAGCATATATTCATCAACCTCTGAAGTTAATCAAACTTTTCAGTTTTCATTATCTTCTTTGGCAGGCAGACAATTAATCTGGATTGGGGGTGCTGTTTTTATCATCCTCACCATTGCCTTTGCCAATGTGGCTATCATTGATTATTTTGCTTATGGATTCTATGGGTTTGCCATTTTGCTGAACATTGCGGTGCTTTTTTGGGGGAAGGAAGTTGCCGGTGCAAAAAGCTGGTTTGGTATTGGCGGTTTTGGTATTCAACCCTGCGAATTTGCTAAAGTGGCCACTGCGCTAGCCATAGCGAAGTATTTGGGTACTTATGGTATCCGTTTTAAAGGAACCCGGAATGTATTAATTACTCTTTCGCTGTTTTTGTTTCCCATGTTGCTTATTCTGGCGCAGAACGATACAGGGAGTGCCCTGGTTTTTCTTTCTTTTTTTCTGGTTTTATATCGCGAGGGGTTGCCGGGCTGGATATTATTAAGTGCTCTATGGCTTATGATTATAGCCATAGCAAGAATTGTAATGGAAGCCACCGGCATCAGTCATATTTGGACTATGAGTTCGTTGTTATCTCTGACTGCACTTATTATTTATTTTGGCCGCAGAAACAAACAACTGATTTTTGCCACTTTGTTTATTGCCGCTTTAAGCGCATTATTCAGCATTGTTGTCGGGTTTGCCTACACAAAAATACTCAAAGGCTATCAGCGCGATAGAATTGAACTGGTTTTGGGCTTGAAGCAGGATACCCGAAATATGGGCTATAATTTGGAGCAATCTAGAATTGCCATCGGTGCCGGACAATTGCTGGGGCGCGGTTTTTTGAAAGGAACCCAGACAAAAATGGGATTTGTTCCTGCACAGCATACTGATTTTATTTTTTGCAACATTTGCGAAGAATGGGGTTTCATTGGTGTTTTGGTCTTCTTCGGCCTTTATTTTGGATTGATTTTCAGGCTTATTAATCTTGCTGAAAGACAATATACCGCATTCGGACGCGTACTGGGTTACGGGGTGGTTTGCATTTTGCTTTTTCATATAACCATTAATATAGGAATGACTATTGGTATTGTGCCCGTTATTGGCATTCCCCTCCCCTTTATCAGTTTTGGCGGCAGTAGCTTATGGGCATTTACGCTGCTCCTTTTTTTGTTTTTAAAAGTTGATGAAAAACGACGCTAAAAGCAACCTGATATTAACCCCGACTCCAGACGGCAGCTATACCCTCAAAATCGCTGATAAAGACGAAACGTATCATTCTGTTAATGGTGCCAGAACCGAAAGTCAATATGTTTACATAGAGCAAGGGCTTACCAGAATAAACAAACCGTCAATTCGTATCTTAGAGGTGGGGTTCGGTACGGGTTTAAACGCATATTTGGCATGGCAATTTGCTGTTCAACACCAAAAGCAAATCTCCTACACTGCGGTTGAAAAATATCCTATTCAACCCGATAATTTGCCACCTCCGGAATTTATCGGCAATGACAGCGGCAAAATAGCCGTGTGGAAAATGCTTCACCAATCCAAATGGGATGCTGAAGCGAGCATTGATAATAACTTTCAGTTACACAAAAAACTCGACAGCATTGAGAATACAGTATTTAACAAAAAATTTGACATTGTATTTTTCGATGCTTTTGCACCCTCTGTTCAGCCCGAAATATGGTCAACTGAGATATTTAAAAACATATTCTTTACGCTTGAGCCTGGTGGAATACTTGTAACTTACAGCAGCGCAGGCTTAACCAAAAGGGCTCTTGCTGAAGTCGGGTTCCAAATTGAAAGACTTAAGGGCCCCCCGGGCAAAAAGCATATGCTGAGAGCAACAAGCCCATTATCTTTTTTGTAACAAAACAATCACCTACTTTTATTAAGTTTGCAGAATGCATCATTCCAAGTCCTTTTTAGCGGTACTATTGGTAATATCTTCTCTTGTTGTGCTACAATCATGCGGCAATGCGGAAGATGAGCAAGAAGTTCTTTTTGAATTAACAAATCCTGAAGAAACCGGAATTACATTTATTAATACGGTACCGGAGAATGACACACTAAACCAATTTACATACCATTATTTATTCAATGGCAATGGCGTTGCTGCAGGTGATTTAAACAACGATGGATTACCGGAAGTTATTTTTACAGGAAATGAGAAACCGGCTGTATTGTATTTGAACAAAGGCGATTTCACTTTCGAAGATGTTACCGAAAAATCAGGATTAACAACTTCATACTGGATGAGTGGAATCAGCCTTGCAGATGTTAATAATGATGGCTTTCAAGACATCTATATATGTCGCAGCGGTCCTGATAAGAACAAGGAGCGTAAAAGAAATCTGCTGTTTATCAATAATGGCAACATGACTTTTACTGAAAAGGCTGCTGAATGGGGCGTTGATGATCCCGGAAACGCCACTTGTGCTACTTTTTTTGATATGGACAATGATGGTGATTTGGACATGTATCTGGGCAATCACGCTGACAGATTTTTTGCCGACATTGCGACAACTTTTACTCCTTCCCTACACCGTGATGAAAAAAGCCAGCAGCACCTTTTCAAAAATGATGGCCGTAAATTTACGGATGTAAGTGAAGCTGCAGGTGTGAACGCCATGGGATACTGCCTTAGTGCTACAGCTACTGATTTCAATAAAGATGGGTTTGTGGATTTATACGTTTGTAATGATTATCATGTCCCAGATTACTATTATTTAAATAATGGGGACGGCACATTTAAAAATCAATTTAATACTTACTTCAAGCACAGCAGTGCAAACAGCATGGGGGCCGATGCTGCGGATTACAATAAAGATGGATGGATGGACCTGTTTGCAGTGGATATGCTCTCTGAAGATCCCAGAAGATTTGGTTTGCTGGCCGGACCCAAAAAGTATGATTTTTTCACCACAGCACTTCGAAGCGGTTATGGGCATCAATATATGCACAATAATTTGCAGACGAACTTTAAGGGACATTTTGCAGATTTGGCCTACCTGAACGGAGTCGCCAGAACAGACTGGAGCTGGAGCCCTTTATTCGCTGATTACGATAATGATGGAAATCAGGATTTATTCATCACCAACGGGTATTACCGTGATGTTACCAATCTGGATTTTATGCTTTTCCAACAAAGAAAAGACCAGCAGATGAAAAAGCCGCTTAACATTTTAAAAAGTGAACTAAACAGAGAACCAACCGTTAAAGAAATAGCATCTAAACTCAATATTTCAGAGGAAGAAGCTGAAAAACTTGCATATGGTACCACTATCAACCACAAAGAGATTTTGGAAAAGCTCCCTTTCGAGAAACTCACAAATTATGCATATAAAAACACAGGCAATTACAGTTTTGCCAATGTTACTCAGCAATGGGGGCTTGAAGAGCCTACCCTGAGTTCCGGTGCTACTTACGCCGATTTAAACGCTGATGGTAAGCTAGATATAATTATTTGCAATCAGGGTGATGTAGCACACGTTTACAAAAACATTGGACCGGATAGAAACTATTTACGCATAAAATGTAACGGCGGTAAAAAGAATAACCGATGGGGTGTTGGATGCAAATTTATTAGTGAGACAGACTCCGGTGCGCAAATCATGGAATTACAGCAATCCCGAGGCTATCAAAGTGCGACAGAACCTTTTATACATATTGGATTAGGTGAACAGACCGCATTAAAAAAACTTACCGTTATATGGCCTAACGGGGAGTTTCAGGTTTTGAATGATGTAGAACCAAATCAG
>VGGQ01000044.1 GCA_016868535.1 Bacteroidota bacterium | reverse complement strand
GTGTGAGGCAGTATATTGGGAACGATCCCAATGTGAGCGTAATACAGGGAATGATTCAGAGTTTTTATGACGCACCGGGTGGAATGAGCGAAGAGCTTAATGAATGGACAGGATCATTCGGGACTGAATACTGGTACGATAACAAATTTGCTGCCAGGGTTGGGGCATTTTATGAAAATAAAAACAAAGGTGGCAGGCAGTATGCAACCTTCGGTCTGGGTTTAAAGTATCAGAAAGTTACCATAGACCTGGCTATGCTCGTTCCTTTTGCCCGCAGGCATCCCCTTCAAAACCAGCTTCGTTTCTCGCTGCTGTTTGATATGGGAGTATTATCGGATAAGGATTAACATTACATTTTGATGCTAATAAGACCCCGCAAAATTGTGGGGTTTTTTATTTGGATAAATTGCCGAACAAAGCGAATAAATTTTTATTTTAGCCGAATAATCAAAAAAATATGAACAAAACTTCATCAACTAAACACCCCAAAGGCTTATGGTATCTTTTTGGTACAGAAATGTGGGAACGATTCGGCTATTATTTAATGTTAGGGATCTTTTCTCTCTACATGCTTGACAGCTGGAGTACAGGTGGAATGGGTTTTACTCCATCATTGAAATCTGATATTTATGGTACATACTTGGGCCTGGTTTACCTTACGCCTTTTATTGGTGGGTTGCTTGCGGATCGTTTGTTGGGATACCGTCGATCTATTGTTATGGGAGGTTTGATGATGGCAGCAGGCTACTTTTGCTTGTCGATTCACTCAGAAACTACATTTTTCGTCGCTTTGGCTTTAATTATTTTAGGTAACGGCTTTTTTAAACCGAATATTTCAACCTTAGTAGGTAATATGTATAGTACTGATGAAATGAAACACCTCAAAGATTCAGGATATAACATATTCTATATGGGAATTAATATAGGTGCATTTATTTGCAACTTTGTTGCAGCCTATATGCGTATTAACTACGGCTGGGGACATGCTTTTGCCGCAGCTGGAATAGGAATGTTAATAGGTGTTACTATATTCGTATTAGGCACAAAACATATTAAACATGTTGATGTCGTTAAGCCGGTTCAAGAAGGGGATATGTCAACCCTCAAAATTCTTGCGTTAACGGTTCTCCCGATGTTCGTTTTTGGAATCATTGGATATTTGATTCCTGGGAATTTATTGGGAACTGATACCAACGATGCTTTTATTATTGGGTGTCTTCCGGTAATTGGTTTCTTTATTTACCTCGCATTCAAATCGGAGGCCAGGGAGAGCCGTGCGATTAAAGCGTTGTTGGCTGTATTTACCTGTATAATTTTATTCTTTGCGATTTTTCATCAAAATGGGGATGCATTAACAGTATGGGCAGAGGATCATACAGATCGCGAGATGCCTTCAAGCATTACGGGTGCTGCGGATGCAGCGGGCATGGCGCAGTTGGTTGAAAACAGTCCAATGATTAAAGATGAAGCGACGTATGAGGTATCCATAAGCTTTTTAAATGTAACCCAATCTGCATTGCCAAAAGAAGATTTTAAAAACAGAAAAGAATGCGCAGAGAAAATTGAGCGTATTGATAAATCGTACAAGTATTTCACGAATTTATCGAAATCGGATGTTCCCGCGCTAAAAGGAAATAAGGTTGATGCTGTCACAGCAGCGAAAATTGAAAATGATTCTATCTTACAAGATCCAGAAAAATTAACGCTAATCAGTTTGGCAGAAACTCCAAGTCAGCAACTCCCAAGTGTGCTCAGCGAGAAAAAATCAATCGCTATACTTGTCACAGAAACTACAAAGCAAATCAAAGAAAAAGAGGTCGCATTGGCCAAGGCAAAAGATACCGGTGAACAAAAAGCGTTGAAAGATTCACTCACAGCACTCAATTCAGCACAGCATGTATATGATTATCTACAAAAGAATGACCTAATTCACAAATCAAATGCGGATGTGCCTAATTTAAAGTTGTATTCTACCGAGCTTTATCAATCCATCAATCCCTTTTGGGTAGTTGTTTTAACGCCTCTCATGGTTGGAATTTGGGGCTTTTTCCGTAGAAAGAAAAAAGAACCAAGTACTCCGGCTAAGATTGCCATCGGTTTAGTTATAACTGCCTTATCTGCGCTCGTAATGGTCGGTGCTGTTTTTGCAACAAACGGTTTAAGTGCAAAGGCAGGTTCAATGTGGTTGTTGGCTTCTTATGGCGTAATTACTATTGGTGAATTGTGTTTGTCTCCTATGGGACTTTCACTTGTATCTAAATTATCACCTCCGCGTATTACAGCATTAATGATGGGCGGTTTCTTTTTAGCTATTTCGGTTGGAAACAAGTTATCTGGTATGTTATCTAGTCTATGGGAAAAGATTCCGGAAAAACAGAATTTTTTCTTTTTAAATTTCGGATTAGTAATGGCTGCTGCAGTAATTTTATTCCTTATGCTTCGCTGGCTAAATAGAGTCATGAAAGAAAACAATGTTAACTAATTAAAAATAATAAAAGCCCTTAAAATGGGCTTTTATTATTTTTGATCCCTCAAGATGAATTACAATATCAACAAACAAGAGGCTGAACTCGAATCCATCCGCAATTTCTCCGGCGCTTATCCCAAACAAATCTGGAGTCTATTTTTCAGTGAGATGTGGGAGCGTTTTTGCTTTTATGGCATGCGTGGAATGCTCACCTTTTTTATGGTTTACCAGATGTCTATGGACAAGGACGTGGCCAATCTTCAGTACGGAGCTACCCAGGCCTGGGTATATGCTTTCACCTTCATAGGCGGTCTGTTTGCCGATAAAATTTTAGGGTTTAAAAAGTCACTTTTCTGGGGCGGAATCTTAATGATAGTGGGTAGCATCATTTTAACATTGGATCCCAGAGCATTTTTTTTTCAGGGAATTGCATTCCTGATTGTTGGGACAGGATTTTTTAAGCCCAATATATCATCTATGGTTGGCCAGCTATATCGCAGCGACGACAACCGGAGAGATGCAGGTTTTTCTCTTTTCTATTCGGGAATCAATATAGGAGCCTTTTTTGGGGGGATATTGATGATTGGAGTTGGCAAGGGAGAAATTCTAAGCGGTTTTATCCCCGAGCACTTGCGCTGGAATGTGGCTTTCGGACTGGTTGCCGTTGCCATGTTCATCAGTCTGATTATTTTCTCATTTGCCCGCAGAACGCTTGGTCCTATCGGCAATGTTCCCATAGATGAAGATAACGAGCCGGGCAAGAGATGGTATTCCTACGCAGTATACATTGGTGTGCTTGCCTGTATACCCATTATTATCAACATGGTATCCAATACGCAGTATACCGATTGGTTTATGTATTTTATAGGCCCCTTTAGTTTGCTGTATCTGGGATATGAGATGACCAAACTGCAAAAACCCGATAATATGAAACTATTGGCCGCACTGGTTTTTATCATTTTTTCATCTTTTTTCTGGGCCATCTTCGAACAGGCCGGAGGGTCATTAAGCCTGTATGCTGCAGAACACCTCGACAGAGGTTCATTGAAAGTTGATCCCAATATTGTAAATAATTCTGCCAATTCCATGTTTGTGATTGCCCTCGCTCCATTGGTTGGCTTGCTTTGGATTTGGATGCATAAAAGGAAAATAGAGCCAAACAGTGTTGTGAAATTTGGTTTGGGTTTTCTTTTGTTAGGAATGGCTTTTTATATTTTCGGTGTAAACAGAATGTTTGCCAGCAGTGGGATTGCCTCCGGGGATATTTTTATTATGGGTTATTTGGTTGTAACCCTTGGTGAAATTGCACTTTCTCCCATTGGATTGTCCCTGATGACAAAACTGGCTACCACACGTTTACAAGGTTTTATGATGGGAATGTGGTTTCTGGCAAGTGCATATGGTCAATACATTGCGGGTTTATTTGGTGCTGGTATATCACCCGATGAAAACGCAACAGCGGTTCAGAAATTGGAAATATATTCGGCAGGTTATCAGCAGTTTGCTTTGTATGCTATCGTTGCCGGCATTCTGGTTATTGCCATTTCGCCCTGGGTAAAAAAACTCATGGGAGATGTAAAATAATTATCAGCAGTAATCAGTCATATCTTTAATTTTGTAATCATTTTATGTTCAATCAGGTTTCTTCAGGCCAAAAAAGCATCTGCGTCATAGGCCTTGGCTATGTGGGTCTTCCCATAGCACTCGAGTTTGCCCGTAAATTCAGGGTGGTAGGATTTGATATTAATCAGGAGCGTATAGCCCTTATGCAGCAAAACATTGATCCCAGTAAAGAAATAGAGACAAGTGAATTTGTAGGCAAAAATATTGTTTTCACATCCAATGCCGATGATATAAAGGCATGCGGTGTATACATCGTTGCGGTACCTACACCTATCAATGAATCCAACGAACCGGAGTTAAAGCCCCTTATGAGTGCAAGCACTGCCGTGGGTAATGCCATCAGCAAAGGTGATTATGTAATCTATGAAAGCACTACATATCCGGGCTGTACCGAAGAAGACTGTGTGCCTGTAATAGAGCAACACAGTGGCTTGAAAATGGGTTCCGATTTCAAAGTGGGATATTCTCCGGAGCGTATCAATCCGGGTGATAAAGAACGTACGCTTACCAAAATCCTGAAAATCGTGAGTGGCAGCGATGAAGAAGCGTTGCAAAATGTGTCGAAACTGTATGCCAGCATTATAACAGCCGGCGTTTACGAAGCGGCGTCTATTAAAGTTGCAGAGGCTGCGAAAATAATCGAAAACATCCAGCGCGATGTCAATATTTCGCTGATGAATGAGCTTTCCATGATCTTTAATAAAATTGGCATCAGCACCCACGATGTTATCGATGCAGCTGCAACCAAATGGAATTTTCATCGCTATCAGCCCGGCCTGGTTGGCGGACACTGTATTGGTGTAGATCCATACTATTTGCTGCATAAAGCCGAAGCAATGGGGTTACAACCAAAAGTCATTGCTGCAGGCCGCTTCACCAATGACAATATGCCTGCTGATATTGCCCAAAAAGCCATTAAGAAATTCAATGCAGAGGGCAAAGCGGTGAAGGATTGTCGCATTCTCATCATGGGCGCAACATTCAAGGAAAATGTGGCTGATATCCGCAACAGTAAAATTGTGGATTTGGTAAATGAGCTGATATCCTATTCCGTTAATGTGGATGTGGTAGATCCCTATGCTAGTTCTGAAGAACTGACTTACGAATACGGTTTCGGACTGGCCTCAGAACCTTGCGGAAAATATGATGGTATTATACTGGCTGTTTCGCACAATCAGTATAAAGATCTTCCTGCTTCATGGTTTGAACAGTATGCTACACAAGATGGATTCTTTTATGATATAAAAGCTTTGTTCAGAAAACCCGAAAGCCGGCCTGCACTGGACTACTGGAGTTTATAATACTTCGGCTACCACAAACGTACTGCCACCAATATAGATGGTGTCATTTTTGGAAGCCCTGCTTTTGGCAGCCGTAAAAGCTTTATCGACACTATCGTGAAATTCTCCTTTTAAGCCGTGCTGGAATGCTTCCCTAGCCAAAATTTCAGCATCTAGTCCTCTG
Organism: Bacteroidota bacterium; assembly: GCA_016868535.1. Taxonomy (GTDB): domain Bacteria; phylum Bacteroidota; class Bacteroidia; order NS11-12g; family UBA955; genus RGEC01. The sequence goes on along the minus strand of VGGQ01000044.1, from coordinate 8,926 downwards.
AATATATTGGGCTTGCAAAAATAGTAGTTTGCTGAAGGGGGAAGGAGTGATAGAATTTTGGCAAGATCTTTTTCCTTAACTACGCCAAGAACGATATGCAGTTTGCCTTTCAAACCTTTTCTCACCTGGGCCATTGTTTCCCTCAATCCATCCGGGTTGTGCGCTGTGTCGGCTATGATTTGAGGATTTTCATGCAATACTTCCCATCGTCCTTTCAGCCCTGTTAAAGATATTACCTCCTGTAAAGCTTCCAGTATAAGACGTTCTGAAAAGTGATAACCCTGCAATTCCAGTGCAGTTATGGCAGCTTTTACCGTTCCCAGGTTTTTTTTCTGATAATCTCCTTTTAGGGCGCATTTTTCTACCCAGCTGGCAGGAGCTGCAACGCCTATTGTCATTGTAGCAGACTTACCGGCAGCAGTTTTTTCAAAAACAGAAAGGCTATCTGGTAAAACTTCACCTATTACTACGGGTGTACTGTTTTTTATTATACCTGCCTTTTCCTCGGCTATTTTTTGTAAAGTATCGCCCAAAAATTCCATGTGATCCCAACCAATATTGGTAATTATACTTAGTTCAGGTGAAATCACATTGGTGCTATCCAGTCTTCCTCCCATGCCCACTTCTATTATCGCAATATCTACCTCAGATTTTTTGAAAAAATCAAATGCCATCCCAACAGTTAATTCAAAAAATGACGGAGAAATAGCTTCAATCAAAGGTTTCATGGATTCTGCGAATTGAACCACAAATTCTTTGGGAATCATATGTCCGTTGATTCTAATTCTCTCTCTGAAATCTAGAAGGTGTGGGGAGGTGTGAAGTCCGGTTTTATAACCATGTTTGGTAAAAATGGCAGCCAGTATGGAGCTTACAGAACCTTTACCATTTGTGCCACCCACATGAATACATTTAAAGTTGTTTTGAGGATTTTCCAGCGCATCGCATAATGCGATGGTATTGTTGAGGTCTGCCTTATAAGCAGCAGCACCGATATGTTGAAAAACAGGCAGTCTGGAATACAGAAATTCCAGTGTTTCCTCGTAGGTTGGCATGCTGTTAAAGGCTGGGGCGAATGGTAACAGAAACTTTTCCTGTTTCAGGGCAGTTCTCTCCGGTTTTTTTGAAGGTTGATCTTGATAAAACAGTTATAAACACCGCTTTTGCATCGCCGCCGTTATAGGTAGCTCCGGCCGCTTCACCACCCAAAATTTTAAAATTGCCATAGCAATCTACCTTCACTTCAAAAACAATAGTGCCGGTCCCCTGGGCTTGCACCTGCTCTACATCTGAAATTAATTTAAAATTCGTAAATCGTGCACTGATTAAGCTTTTGCCTCTGTTACCGGGTTGATTGCCGGTGTTATCACCTTTAACACCGCCTGTATTTTCACCTCCACCCATACCAGTTCTGCCTTTACCGTCCTTCCAGCCGTTTGGCGTACCATCCTGAGATCCTCCTGTTCTTTTGCCGGTTAGCAATCTTTTTGCAAGGTTGGGATCGAGCTGATCTCCTGTTTTAGGAGGATCAATAGGCGGAAGGGTTATGTTGTTTTCACCATCACTGGTAACAAGTTTTCCCTCACCACCACTCTGAACCGGGTTTCCGCCGGCTTGTCCTCCATTATCACCTTTGGCTGGCGGTGTTTGTGAGGGACCTCCATCATTGGGATTACCAAAACCGCCATCTACAACACCCATATCCAGTTCAAGCACACCTTCCTTAACTTCAAATGGTGGGTGAGGTATGCTAATATGCATAAACCAAAGCAAACCTATAAGTGCGGCAGAAATCAAAAGAGACAGAAGCGCACTTTTAAATTTCTCAGCCGGGCTGCTGTCCAGTTTCTCTTCAATAATGTAATGTGACATGATTATTGAAATTGCAGCTTTGTGATAAGCAGACCGGCATGAAAACCGGAGTTTACGGGTATTTCTTCGAGATAAAGGCTTGCAGCTTTCTCACTTTCAAAGCGACCAATAACTACTTTTATCAGCGAACTGCCTCTCTTTTTTCCTATCACGGCAGGAATACCGGACTTTTTCCAGGTATTGCATTCGATTTCAGCCAGTAATGGACTCATATAGGAGCTTCCGCAGATAAAAACATTGCCTTCTCCGTTTTTGATATTTTCCATTCCCTTATTCATATCTTCCGGTGTTAAAAGGGAAACGAAAACGGCTTGTTTTTTATTGGATTCAGCATGTTTTTCTTCAACAACGGTTGGTGGTATCTGGGATGCCATTTGTACGCGTTGCTTACCGTTATTGTCAATCTTACCAAAGTAAACAGCAGCTGCAGAAAGACTTATAATACAGATCGATGCAGCAACTTTCCATATAAATCCTCTTGATTTCTGGCGGTTGATTTTCAATTCAACAACCTCTGCTTCTCCGTATTCATGTACCTTTGCCGTATCAATCTTGTCTGCTGCCGGCGAACCTGTTATTAAAGCTGAAACGGAACCTGAGTTAAATAATTCTCTAAGCGATAAAGGCGATAGGCCAAATGAATCCTTGCTCAGATTTAGGGGAGAAGCGGGCAAAAACAACAATTTGCCGTCACTGTGTAAAAAGAAGTTTCCCAGCTTGCCTAGGGCTATGCTTCTGTTGGATTTAAATTTTTCTGAGAAGGACTCCACCAGCTGCTGAATTGCTCTCTGGGCCGTTGCGTAGTCGCAGCCGGTTTTATAACGCCAGTGGGTATGCAGTAAACCATCATCGCTGATGATAGCAGAATTAAAGAATAATGTTTGGCCTGAAGGTTTTATTTCTCCGCTGAAAACATTGGCAGAAGCGGGGAATGACCTTAAGAGAAACGCACCCAGATTGGGAATGACCACGCACTCATGTGCACTCAGTAATTCGGTAACAGCATTTTCAAGCCTCTGTAAATCGGTCATTTGTACAAACATACAAGCGTTAGGTCAAAAATCAAAATCCGGCAGAAATTCCACCCATTATGGTAAGGCCAAAATTATTGTATCCGGACCATTGCTGGTATTTTTGGTTCAGCAGGTTGCTGCCCTGTATCCAGATCCGAATCATGTTTTTTACTTTGTAATCCAATCTAAGATGAATATCCAAGTAGCCTTTCAGTTCAAGTTGCTGACCGGTGTACTGAATGGTGTTGTACCTGCGGCTCATTCCATCCAAACCAATTTGAGTAATGAGATTTTTATTGATGCAGTACTGGCCCGACAGTGCATAGGTTAGCGACGGCAGGTGCCATGCCTGCAATTGATCGTTGGTATTGTAATTATTGAACTTGCAGTTTGCGCCTACCCGCACTTTTTCTCCCACCGAAAATCGCAAATCGGCAGCAAAATAAAGATTACTGATGTTGTCATAAACAATCTGAAGGCTTTTTATGCTGTCATTGTTGGTAACTACCAGTGGCATCTTTGATGATGTGTTATTTCCAAATTCAACAATAAATTGCGAGTTGTTTGTAATACTTCCTTTCAGACCGGCGTATACCTTCAGCTGGTCATATGAATTTGTTATCTGAATGCTGTCGTAGGTAAAGGGAACCATTTCAAAATACCTGCGAATAGAGTTTTTTCTGAGACCACCATCAATGCCTCCGTACATTTTCATTTTTAAACCTTCTAGCTTTTTCTCGGCAATAATTACCGGGTTTAGGTAAAACAGTGGTGATGAGAAATCTGTGAAAACCCAGGTCATATTCAATCCTCCTGTAAAGTCAACGCCAGTTTCTGTGATTCTCATGCTAACCCGGGGTGTTGCATCAACAAAATATTGTTGTCGGGTACTATAGTTTTGTCTGAACTGAAGGCTTGTAAATTCGACCCATCCTTTGGTACCTATATTTTTTATGCCGGCGTCCCAGCCCATCTTGGCTGCATATTCAGTTTCACTCTGGCTTAGGTTGTTGTGAAAATTGTTAAACATAAAACCAAACCCTAATCCCGTTTTTTTACCATCTCTTTTCATATCGTAGAGCACGTTAAATCCCAGATTTTGTCCTGCTTTCTTTATCAAAGCAGCATCTTTTTCATAAAAAGTATCTTTGGCAAAAAAACGATTCATGTCTCTGGTGTAGTTAAGGCGTAAATCCATACTGCTGCGCTTGTAGAAACGGGATCCGCCCAAATAGGCGCGATTGGTGCTGAAATCCTGATATGTTTTTTCTGCGTCTGCGCTCAGATGCTGGAACGAAGTATGATAAGCCCATTTATCAGCAGCACGGCTTCCTACGTACAATTCCATTAGCTTATGGCCATAATTGCCGCCTCCCATACGGGCATAGTTTGGGTTGTAAATCGTATCCAGGCCGGGCTCAAAGTGCTTTACCGGTGGCATTATGCGTGTAATTTTGCGCGTATTCCATTTGAAATCCTGAGGCATGTAACTGATGTCAAACGGATATTTGCCGGCCCGGGGAATCTGCGGTTCTATGAGAAGCTTGCTGGCAGACAATAAACGTGGCTTAAATGCTGCGGATACAGTCGTTCCTTCATCAAAACCCGGTGAGGTTTGCGCATGCAGGGTAAATAAACATACACCTGACAATACGGTTAATAACTGTTTTTGCATAAGATTACAGGCAAATATAGATGAGCTTTGGAGACGAGTTTTTCGTGAGTTATTGACACTATGTGGTTAGAAATTGTATTTTTAAGGGCTTTGTGACTATTTTTGGAAACAATATCCTCCGGATTACCGCCTTCTTTGCTGGTTTATTGCCCTACCAAACAACCCAATCATCGATTAAAATAATTTGGCACTATTGTAAATCATCTAACAATTTGCTACATTTGCAGCCCTTTTGAAGGAAAAACTATAGAATTAAGTCATGTACGCCATTGTAGAAATAGCCGGGAGGCAGTACAGGGTAGAAGAAAACAAATACCTGATTGTAAACCACATCACCGCCAGTGAAGGGGATAAACTTACTTTTGATAAAGTGCTGATGATCAGCGACAAAGGAAAAGCCAAAGTAGGAGACCCCACCATTAAAGGTGCTGTGGTATCGGCTACTGTCGAAAAACACGGACGTAGTGAAAAAGTGGTGGTATTCAAAAAGAAGCGCCGTAAGGGCTACGCTGTAAGAAACGGTCACCGTCAGGATTTGACCCACATCAAAATTACGAGTATTAAAACCAAGTCAGAAAAAGCCGTAAAAACGGAAGAAAATTAATCATCATGGCACATAAAAAAGGTGTAGGTAGTAGTAAGAACGGCCGGGAGTCGCACAGCAAACGTTTGGGCGTTAAAATTTACGGCGGACAGTTAGTTAAAGCAGGCAACATCATTGTTCGTCAGCGTGGCACCAAACATCACCCCGATGTGAACGTTGGTATCGGCAAAGACCATACCCTGTTTGCTCTTACCGATGGTGTGGTTCAGTTCCGCAAAACCAGCGAAGGCCGCAGCAAAGTTTCAGTAGTTCAGGCACTGGCTTAATTAAAGAAAACGAAAACAAATCCAAGGGACATCGGATGGTGTCTCTTTTTTTATTACCAGAATAATCTTACTAAATTTGTCCGTATGACAGATAAAAACAGCAAAACTTCGCAGGATTCCTACACCATAATGAATGAAATCGTATTGCCCAACGATACCAATACACTGGGAAACCTGATGGGAGGGCGCTTACTGCACTGGATGGATATTTGTGCTGCCATTTCCGCACAGAAACACAGCAACAACATTGTGGTCACCGCTTCGGTTGATAGTGTTTCATTTAAAGAGAGCATTCGTCTGGGAGATGTCGTGACCCTGCAGGCTTGGGTTACCCGCGCATTCAATACTTCCATGGAAGTATATATTGAGGTATTTGCCCAGAATATTCCCAAAGGTGAAAAAATACGATGCAATGAGGCATATTACACTTTTGTAGCACTCAACAGCCGCAATAAACCTTCTCCTGTACCTGAGTTAAAACCAGAAACCGATGAAGAGCAGAAGAAGTATGAGGGGGCTTTGCGCAGAAGACAGGTCAGGCTGATATTGGCAGGAAAGATGAAGCCCGAAGAAGCTCAGGAATTGAAAAACCTGTTTCTGTAATCATTGATTTATTTATTGGACTGATTTCCGGCATCTGATCGGCACTGCACTTAGGACTCTATTTACTGGAGCATCCGCTCAAAGGCACTCTCCGTTTTACAGTTGCCTGTATGACATAATTACATGAAGTTTCAGCCAAAACAATTAATGTGGCTAGAGCTGAAATCTGAAAACATACAATGACAATGTCCGATTGGTTGTAAATCAGTCAGATACTAGAAGGAGCATTCGCCCTTACTGTAAATGCAACAAAAAAAGATGGGTTCTAGAAGTGCTGGTCAAATAACCTATTATTTCATCAAACCAATTTCGCGCAGACGCTCGTGCAGAAACTCAATGGAAGTGCAGTCTTCATACTTTTTTGGGTTGTCTTCACCGATGCAGCTTTTCAGGCAAGCCAGTGAAACCTCCGGGCGGGGATGCATGAAAAATGGTATTGAATAGCGGGGAAGGTGCCATTGTTCGCGAGACGGATTTACTACCCTGTGTGTTGTGCTGCGCAATCTGTCATTGGTTAAGCGTTGCAGCATATCACCAACATTTACGATGATATGATCTTCTACCTCGGTTACTCCCACATAGACGCCCTGTCTGCTTAATACCTCAAGTCCATCGGCGCTGGCGCCTACAAGAAGTGTAATGAGATTAATATCCTCGTGTTCGCCTGCCCTGATAGAGCCATTGGGTTCGGTGTTGATAGGGGGATAATGAATGGGGCGTAAAATGCTGTTTCCATTGTGTACCTTATCATCAAAATAATTTTCAGGCTGATTCAGATACAACGCAATAGCCCTGAGCATATGTATGCCGGTAGCTTCAAGTGCTCTGTACATATCCTTGCCAACAATGTTGAATGCAGGAATTTCATTAACGTATTTATTGAGTGGATAATAGTTTTTTAGCGAATCTCCATCTTCCACCCATTGACCAAAATGCCAGAATTCCTTTAAGTCGCCGGCATTGGAATTTTTTGCATGTTCCTTGCCAAAACCCGTATAGCCGCGCTGTCCGCCGCCATCGGAATCATCATATTGAAGTTTGGTTTCTACCGGTAATTCAAAAAATCCCTGAACTTGTTTATACAATTCTTTGAGAAGATCATTGGTAACCCCGTGGTTTCTTATAGCCACAAAGCCAATGTCTTCAAAGGCTTTTCCGAGTGCAAATACAAATTGCAATTTTTGGCTGTCATTGCCGTGGGTGAATTCAGCGAGATCCAGTTTAGGAACTGCGGATAGGTATTGTGTTGTCAAGATTCGAAGGGTTTAGATGTCGATTCGAAAAAGTGTTAGGAGTGCGATTACTACGCTCAACAGGCCAATGATAGCAAAGCGGAAACCATTAAAAAAAGTCAGCGTCAGCAGGTAACACAGGAAGCAAATCCAGAACCAAGTGTCTGTACTTCTTTTTATTAGGTAATAAGCCAGCGGAGGTATAATGAAACACAATGCCAGATAAACGAACCACCGCAGACTGCCTTCGTCGGGGTTGTCTTTGCCTTTGCTAACTGCAATTTGGTGGCGAACAGATTTATTTTTTTTTACGAATCTTAGAGCTTTATGCAGTTCAGAAAATTGTTTTCCTGTTGGTTTGAATTTCATTATGGGTGATGCTGCAGGAAATGCATTTCCCATTGAAGAAGTACTTTCAGAGATAGTATTCCTTGTTTCTAGTTCAAAGAAATCCTTTTTATTGGTTGGATTGGTTTTGTTCCCAGAGAAACTTTTTGACGCTGTGCCAAACATACTTAGTGCACCCGGGCCGCGTTCTATAATTTTTACATTGCCGCAGGATGCAAAAAACAGCAATGTAAAGATCAATAAGAAATTAAAATGTCTCACGTTTAATCGTAAGCGCAAACCTAACCAAAAAATGATTTTCTGAAAACCACTTCTGATGTCTTTGAGTAAAAAGTTTTAAACAGCTTCAGTGTGGCTGTCGTGGGAGTGTTCGCTGATAATGGACAGCGTGGTAGGGTGCGGGTTCTCCTTAATGGTATTCAAAAGCTGTTTGGATTGCAGTACCGATTGATAGAAGTTTCGCAATTCAGGGTTGCCTGCCATGGCACTTTCGGCCATTTTACGTTCTTCATCGTTTAGTTCTCCGTAGGCCAGTAAAATTAAATGTTCCTGAGTAGTATTTTGTGTCATAGGCATTTCAATGTTGCTATAACGCAAAACATGAAACAATTATTTTATCTCAACGGAAGATTTTTGCATCATTTTTCTTAGGTTAATGAGCGCATAATGCATACGACCGATGCAGGTGTTGATGTTATTGCCCGTCATTTCAGCAATTTCCTTGAAACTCAGGTCGGCATAATGCCTCAAAACGAGCACTTCTTTTTGTTCGGCAGGCAACTGATTGATAAATCTATGCAAGGATGCGTATTCTTCACGCTCTATCACAATCTGTTCGCGGCTGTCTTCTTTTATATCAATGTAAGCAAATATATCATTTCCTTCGCTGTCAGTAACAATGCCGGGCATACGGCCTCTCTGTCTGATGCTGTCAATGCTCAGATTTCGGGCAATGCGAAGGGCCCAGGGCAAAAACTTGTCTTCGTCTCTGTATTTTCCGGTTCTTAAACACTGGATAATCTTTATAAAAGTTTCCTGGAAAATATCTTCCGCCAGGTAACGATCGCTCACCAGGAGATAGATACTTGTGAAAATGCGTGATTTGTGCCTTTTGATGAGCGTCTCTAAAGCTGATTCATTGCCTTCTAGATAAACTTTTAACAACGCGCCGTCTGAAATAGCGGGTTTTTGCATGGCTTCCTCCTTTTGTGTTTAGTGTTAGACTTAATAAAGCGGTTTAAGGAGTAAAGCTTGATTACAATAGGCGTTTTTATAGATGAGTGTGAAGTGCAAGTTCAAACAAAAAAATGACA
>VGGQ01000043.1 GCA_016868535.1 Bacteroidota bacterium | reverse complement strand
CAGGCAGCCAGGCTCAGGGCTATTGTTAAAATTATCAGGTAACGCACCTTAATTTGCAAATTTCGGTAAAATTATGTATCTTCATTTACCGGAATTGAGGTCATCATAAAACGAGATCAATCCGGATATCAGTGTACCGGCTTCAAAGTGATTCTCTATCAGCATTAGAGCGTTTTGCAACAGTTCTGTCCCAAGTTTGGATACAGAGTGCAAACGAATCATTGAAGCCGCGAAAGCTTCAGGGGTGTCTGCAATCAGCAATTCAACCTCATTGGAAGCCGGAATACCCTGCACACCGATAGAAGTGCTGATAACCGGTACACCCGCGCTGAAAGCCTCCAGAATTTTTACACGTATGCCTCCAGCAGCAAAAACCGGCACCAGCATAACTCCGTGGGTTTGCATGAAATTCTGCGCATTGTCAATTTCTCCATGAACCGTAATACCATCTCCCAAAAAGCGTACATCATTTTTCCGCATCCCTTTTCCGGCCAGGTGTAATTCCGCTTGCGGTAATTGTTTTTTCACCAGCGGCCAGACCTCATTTATCAGCCATTTTACAGCCTCTACGTTGGGCATCCACTCCATGCTTCCCAGGTGAAAAAAAGTATTCGCTCTAAATTCTGTTTTGTATTCAGGTTGTTTGTTTTGACCAACGGGCAAAAGGAACATCGGTTTGCCGAGTGCAAGTCCTGCAAACAACTCCATATCCGTCTTTGTGATGGGAACTATGGCATCAACGTTTTTCAGCACAGCAGTTTCGTGGCGTTTGAGCTGAGATGCCAGCAAGTTAAGATACCATCTTTTCATAGGATTTTGAGTCTTTTCAGCGAGACGCTCCCAAATTTGAAACTCAGCATTGTGCGGCCTCAGCGTCACAGATATTCCTGCCTTTTTTACAACATCCAGAAAGGGGCTGGCGTACAATCCTTCCAGCTGCACCAAATCAAATTTTTCCCGGCCAAGCAATTCGGCAATCTGTTTAATGGCTTCATCATTTTCAAATCTGGAAATATTGTAATTTTTACCTCCTAAAAGAGCAAGCAGGGCCCCAAATAAAGTAGGATTGGCATTTAACGGCACATCGATTACCCTGCAAAAAGTGAAATGTTGTTCAATGGTTTCCTGATCAACAAAATGTTTTACTGTATTGAAGCTAAAATAGACAACTTCAACTCCCTGTTCCGACAGCCCTTTTAAAATCTGATATGTGGCAATGGCCCCACCATCATGCAATGGCCAGGGAATGCGACTGCCCACCACGAGAATCTTCATGATTTGTTTCGTTTGAGAAATGCCAGCAACCGCAATTCTTTTTTGGCAGTACTATCTTCTTGTCCGTTCTCGTTTTTAGCGGTTACCCAAAACAGCCTGTTAAAGAATTTCTGGTATGCTTCCAGACTTAAGATAACACTGTCTGAAGCCGCTTTTATTGTTATATAAATGCCGACAGGAAACAAAATGGCGCTGCTCATCCACATGCCGGCCCAGATGGGCAAAACGCCCTCCTTACCTATTTTTTCACCCACCAGATTTATGGCATAGAAAAGTACAAACAACAAAACACTAATTACAAGCGGCATACCTATTCCTCCCTTGCGAATAATGGCTCCCAGCGGCGCCGAAATCAGAAATAGCATGATTAGCAATACGGACAATGTAAACTTCTTATGCCACTCAACCCTGTAGGGTGCAAGTTGTTCTTCTTCATATTTTAGTCCGGTAACAAGTCCGTCGAGTGTGCCTTTGAAACCCCTGGCACTGTTAATCGCACCGGCTATTATATTACCCTGCTTTCCTGCCTGTTTTTCTTCATGCCGCGGCATGATAAGGCGTATTTTTGAGGGTCTGCTTCTGTTTAGCTCCGGTCTTGGTTTATTTCCAAATATTCCTGGCAGATGAATGTATCTGGCAAGAAAACCTGCATTCTCATTTTTTTGCTTTTGAATCTTCTGCTCTGCTGTATCAAGCTCACAACCCAGCTCCCTTATATTCATTAGCCTGTAATCACCCTTGTAAGCATCCCTTTCTGTAAATTTAAGATCCAGGCTGCTTAGGTCAATAGTCATTTTTTGTTTTTCGAACCGCATCTGATTAAATGGTGCCGTTCGGGAATAATCCGGATTTTTGGTCATCTCATCATACCTAACACCATTGTAAAGGGTAAAAAACAAGGTTCTTTTATCCGGGGAAAGTACCATACTGCCTTTTTCAGCCCTGATTACATTGAGCCTCTTGCTTTCATCGCCTTTGTATTCATAAATGAGCACATCCTCCACACCTTCATTATCGGCATGCTTTTTACCAACTCGCATGGAAAAGCCGTCAATCTGCTGATAGAAGACACCTTCCTGAATATTGAAGGCCGGCTTTTTCTGTCTCAAATCCCACAGTAGTGCCTTCGCTTCCAAATTGGCCTTGGGGATTACAATATTCATGAAAAAGAAATTCAGCATGGCAAGGCCCAGCATCAGCAAAAACACAGGACGTAGAATTCTGAAAAGTGAAATGCCATTGGCTTTGAGTGCCACCAGTTCGAAACTTTCACTGAGATTTCCAAAGGTCATCAATCCGGCTACCATTACTGTCAAAGGCAATGCCATAGGAACCAGATCAGCCAATGAATAGAAAATAAGTTTCATAAGGATCAGCGGTTCAATTCCTTTCCCTACCAGCTCATCAATGTATTTCCACAAGAACTGCATCAAAAACAGGAACATACTCAGAACAAACGTTACCAGAAAGGGCCCGATGTAAGATTTGAGCACCAGCAGGTCAATACGTTTAACCAGGGTTTTGTTCACAGACATGTTCTCTGTTTTCTATCCAAATTGGATAAAGCTCCAAAGTTACATATTTCGCACCGAGTATGTGGTTTGTTCAGTAAAACACAAAACCGGACGGAATGATACCTGCTGTAAATGACCGGATGTCGTTACCTGCAGGTCCAATGATAAAAACCTTGCCTTTAGACACGTAATCGGCGGCGTCGCAGATGAAAAGTACATTTCTGCGGGGATGACAGGCAACGGTATAGAAGTTGGATCCGGGTTTTGAAAATATGGGTTTAACAGGCAGTTGTAAATCACTCACGGGCAGGCTGTATACCCCGTTTGCAAGGTAATACAGGCTATCCTTGCCCGGATTCATACATAGTGATGAAGCATAACCGGAAAGCGGCATGGTAAAGCTTTTCAGCCTTTTACCTTCTGCAGTCCACTGCTGTAGCCGGCTGTAGCCGCTATCATTAAAGGAGGCCAGCGCCCAAATGTTATTCTTTCTATCGGACACAATCCAGCGAAGGCCTTTTCCAACATAGTTGCTGTCGGCAATACCAAAGTTTTTTGCGTCGTATTTTCTAAGCCAGCCGTCATAGCAAGCTACCCACACATAATGACCATCAGCCACCATCTGTTCAGTCCAAACACCCGTGTATATCTGTTTAATTAACTGTTTACCAGTCAAATCGCGAATCTGAATTTTCCCGGAATACAAATCGGTAATCCACACGTTGTAGCCGGCCTTCATGGCATACCTCGGAGAACCCAGGTCGGTGATGCTGTATTTTTCTTTCAGCGTTTGGCTGTCCAGTACCACAATTTTTCCTGAATTATTGACAACCAACCACACATCTCCATTGATGATATTTCCGCTTTGTAACACATCACCCAGCGGCTTTTGGTTAATGGTTTTAAAAACATCTGACTGCAGTTCGCCGGAATCCATGTTATACAGATCAATCGAGGCATTGGCCCACATAAAATTTCCCTCGTTCAGGACCAGCACGGCACCGGAACCGGTATTAACGGTTTCAGGCGGCGGTTTCTCTTTCCGGCAGGCGGAAAGAGAAACCATCACCAACAACACTAACGTTAAAAAACGCATTATCTTACTACCTGTATAGCGCGGGAATACATGCCAGCTGTGGTTTGCACCTGCACAATGTAATATCCCTGTGGCAATTGACTTACCTCAATAGTGCCTGTTTTGTAGTTTAGGCTACCAACACTTTTCACCCCACCTAAATAATCTAATATTTTCAAAGAAATCAGCGGATAATCTGCTTTGATATTCAAGACCTCACTCACTGGGACGGGATAAATACTGCAACTTAAATGTGTGTTTGTTACAGAATTCATTCCGTAGAATTCCACGCCATCGAGCGTAAAAAAGGCAGGCGTATTCATACCCCACTGGCCCACATCGGAACTTAGCAGCTCAAAAGCAATGCTGTCTGTGTAAGCGTCTTTTACGTTCACAAATTTCCACTGATTCAAAATGTAATCTTTACTGGAATCGGAGAAACGAAAATCGGCCAGCACTACCCGCTGGCTATCTACCGATTTGCTCTTTTTGTAACAGCGAATAACAAGTATGAACGAGTCTTCATCATTGCCGTTTGCACCACCAAATTTCTTGGCAAACATATCGCCAAACTTCATGCTGTTATAGGCATAGGTAGAATTACTCACGTAAAAACCTTTCATCGGAAAATCACCCTCGTTTTTTCTTTGTAGATAAAAAAAACTACCACTTTGCCCAACCATAAAAGCTTTACCTTTGCCATTTTCCACACCAAAACCTGCAGCAGAACTATACAAATGTTCGGCATAATTAGCAGGTTCCACCTTGTTGTTAATTATTTTTGATAAAGCCCAGCCACTGGCCCAGTATTTATAAGTGGTGTCCCAGTTTACGGGAAAGCTCATTTCGCCGTTTTTAAAATAGTGCAAGTGCAAGCCATCACTACCGTTTAAAAGCATTACTGTGTCAAGGGCTGCATTTTCAAATCCTTCAGATATTTGGGCTTGCGCCATTGATGTGACGGATAAAAAAGTGATGAATGTGATTTTCTTTAAATAATTCATTTTTATGGATTTTTATGTGTAAGTTGAAAGATTGCTCTCAGCCAGAAACTGCGGAGGGGCATTGGCCTTCCCGGCATTACTTCATAGCTTTGGTTAAAAATATTATCAGCCCCTGCGGACAGCGAAAGATTGTGTTGCTTGAAACGCATCTCTTTTCCTGTTTGAATACTAAACAGCGCATAACCGGGCAATGACGACAAATTATCTGTGCTTGTATAGCGCATACTCTGCCAATTACATCCAGTATTCAAAAACCATTTCTTACGTTGAATTTTCAAGAAACTTGCGCCTGAAAAAGCAGGCACAAAAAGTGCCTTGAATTGCAATTCGTTTTTCAATATATCGGCCCGGCACCATTCAGCAGAGGAACGCCATTGCCATTGGGTTTGCCCAATCAAGCCGGAAAGAACAGCAGAAAACTGGGTTCCATAATAATCGCCGCGCTGCATATTGAAGGCCATCCAGATATTGTTTTCCGGCAGCCATACGATGGGATTGTTGAGGTGCCGCGCCCACAAGGTTGCAGACATTTCCGCCTTCACATTGCCTTGAATCCATTTGGCAGTAAAACCAACTTCTGCATTCCCGCCTTTTTCGGGCTTCAGGTTTGTATTCCCGCCCGAACTCCAATATTGGTCGTTGAGGGTTGGGCGTCTGAAACTGCTGCTAACACTGCTTTTCAGATTAACAACCTTACCAAGTGCGTATTCACCCGAAACGGCATTTACTGAAATCTGCTCGTGCCACTCCCAGCGGCTGCTGGCTGATATGCGGTATTTTTTGTTTTGTTTAAACAGTGAGAGAAACTGCGCGGGAAACAACTGTTGCGCCTGTCTGATATATGCCCGCGTTTTTCCTGACACTTGCCACAAATCAGCTCCGGCAATCACATTCCAGCTACCGACTGTAAAATGCCATTCCTGCTGATACTGTAGGCTCTGAGAACGGCTGCTGTCTTTGTATTGGCCTGCCATTGGCTGAAAAACAAAATTATCCTGGATAAAACCCAGCCTTTGCACCCATTTTACTTTGGATGACTGATAATTGGCAAGCAGCGCCAACCGCTTGTTTTCATCGGCCTGCCAGCCCAACGAAGTAGTTCCACCGGCGGATGTTCCCAGGCCGCGTTCTCCTTTTTGCCACTCGGCATGCAAGGCTAAATCCCATTTCTTGTAATGAAAACCGGAAGAAATACGGCTTCTGCGCTGCTCCCTTTCAGCATACTGCATAGTGGCACCGGATGCATTTTCAATTTTATAGGGAAAATGATTTTTCACATTGAGCCACTGATTGTCCCAAATGAAGAAGTTTTTTCTGCTTTTAATCCGGCAATCTGCGTTTGCCTGCAGGCGGCCAAAGCTTCCCATTGTAAAAGATGACGTCAGCGATTCGCCTGTCTTTTCGGGCTGAATGTGCTGCATAGACAAGGTTCCACCAACACTGCCACTGCCATAAAATGAGCCGCTGCCGCCTTCGGTAAGGACAATGCGGGATTGTGCGTCATTCTGTAGCAAACTCAGGTCTGTCATGCCCAGCATGGGATTGTTGAGCACAATGCCATTCCACAAAATTTGCAGCTGCGAAGGATCAGCACCGCGGCGACTGAGCGTGCCGATACCGGAAGGGCCGTATTGACGGATGCTGATCCCGGCAGAAGCCAGAACCTGACTGAGCAGGTTGCCGCTACCGGATTCGAACTGAAGTAAATTTTTCCCTACGGAAGCCACCTGCAGACGTTTCTCCTGGATAAATATGGTATCGGCTGCCGGAAAGGTATCGGGCGCGGAAACCAGAAGCGATATACAGCATAAGACGCTTGTCATGGTTGCAATGCCGCCTCTGAAATGAAAAATGCAATAGACCGGGGTTACCCAATGCAGTGCGCTTTTCTTCCCGAAAGCGAGCTCTTTGTTTTGCGCCTGGCAGGTCTTCTGACTCCCCCTGTTTGTTTCGGCGCCTTCCCATTGGTATCATCAACAGTGGCTAAGAAAGCCGAAGCCCTTGCGGGCCGGGGTTACAGCTGCGGGTACAGTCCCGGTTTTTCACCGGAGTTCCCTTTTCATCTCCTGCAACAATGATTTGTTACCTGAGAACCAGATGCGCCGCAAATCTAAGGCCTTTGTGTAAATTTTTATATCCAAAAACTCATTATTATAAATTATTTATCCACCGATTGAACCCGTTCCACGATTATATGGCTGAAAAAATGGTTATATGGCAGAGTAATCAGTATTTTTGCGGCATGCGTTTTGTCATAACCCTAATGCTGGGATTTTTAATACCTGCGGCACTTTCTGCCCAAACCGGAACTTGGACCCTGGAGCAATGCATAGAGCAAGCGCTGAAAAACAATATTGATGTTCAACTTGCCGGTGTATCAGCAAAACTGGCCAAGCAAAACTGGAGAAACAGCGTTGCTGCAGCTACTCCGGATGCAAATATTAATACAGGCCAGTTTTTCCAGTCAGGAAGAAGTATTGACCGTTTCACAAACCAGTTTGTACAAACTACCGTGAGCAGCAACAGCCTGCAACTGCAAAGCAGCGTTCTTCTTTATGCAGGTGGTCAGATCCGCAACGGTATTCAGCAAAGCAAATACCTTTGGCTTGCCGGCGAAAGCGATTTGAAAAACATGGAACAAAACACAGCCCTGAATGTAGCCAACCTATTTCTTCAAGTTATTCAGACAAAAGAACTCAAAGCCAGTGCGGATGAGACCCTGAAAAATACCGAATTACAATTGCAAAGAACCCGCAAATTGTTTGATGCCGGGGTGGTAAATGAAGGGCAGGTGCTAAATCTGGAAGCCCAAAAGGCCAACGACCAGACCGCTCTTACAAACGCCTCAAATCAGGAAATACTGGCACTCACAAACCTAAAAATGCTGTTGAGACTGCCTGCAGAAAATGCATTTGATATAATCCGTCCAGAAATCAACCTGTATAAACCGGAAAGCTACCCGGCAGGGCAGCAAGAACTCTTCGACAGTGCGGTAAAAAGAAGAGCGGATGTGCAGGCGGCTGTTTTCAGACACAAAGCAGCCATTTACGCCCGCAAGTCTGCCAGGGGTGGTATGCTGCCGGTTTTGTCGGTTGGCGGTAACCTTAGCACGGTATATTCAAGCAATGCAAAATCCGTTTCCGCTACCATTTCTGGCTTTGAACCCATTGGCCGTGTGCAGGGAACCAACGAAATTGTGGAAGCACCCAACATTCAATACGTGCTGCAAACCACCGATTTCAACAAGCAGGTAAAAGACAACTTTGGCCAATCGCTGGGATTTAACCTTTCTGTTCCTTTCTATGGCAAGCTGCAGGCCCGCAATACCGCGCAGCGGGCCGGCCTTGATGAAGTAAGGGCAAAATTGAGCGCAGATCGGGCGGTTCAAAATCTATATACTGAAGTGGTTTCGGCCTACAACAATTACAGTTCAGCCATGGAACGCTATCAGGCGGCTATCAAGACCATAGAGGCGCAGAAAAGAAACATGGATTTTGTAAAAAAGCGTTTTGAGGCCGGACAAGCTAATGTCTTTGAACTTCAGCTTGCGCAAACCAATGAAACCACAGCCAGAAACAACCTCACCTCGGTTAGGTATGAATATATGTTCAGAAAAATGGTACTGGATTTTTATCTGGGCAAACCTTTAACACTGTAAAATGAAAAAGCAAAAAATCGTTTGGATTACCATTGGGTCAGTTGTGCTGCTGTTGCTGCTGATAGCCATTTTCAGGGGCGGAAAGTCTGAAACACAGGTAAGTACGGACAAAGCCGTAACCCGCACCATCACAGAAATAGTAAGTGTGAGCGGAAAAATACAACCTGAAAGTGAGGTAAAAATCAGTGCAGACGTGAGTGGTGAGATTATTGAAATGGCCGTAATGGAAAGCGACAGCGTAAGACAAGGGCAATTGTTGTTGCGCATTAATCCGGAATTGTATGAAACCACCATCAGCCAGCTGAATGCCAATCTTGACAACGCCCGTGCAGGCATGGCCGGCAGTGAGGCTCAAAAAGCCAGAGCCGCAGCGTCGCTGATTCAGGCAGAGGTTAATTACAAAAGACAAAAAATGCTTCACGAACAAAAGGTAATCAGCGAACAGGAATGGGATCAGGCGCGCGTGCAGTATGAAGTTGCCAAGGCAGACGCCATTTCTGCCGAGAAGAATGCCCTTGCAGCCAAATACACCACCGCCAGCGCAGCCGCCAGGCTAGAAGAAGGTCGACGAAACCTGGGCAGAACCTCCATATTTGCTCCGGCCAGCGGTATCGTTACCCAAATGAACAGCGAAAAAGGCGAACGCGTGGTAGGTACTGCGCAAATGGCCGGTACCGAAATCATGCGCATCAGCAACCTTAATGTGATGGAAGTGGAAGTGAATGTGAATGAGAATGATATTGTGCGCATCAAAAATGGCGACAGTGCAGATATCAAGGTTGATGCCTACCCCGACAGGGTTTTCAAAGGCCTGGTAACCCAGATTGCCAACAGCGCTAAATTCAACAGCACCCAGTTATTAACCGATCAGGTTACCAATTTTGTGGTAAAGGTGCGTATCCTACCGGAAAGCTACGCCGATCTGGGAATGGGAAGAAAACAGCCATTCAGACCCGGAATGACCGCCACTGTTGACATAAAGACCGTTTCAAAAAGCAATGTGCTTTGTGTGCCCATCTCGGCCGTCACTACCCGAAACCCTGCCAAAAAATCTGATATGAGTGACAAAAACAAGAAAACACAGACAGAGGAACCCAAAAAAGAAGACAAAGGCACATGGGTATTGTTATATAACAATGGCGTTTTGAAATCGGTGAAGGTGAAAACCGGCTTGCAGGACCTGGACTACTTCGAAATTACCGATGGACTAAAACCCGGAGATGAAGTGGTTTCCTCACCCGGCATTGCCATTGCCAAAACGTTGTACGATGGCGACAAAGTGGTAAAAACCGAAAAAGATAAAGTTTACGAGAAGAAGTAATTAAAGCTGCTCCGCCACCAGCATCTGGGTTCTTTGTTCATGGTTGCTGATAGCATAGTGAACAATGTGAAAGTGTTTTGACATGTAGAATGTGAATTCCTCTAATGTCCACTCGCGTTAATGCGATTCGTTGTTGGGCGGGCCAAATTTTCCGGGCGAAGTATCACGGTTTCTGTCGTGTGTACTGATAACAAAATATGTTGCTTCCTTGGATTCCAGCAATTCCTCAATAAAAGTATCCGGATTGGGCAAATGCTCGATTACACCCGCACAAATAATCAGCTCTGTACCGAAAATTGCTTCCATGCCTTATCAGAGAAGGCAAACCAGGTTTCGTTTGGGTATTATTTTTTAAACCAGTCTGTTGTCAGCTCCACTCCTGCTTTGGGTACATTCTCAAAATTTACCAGCAGCTTAAAAGCCGAGCCATAGCCCATATCAAGAATACCTTCCAATCCTTTATCACAATAAAATTTCGGGCAAACGTATACACTTCTTTCTGGTATTCATCGGTATTGCCCTCGTCTATGAAGAAGGATACACTTTTGCGGTGCAGATAGCCGCGGCGAGTGGCATAACGAGGGTTCTGAATAGAAGCCCCCAGCACTTCAAACCCATACCAAATTTTACGCAACAACAGCATGATGAATGCCAATGCTCAAAACTCATCACAAACCTGTGATTATTTGACTCTTTTTCGATATATTTAATGACTTTCTATTGTCATTATTTTTATCAAATGTTTTTGCAATGCCATTCATACTTCAGTTTGCGTTACGGAATACGCTCGCCCAAAGACATATTGCTAAAGATAGCTACCTCGCTGGGTAAAGGAAGTCCAAAACATTGTCCCGTTTGCCTTACTGACATTAACAACGTAAGCGGCATCCCCGATTTTTTTCGCGAAGCCGCACAATACCCGCAACTGCAGCCCTGCGCAGGCATTGATTTTCGGGAAGGGGAAACCGGCGGCAAATGCCTGTATGTGGCACTGGCAGAAAACGAAACCGGCTTTGCCGAAATGAACCACTTCCTGTCCCAATACCGGCTGGCCGGCAAAAAACTGCCTACATGGCCTCCGGAGCTGGAAAACGTACACTTTATTTTCCCTTTCGAACGCACACAGGAAAAGGCTTTCCCCGAAAAACTCAGCCCAAACCAGTGGATAGGCGTGCGCGCCGAACAACTGGGCAAACTGCGGCTTTCTTCACGGCACAAACTACAGCACAAAATACTGGCCATGCAGCCCATGACATTCCACCATGCGGAAGACCTTGAGAGCCACCGGTTATTGCGATGCATTGCCAACAATTGTTTACTGAGCAAACTGCCTCCCGGCGAAACCGGGCATGAAAAAGACCGCTATATTCCTCCTGAAGCGTTTCTGCTAAGCTATGCCGACGCGCCTTTTCTGGTGGGGAACACCCTGCAGCTCATGCAGCGCTGCACTTTTCGTCCCGCCTTTGGCGGCAACCAGAATAAGAAAACCTTTACCGGCAATGCCGACGAGGATTTTCGGCTCATGACAGACCTGGCCATGGACGGACTGCGCTACCGCTACCCCAAATACACGTATGCCACCAAACAACGGCTGGAGAGCGAAATGAAACTCATCTACGAACTGGGATTTACCACCTACTTCCTCATCAGCTGGGATGTCTGCCGGTTTGCCCGTGAACAGGGCTTTTTCTACGTGGGTCGTGGCAGCGGTGCCAACAGCATGGTGGCCTATTGCCTGCGCATTACCGACGTGGATCCTATAGACCTGGACCTTTACTTCGAGCGGTTCATCAATCCCTACCGCACTTCGCCACCTGACTTCGACCTGGATTTCAGCTGGCAGGACCGCGATGCCGTAACGGATTACATCTTTAAAAAACACGGCCGCGAGCACACCGCCCTGCTGGCCACCTACAATACCTTTCAGTCGAATGCCGTTGTACGCGAGCTGGGTAAGGTTTTCGGGCTGCCCAAGGAAGAAATCGACCACCTGATGGAAAAGCCCACCTACTTCTCTCCTTCCATGCTGGAAGAACAGGCAGGCCACAAAATCCGCGACGGCAAGGCGGTGTATGCCTCGCCCGGCATTGGCGAAAGGGCAACATTGTCAAAATCGGTGCGGCCGCAGCAGCGCGACACACTGACCGGGCAAATCATGCGGCATGCACTGCGCCTGCACGAACTGCCCAATTACCGCAGCATTCACGCGGGCGGTATCCTCATCAGCGAAAAAAGCATTTACCACTACTCCGCGCTGGATATGCCTCCAAAAGGATTTCCCACCGTGCAATGGAGTATGCTGGAAGCCGAAGATCTTGGGCTGGCCAAATTCGACATCCTCAGCCAGCGTGGGCTCGGACACATCAAGGATGCGGTAAGGCTGGTAAAAGAAAACAAAGGCAAAGACATAGACATTCACCGCATACAGGATTTCAAGGCCGATGAGAAAATAAAACGTGTGATTGGCAGCGGGCACACCATGGGCTGTTTCTATGTGGAAAGTCCGGCCATGCGGCAACTGCTGCGCAAACTCAAATGCAGCGACTACCTTACCCTGGTGGCAGCCAGCAGCGTAATACGTCCCGGGGTGGCCCGCAGCGGCATGATGCGCAGCTTCATCGAACGGCACATCGATTCCGAAAAACGAAAAGAGGCCCATCCGGTTTTGCAGCAGATTATGCCCGATACCTACGGTATTATGGTGTATCAGGAAGATGTGATAAAAGTGGCGCATCATTTCGCTGGGCTTGGGCTGGCTGAAAGCGATGTGCTGCGGCGCGGCATGAGCGGCAAGTTTCGCAGCCGCGAAGAATTTCAGAAAGTGAAAGACCGCTTTTTTGCGCTTTGCAAAGAGAAAGGTCATCCTGAAAAACTATCGGCCGAAGTGTGGCACCAGATTGAGAGCTTTGCCGGCTACAGTTTTGCCAAGGGCCACAGTGCCAGCTATGCCGTGGAAAGCTACCAGAGCCTGTACCTGAAGGCATACCATCCGCTGGAGTTTTATGTGGGCGTCATCAACAACTTCGGCGGATTTTACCATACCGAATTTTACCTGCACGGGGCCCGTATGTGCGGCGCCGAGATACAGCCACCCTGCATCAACCACAGCGATTACCTTACCAATATAAACGGCAGCAAGGTATACCTCGGATTTGTGCACGTGGCTTCACTCGAACAGAAACTGGCAGCACGCATCGTGGCTGAGCGAAATAAAAACGGCCCCTACCTGGGTTTATTTGACTTTAAAGAGCGCGTAGAACCCGGACTGGATCAGTTGAAAATCCTCATCCGCATTGGGGCACTGCGCTTCACAGGCAAAAACCGAAAGGAACTGATGTGGGAAGCCCACTGGCTGGTAAACCGCAAAAAACCGGTGGCGGCAACCGAAAAACTCTTCAGGGAAACGCCCAAAGACTTTGTATTGCCGACACTCAGCCACAGCAAGCTGGAAGACGCCTACGAACAAATAGAATTGCTGGGATTCCCGCTATGCAGCCCGTTTGAAATGCTGGCACCCGGCAGCCTGCCCGAAAAACCTGTTCTCAGCAAGAATTTACCCGGCCTGCATGACAAAGCCGTGCAGCTTACAGGATACCTGGTTACCATCAAGCCCACACGCACCATCAAAGGGCAGGAAATGAACTTTGGTACCTGGCTGGATGCATCGGGGCATTTTTTCGACACCCTCCATTTTCCGGATGTGCTCAGGCGATTTCCTTTCAAAGGCCGCGGCATTTACCGAATTACCGGCATTGTTACGGACGATTTTGGGGTTTACAGTGTAGCTGTTTCACAGATGCAAAAGCTGCCATATATGGCAGATCCAAGGTATGCTTGAAACTTGGCAATACAAACCTACACAGGCATTGCACAATCGTGGCTTACAGCCAAGGAGTATAAACCGCCAATCTAAAACTAACCATTTAGTAAGTTACTTTTTAGTAAGTTACTTTTAAATTAGTTACTATCAAGTTAGTTTTTTGTGTCTTTAAAGGGTGGAAAAAACCATGGCCTTTATTTTTGGAATGCTGGCAGGGGAAACTGATTTCACTAACAGAAGCGCTGAAACCGAACACCTGACGCGAAACTTTGAAGGTGGCATCAACACCATCCTCATTTCTCCGATGCGCTGGGGCAAACCACCGCTGGTGGCGCATGCCGGGCGAACCATGCAACGCAAAAACAAGAAACCGGCGGTTTTAGTAAAACTTTGGTTAAATACCCAGTTCTACCTGGCACTTAAATCCGTCAAGTACCGACATTATAGCACTTGTGGCCATATCACAGCGTTTGCAATAGCAGAATTCACCCTCTTGTTTACACATCAATAATTTAATGTTAACCTTAAATTAACATAACATAACAATTGCCAAACATTTCTTTGCACTTGTGTTAACATTAAATAAATATGTTATAAATGTTTGCTTAATAGCCGCAGGTTTGATGGCAACTGCAAACGTATCTGCACAATCAGACAAAACATCTAAAGACACCGGCAATTTGCTTAAAACAGCCACTAAAACCGGCAACTGGGCCGATAAGGTAAGTATCCGCGGATACATGCAGGTTCGTTACAACCGTCTGCTGGAAACCAATGGCCAGTTAAAATGCGAACAGTGTGATCGCTCATGGGGCAAAGACGGCGGCTTTTTCATCAGGCGGA
>VGGQ01000042.1 GCA_016868535.1 Bacteroidota bacterium | reverse complement strand
TCCTGCTTCAATGCCACGGCGGAAACTCTTTTCCACATTGCGTCTCAGCGGTGAGCCCACATCATTTACCTCGCCTGTCAGAACCAGCTGGCTCCGGTAATTCATGTAGTAGAGATTTACGAACAGCGAACCATTTTTGCCGGAATGTTTCCAGCCAAGCTCCCAGTCTGCAAGCTTCTCAGGTTTGGGCACATCATTGGTTTTGTGGTCGGTGAAATCGCTGCGTGAGGGTTCACGGTTGGCTATGCTTATGCTGCCGTAAAAGCCATGGGTATTTTGTTGGTACACAATTCCGGCCTTGGGGTTGAAAAACCCGAAATCACCCAAAAAATGGATGTTTCTGAGATCGTTATCCGTGCCTGTGCCGTTATGGTTTACTTTTCTGTACTGAAGGTCTATCCAGGTTTGCAGGTTTTGGGTCCACCTGCGGGTATTTTTCACAAAAACAGAGGCATCTGTTTTGAATCCTGTGCCATTGTAGTAAGACTGATCGGGGGTTGCCATTGGCGCCTGAGAAGCCCACACAATGAGGCCGTAGTGTTTGCCATTGTATTCATTGTAGCCCAATCCGATTATCCAGGCTGATTTTTCTGTGCTGTGGTTCCAGCTGATGTTGCTTCCCATCAAATGGTTATTAAGCCAGCGACGGCGAATAATGTCGCTGCGCGTAATGGTGTCGGTGCCGATTATGGTAGGCGGTAACAGGTAATTTGATAGTTTGTCCTGATAGCGGAATTGTTCAAAAAAGCCGAGTCCGCGGGTGTAGTAAAGGGTTGCATTCAGGTTGCTGTTTGAACCTGTTTTTGCGGTGAAATACAGATGGTGGTGGTTTTGGGTATAGTCGTCTATTTCCCGGGGATAAGTGTAATAATTGTAGGTTCTGGGATTTGAATTAAACAAATTAACAGAATCATCGGCCGTTTTGTATGTCACCCCAAGGTTGCGGTAATAGTGGTTTAACAGATCGGATTCGGAGCCTTGCAGCTTTTCCTTAGGCACGCCCCACCATGCCTGATAGGTTTGTTCTTTACCGCCAAACGACATCCATTTCACCGACCAGTTTTTTCCCTGATAACCAAGGGCGGTCATGTAGGAGCGGAGTGTGCTTGTTGCCCTGTCCACAAAACCATCGCTGTTGATGGAAGAAAGCCTGAAATCGGCAGTCCAGTGGTTGTTGATGAGACCGGTGCTTACTGACAAAGAGCTGCGAAGCGTACCGAAGCTGCCTGCTGTGTTGGAAAATAGCAGATACGGCTTGTTTGAGCTGAAAGTCTGCATATTTACGGTGGCTCCGAAAGCCCCTGCGCCATGTGTGCTGGTGCCGGCACCCCTTTGAATTTGGACACTGGAGAGGCCTGTTGCCATATCAGGCATGTTTACCCAAAAAGTACCATGGCTCTCCGCGTCGTTGATAGGTACGCCATTAATAGTAACGTTGGTGCGTGTGGCGTCGCTCCCCCGCACACGAACACCGGTGTAGCCAACACCGGCACCGGCATCGGTGGTAACGGTCACTCCGGGCTGAAACTGAAGCAATACGGGCAAATCGCGGCCGGTGTTTTGTATCTGAATTTCCTTGCGAGAAACAGTTGTTTGGGCAACGGGTGTTCCTGATGTGGCGCGTGTTGCCGATACCATTACTTCTTCAATGGTTTTTGCCCGGATAGTGTCAAGGCCTGATTGGCCGAATGCATGAATGGCATACAGGGCCAGCGCGATGGTTATTAAAGTTGATTTCATGGATGCTATGTATTCTGCATCCGGGTCGCCCTGATTAAGGCTACACATTTCCCTGCGCAGGCATTATCCTGATCAGGTGATACGGGTATGGTCTCAGCGTTTCCTTTGGAAAAGCACCCCAAATGCGGTTACAAAGGTAGTAAAATGCAAACTGACTGCCGCTATGGAAAAAATCCTTAGGCGTTGATGAACCCTTTTTGCATGAGCAGTTCAGCAATTTGAACGGCATTGGTGGCGGCACCTTTGCGTAGGTTATCGCTCACCACCCACATGTTCAGGGTGTTGGCACAGCTTTCATCGCGACGCAGACGCCCCACAAAAACATCATCTTTATCGTGGCTCCAAATGGGCATGGGATATATGTTGTTTTGAACATCATCCTGAACCACCACGCCGGGAGCGTTGTTTAGCAGATAGCGCACTTCAGCAAGGTCAAAATCCCGTTCAAATTCCACATTGATACTTTCGCTGTGTCCGCCTGTGGTGGGAACCCTTACTGTGGTGGCCGTTACCGCCATATCTGGCACTTCCATAATCTTGCGGGTTTCCAGTACCATCTTCAATTCCTCTTTGGTGTAGCCGTTATCCAGAAACACATCAATGTGCGGGAGGATGTTGCGGTCTATGGGATGCGGATACACAGGCTTTACCGGCCTGCCTTCGCGTTCAGCATTCATTTGCTCTACTGCTTTTTGGCCTGTACCCGTAACACTCTGATAGGTGCTCACCACAATGCGTTTGATACCATAGCGGTCATGCAAGGGTTTCAGGGCCACCAGCATTTGTATGGTGTTGCAGTTAGGGTTTGCTATGATGTGGCGATTTTCTGTTAGCGCGTGTCCGTTTACTTCGGGTACAAGTAGGGGAATGTCTTTTTCCATGCGCCATGCACTGCTGTTGTCTACCACATAGCTGCCTTTGGCCGTGAAAAGAGGAGCAAATTCTTTGCTTACCGATCCGCCTGCACTGAAAAGTGCCAGATCGGGCGCCGCATCAATAGCGGTTTGCATGGAAACCACTTTCCATATTTTGTTGTTAAAATGAATTTCTTTACCCACGCTGTTTTCGGAGGCGACGGGGATGAGTTCCGACACGGGAAAATTCCGTTCAACCAGTACCTGCAACATTTTAGAGCCTACCAGTCCGGTTACCCCTACTACGGCTACTTTCACGGTTTATTTAACTTCTTCAGCCTCGGTAATAACCTTGGGTTCTGCCACCTGCTGGTTTTTTAGCGGATCCGGAATGGGCGATTTGGCTCCAGTATCGCCGGGTTTGGGCCTGTTTTGATTTTCAAGTTTTTTAAAGTCGGCTTCCTGGCGTGCACTATCTGTGCTGTCCTGTTCCTGTTTTTCTTCATCAGAATAGGCGCCATTGCCGGAGCAGGAGGCTCCAAAGACAAGCATTGTAATGCTCACAAGTATAAATATGTGCTTCATAAGACAAAAATACACAAGCCAACTGAATTCTTAAAGAATTTCGAAGTCTTCAAAAAAATCATTCCAGTCACTGAAGTCTTTGATGCCTGTGGAAACAGATTCGAAACAATCAATGCTTACTCCCCAGGGATCTGTGGTTTTTACAGATTTGGTTATTTCTGCTGTGGGTTTAATTTTCGATAAGTGGTTATTTTGATTTTTTAATGTTTCGCTGTGGGTATAAAAATCACCGGATGGGTCCGTATTTACGACCCAGACCAGTCCCTGCGCATCAAAGTTGCTTTTTAGCTGTTCAACACGAGCGGCTGATGTTTCAATCCCGTTAATTGGTAATGTATTGAGCAGGGCGTTGATTTTTTCAATAGCAACATTGTCAGAAACCTCGAGTATCACAGCCGGTCCTGAGCACCAGCCAATGATTTCCTGAATGACGGAAGCAGGCAACTCATCTTTACCGCCAATACGGAAACCAATATAATCGGCCATTACAGCGGCCGCATACCTTGCGTCTGCGAGGTCGCGGATATTGTTGAATTTGATTTTCATCGGAAAAGCCTGCTACGTGAATACGGTAGCAGGTTACACCAGCATTCTAACCGGTTCTTCCAGGTATTCCTTGAAAGTATTGAGGAAAGCTGCACCGATGGTACCGTCTACCACGCGGTGGTCACAGCTCAGGGTTACCTTCATGGTTTTAACGGGCTTGATTTCGCCATTTACCACACCCACAGTATCTTTCACTGCACCTACAGCCATAATACAGGCATCGGGTGGGTTGATGATGGCGGTGAATTCTTCGATGCCAAACATGCCGAGGTTACTGATGGTGAAGGTATTTCCTGCCCAGTCTTGGGGCTGCAGTTTCTTCTCCTTGGCGCGTTTGCCGTAGTCTTTTACTTCTGCGCTGATCTGGCTGATGCTTTTCTGGTCGGCGAAGCGAACCACAGGTACTAGCAGTCCTTCATCCACTGCCATGGCAACACCAATGTGGATATGGTGGTTATATCGGATTTTGGTACCCAGCCAGCTGCTGTTCACCTTGGGGTTTTTGCGTAATGCAGCAGCAGCGGCCTTAATCACCAAATCGTTCATGCTGATTTTTAACTCGCTAACGGCATTCATTTGTTCGCGGGCAGCCATTGCATTGACCATATTGATTTCCATGGTAAGGTAGAAGTGGGGTGCGCTGAATTTGCTTTCGCTAAGGCGGGCAGCAATGGTTTTACGCATCTGACTCACGGACACTTCTTCAAAGCTTTCGGTGCCGGAAACGTAGAACATGTAGGGGGATCCAGCGGCTGGCGCTGAAGTTGAGGGAACAAAAGTTTCTACATCGCGGCGAACGATGCGGCCATTTTCTCCGCTTCCGTTAACCTCATTCAGATCTATGCCTTTTTCCTGGGCAAGCTTTTTGGCCAGGGGTGAAGCCTTCAGTCGGTCATCGCTGTCGGCAGAGGTCGAGGTTGACACAGGTGCGGGGGTTACGGGGATTGAGACCGTAAATGCGGACGCAGCGGTTTCAGCAACCGTGGTTGCGGGTGTTTCAGGTGCGGGCGCAGGGGCAAACGGAGCTCCGGCAAGCTGGGATTGAAAATCTTCGCCTGCAGCTCCTACGACAGCTATTACACCATCGACAGGCACGGTGCTGCCTTCATCCACCAGATACAGGATGCTTCCTTTTGCGTACACTTCCATATCCATGGTGGCTTTATCGGTTTCCACTTCGGCAAGTACATCACCGCTTTTCACGGAATCACCTACTTTGTAGTTCCACTTTACAATAACACCTTCGGTCATTGTATCGCTCATCTTGGGCAATTTAACTGCTTCGGCCATAAACGGAGCACAAAGATATGAAAATTCAGAATTGTTTAATGTAGTGTATGGTGATGGTGTGTAAGGTTTTTTGCGAGAACAATGGGGTTTGTTTTTATGTATAACCGGCAAAATCGGATGTGACTGAAATGTTAACAGCGTTCGAGATAACTGAATTACATTCGCACCATGCCGGCACAATTCCCCTACGAGGCTTTTCTGTATCATGTTATGAAAAACGGCACACCCAAGACCGACCGAACCGGAACGGGGACGGTAAGTGTTTTTGGGGGGCAATTGCGTTTCAATTTGAAGGAAGGTTTTCCGCTCATTACAACCAAAAAAGTGCATTTAAAAAGCATCCTTTATGAACTGCTGTGGTTTTTGAAGGGGGAGACCAACATTGCCTATTTGAAGGAACATGGCGTTAGTATCTGGGATGGGTGGGCGGATGAAAACGGAGAACTTGGCCCGGTTTACGGCAAACAGTGGCGCAGCTGGGAGGCAAAAGACGGACGTGTGATTGATCAGATTTCGGAAGCGATGAATCTCATTAAAAACAATCCGGACAGCCGCCGAATATTGGTGAATGCTTGGAATGTGGGCGAAATAGACAAAATGGCCCTGATGCCCTGTCATACGATGTTTCAGTTTTATGTGGCGGATGGCAACTTAAGCTGTCAGTTGTATCAGCGCAGTGCCGATTTGTTTTTGGGTGTGCCATTTAATATTGCCAGTTATGCTTTGTTGACGATGATGATGGCGCAAGTTTGCGGATTGCAGCCGGGTGATTTTGTTCACACCTTTGGCGATGCCCATATTTACAGTAATCACATGGATCAGGTGAATTTGCAGTTATCGCGTGATCCTCGACCTTATCCCACCATGAAGTTGAATCCTGCGGTCACCAGCCTGTTCGATTTTACCTTCGAAGATTTCACTTTGGAGGGTTACGATCCGCATCCGGGTATCAAGGCTCCTGTGGCCATTTAACCGATTCATTCGTCGAACAGTTTATCATTTGGCATAATGTTGTTGGCATCCATGCGGGTAACAAACTCACCTCTGACAGAGGTTAACAAGGCCGGTTTGCCGCAATCAGTCCATCACCCGTGCGCACAACCCTGCGAAAGCGTGCATCTGAATTCACAAAAGCCCGGGAAATATCTGCAGAACCATCGCTGCTGCCGTCATCCAGCATGCAGCATTCCCAGTCGGTGAATGTCTGCTGCTGTATGCTTTGCAGGCACTAATTTAGAAATGGTTCGGCGTTTTTAACAGGGGGCAGCACAGATACCCGTGGCATGTTGCAAATATGGAGTTGCGTGTGGTTTTTTGTACATGTGCAAGAATTGCCAAAAGCGGATTAGGACAATGGTGCGAACTTGCAGGCATGTTGGATGCATTCTTCGAGCCGGTTGACAAATCGGTGTGGGCTCCTTTTCGAAAAAGTGATTCGCTGCTGGGCGGCAAAATCCATATACACGGAAACTCTTTTCCCAAACTCAAAAACTGCAAGGTAGCCATTGTGGGTGCAGGCTATCCCGCCGATGAGGTCAGGCGCAAGCTTTATTCACTCAGCTGGCGCTTTGACAACCTTGGTGTGGCGGATTTGGGTAACCTAATACTCAATGGCGATGCCAAAAGTAGGCAGTTTGCCATGAGCGAAGCCATTGGCGAACTGCTGGCCGCAGGCATGAGGGTACTTATCATCGGCCATGATCCGTCTTTGCTCTACGCCTATTACAAGGCTTATCGCCAATCCAAAGAACCCGTAGAAGTGGTGAAGGTGAGCCCGGATGTGGACCTGGATGAAGGCACACCGCTCAGGCAAATATTGGTTGAAAAGCCTAGTTACCTCTTCAACATTGACTTTCTGGCCACCCAGAGCTATTACATCAACAACCAGACGGCTGCTGTGCTGGATAAAATGTATTTCGAGAACCACCGTCTGGGAGAAATACGGGCCAGCATGGAAGAAACAGAACCCATATTGCGCAGTGCCCACCTGCTGATGTTTGACATGAATGCTTGCCGCTATGCGGATGTGCCGGGTACCATGCTGCAAAGTCCCAATGGTTTGTACGCAGAGGAGGCCGCCAAACTGGCGCGCTATGCCGGGGTTAGCAATACCCTCAGTTCGGCCTATTTTTATGGTTTAAATCCTGAAAATCCACAGCCTGCGGATCATGTGCTGCTTTCGCAGATAATCTGGTATTTTCTGGATGGCTTCTGTGCGAGATTCAACGATCATCCCACTCACAACCACGAGGATTTTCTTATTTACCGCAACCGGTTGAGCAGCACCGGCCATGAAATTATTTTTTATAAAAGCCGCGAAAGCAACCGCTGGTGGATGGAAATTCCGCATCCCTACGACAAAAAAACCTTTTTCATCGGCTGCAGCTACCGTGATTACGAAATGGTGTGCAACGACGAAATGCCCGACCGCTGGTGGAGGGCATATCAGCGTTTGATGTGAGTAGGGTGAAAATAGTTTAATTGTTCATTGGTTTATTAGGAACCGGTTATTGATTTTTACTTAAATTAGAAGAGTATAACCCATAATAGCCAAGGTCCAAACCTAAGGATCTGGTTAGGATTGCACAACATGCGACCCCTTCGTGGTTAAGGTTGTATCGGGTTAATTATATTCAACCCATCCGGGGTTGGGAAGTCAAAACTTCTTTTATATTTGAACCATGTTACACCTTAGCAAACTACTCTTTACAGCAATATTATCTATCAGTACATCCATTTTTGCTCAGCAGATTAGCGGGTTTTCCCCGAAACAGATTATTGGAGGGAAAGGCGAGGTTCTTACCATCAACGGCAGTGGTTTCGGTGCTTCACGCGGCAGTTCCCATGTTTCGTTTTTTCGCGAAGGAAACTCATACACAGATGCCAATACTGGCAGTGGTTTCAACTACATCAGCTGGAGCAATACCGAAATAAAACTGGAAATGCCGGTGGCGTTTTCCAATAAAATAAAAGTGAATATCAGCGGTACCGATTATGCTTCGGCCGATACCCTGAAAGTAAAAGCCAACCTGGGTTACAGACAGCCCAATCCCCTTTTGTACGACCTGCTCACCGACAACAACAAAAAAGGCGGTGTTACCTGGCTTGTACATCCCGTATACTGGAACAACCCCGAAATAAAACAGACCATTGCCGATGTGGTACAGGAATTCAGATGTAAAACGGGTGCCAATTATATCATTGAGCCGCTTACGCAGTGGGTCCCCCTGAACCTGGGACAGGGCAAGCACATCATCGCACCCGATTCTTCGCTTGGTGCAGTAGGCTTCAACGATCGCCTGTGGGCTTCCTGCATCGTGGGCGCTGAAACTTTTTACCACAACCAAACCCAGCTGTTGCGTTTCAACACCCAGCAAAACTGGTACTATGGAAAAGGGCAGCCACCGGCCGGTGCCGCCAAATTCAGGTATGTGATGTTTCACGAAATGGGGCACTCGCTTGGGCTGGGCCATGTGAACGAATGGGGCGAAAGCATGTATCCTACTGTGACGCTGCTACCTTCGGACAACTGGTGCAAGCGAGACACCATTTCAGCGGCCGAGCAAAAAGCCATCAGACACTATATTTCGCTGAGCCAGAATTTTACATTCCGTGGTTGCGGCATCACCCCCATGAAACCCAATTTCGACTGCAAAGATGTATTCGGACTGAGTGTGGGTTTGGAGTCCATTACCCATGAAGGAGCCTGGCTGTTTCCCAATCCTGCTTCAAACCAAATTCAGGTGAAATTATCTGCTTCAGAAACAGCAGAGATAAGCCTGTGGGACACCCGCGGCCGTAAGATGCTGTCTGCCAATACCCGTGGGGCGGAGCCGATTAACTTGCCGGCTGAACTCAGCAATGGGTTTTATCTGGTTCGTCTCAGCACCGACCACGGCACCCAAACCCAACGCCTGATTATTCAGCGTTAATCCCTTCCGAAAAAAGAAATTTGAGCCTGCCCGGTATTTACCTGAACTTTGCAGCCATGAATGCCCAAACCCTCGAGAAACTGCAGAACACCCGGCACAACGACGACACGCACACTTGGTAAGGTTGTGTAAAATTTTACAACAATTGGTTGATACCTGTAACAAAATCCCTTCAGTCGGCGTTATTTTTGTAATCAGATGATAGCAGGTTCCCTCATACATGATTCTCTTTCACCCCTGCGTCTCACCGACACTGTGGGTGCTGCGCTCGAATACATGCATGCCATGCGTGTTTCGGAATTGCCGTTGGTAGACAACAACCGCCTGCACAATTACGCCAGAGCCATCAACCTGATTCAGGAAAAAGCAGATACAAAGCTATCAGATATTATTCCTTTCAATCCGCATGCGCCTTTCGCTCCGGCTCAGCAGCACATTTATCAGGTTATTCCGCTTATGGTAGCTTCCGATCTGGAAGTAATGGCGGTAGCCAATGAGAAGAGTCAGATTATTGGTATTATTGATCAGCGAAAAATAAACGAGAACTTCTCACAATCCCTTACCTACAAAGGCTTGGGAGCTGTGCTTGTGCTGATGGCCGAGCCCCGCGATTTCGCTCCTTCCCACATCATGCGACTGGTGGAAGAAAACGGAGCCAAGGTACTGGGCATGATGGTCAACCAGACCGAAGCCGGAAACCTGTTGGTGAGCCTGAAACTCAACATCACATTGGTGAAAGGTATCGTAACATCTTTATCCAGATTTGGTTACAAAACCGAAGATGTATACATGTCTGAAGATTTCAACAGGCAGGACAACAACGAATACGAAAGCGTGCTGCGGTTTTTCGACATTTAATAGGCCACTTCTGTGGAAAAAATGGAGTCTATCCATACAATAATCAGGTAAAGCTGCCGTTTTGTAACTTTGCTCGTTCAACATATGAAATTCCTACCCGGTTCAACCGAAAACCTCATTCAGGCCGACGATGCTCAAAAGCCCATCCACTTTGCCGATGTGGTCAATTTTTTCTGGCGTTGGCGCAAGGCGATTTTTGTGGTTTGTCTCGTTGCAGGTTTGCTGTCTGTGCTGATCACAAGCCCCTTGATTACCAAACCCAAGTACAAAGCTACCCACGTTTTCTATCCCACTACCAACAATTCCATTTCCAATGCCCTGCTCACGGAACTAAACCAGAGGCAAAAAGATCCACTGGAATTCGGTGAGGAAGAAGAGGCCGAAAAAGCGCTGCAGGTGCTCCAAAGCGGTGAATTGCTGAGCCGTTTGGTGCGCAATTTTAACCTGATGAAACACTATGGTATTGATCCCAAAACCGAGGCCCATCCGCAAACAGCACTTGAATACAAAATTGAGGAAAATATTCAGTTTAGCCGCACCCGTTATCTCAGCATAAAAATTGAAGTATTGGATGAAGACCCGCAAATGGCTGCGAATATTGCCAATGGCATTGCAGCCATATATGATACCGTAAAAACCGAAATCCAGAAGCAGGTAGCCGACCCGGCACTTAATATCGTGGAAAGGGCTCTGAAAGAGAAGCAGAATAAACTTCAGGCACTGAAAGATCAGCTGCGCGGACTCGGTGAAAAAGGCGTTACCAACTACGAAGAACAGAGCCGTGCATTGGCTGAAGAGATTTACAAAGCCCAGGCCACCGGGCAATTGGGCCGTGTAAAAGATCTTATGGAGCAGCAGAACACCCTCATAAGTCACGGCGGTGACTTTATTGCCCTGAACGAACTGATACAGCAGGAGGCGGTAAAAGAGAGTGACCTGATTGCCCAATACGAGAAGAGGCTAGTGGATGTGAAGGAAAATCTCTCACACAAATTTACCGTGAGTGCTGCAGCCAAACCCGAAATCAAAGCATGGCCCAAGCGCACGCTGGTATTACTGATGACACTGCTGACCACATTCGCGTCCATATCGGTATTGTTGCTTTTGTACGAAGTGATGTACCTGAACCGCAAAAAGAACCTTGCCTAATACGCCGGTTACATCGCACAGACCTTATCTCATCTACCTGCTGGCACTGCTGACAGGCCTAGCGGGCATGTGGGCCGCCATGTGGGGGCAGTACTATGTGTTTCTGATTCCCGTCGCCATTGTGGTGCTGCTTTTTTCCATTTACAAAACCGAGAAATTTATTTTATTGACGGGCGCCCTGGCGCCACTGTCCATCAATGTGAATGATATTGGCGGCGGACTAGGACTGGCATTGCCTACCGAACCCCTGATTATCTGTATTTTTTGTCTTTTGGTTGCTCGTTTTCTTTTGCAGGGTAAGGCAAATTTAACACCCCTTAAACATCCGGTTGTTTTACTGGTAATTGCTTATACATTGTGGCTTTGGCTGTCATCGGTATGCAGCAGTATGCCCATGGTTAGCGTTAAATTCAGCCTGGCCCGCACCTGGTATATTGTAGTATTTTTCATTGGCAGCATATACCTGTTCAGAAAGATGCAAAACATCCAGTATTTCTTTTCTGCGCTGGTGGTTTTTACACTGATTCTTGTCATTTACACCCTCACCAAACATGCATCATATGGATTTATCCGCAGTGCATCTTACAGTATCAGCTGGCCTTTTTTCCCAGACCATGGCATGTATGCGGCCGCTATTGCCTTTTGTGTGAGCATACTTGTATTCTACACCTTCAATGGAGCTGTTTTCGGCATTAAACCCGGCTGGGCACCATTGCTGGGGTTTTTTCTGGTGCTGCTGCTGCTGGGCATTGTGGTAAGCTATACGCGGGCAACATGGCTCAGCCTGATTGCTGCATTAGGCGTGTATCTGCTCATTAAATTTCGCATTAAATTTTATTGGATTATGCTAGCTTTGGTGGCTGTGAGCACCTATGGAATCATCAACCAGGACCGGTTGCTTTACAATCTGGAGGCTAATAAACAAGGCAGCAGCGATGAACTGGAAGGTCACGTAAAATCGGTGAGCAATATAACCACAGACCCCAGTAACCTGGAACGCATAAACCGCTGGAAATGTGCTTCGCGTATGGTTTCAAAGCGGCCTTTATTCGGGTTTGGACCGGGAACCTTTGTATTTCAATACGGACCCTTTCAGCAAAGCAGTGAAATGAGCATTATCAGCACCAACACCGGTGATCTTGGCGATGCACACAGCGAGTATTTCAGTGCCATGAGCGAAACGGGTTTTCCCGGTATGGCCTTGTGGATTGGTATTACCCTGCTTACCATGGCCACGGCATTTCGGGTAATTTACAGTACTGAAGACCGGAAGATAAAAATCACCGCACTCATTGCACTATTGGGTCTGGTAACCTACCATGTACATGCATTTCTGAACAATTACAGCCAGTACGACAAAATTGCAGTTCCGCTTTGGACATTTACAGCTGTGATTGTGGTACTAGATTTACAACGCAGGCACTACCAAGCCGGAGAAGATTTTTACAGGCAACAAGGTGGTGCTCATTAATAACCGCCGCTATTTGTTTATTGGGCAATACACCGATCCCAAAGATGTTAGGGACGATAGTAGTTTTTATTTTCCGATAGCCTTGATAAATGGACATTGGATGGACAATATTGGGGTGGGTATAAATACAGCCTATCTGGGTATGAGTTTAAAGGAATATTCGCAATTAAAGGAGCCATTATCTTTGGCTGAAATGATGGCGATGCTGTTAGATGCCAATCCTTTTACGGAAATGTGGAATTGCGGTAATCGGGGAAGTGTTTCTGTGGATGAACTGAATATTAATATAAAGAATAATAAGCTTATTGAAACATATAAAAAGATCTATTAATTGTATAAATATAAAAATACTAATTGTTGAATTTTACTATTCTTCAATTATGCTGCAATTTCAGATATTGCTGTGTTTTATTTGTATTTAACCCTAAAACATTAGCATATCAAACCGTGTTTTGCCCAAATCCAATTTTGGCATACATTTGGAATAACTTTTATCAGCATGAGAAATTTTGTTGCGGGCCTGTTTTTATTTATGCCTGTTTGCCTTTGGGCAACCAAAGACAGCACACTGCGTTACGCCAATGCCATTTATGAAAAAGATTTCAGGACCGTAAAAATGGAAAATACCACCTCCGGATTTCCCTTTCCCGTGGTTCAGATGGGTGAAACTGGCAGCCTTAAACTGGAATTTGATCAGCTTAGCACCGAGCGTGATTACTATCAGTTTACCCTCATACATTGCGATGCTATGTGGAATCCCAGTAGCCTGCAAAAAAACCAGTATCTGACTGGTCAAGGCTATGAAAACATTGAATCCGTGGCATTCAGCAACGGCACCCTCATGCAATTTGTACACTACGAATCGGCTGTGCCTGCTGCCAGTACCTCACCGCGTATTTCGGGCAATTATCTGCTGTTGGTATACCGCAATTATGATGAAACCGACATTGTGCTGTCCCGCCGCCTGATGGTGCTGGATATGAAAGGCCGCGTGGATCTCACTGTTATTCAAAGTTCGCAGGTAGAGCTGCGCCCCAACTACCAGCAGGTGAACTTCAATTTTGTCCTTACCGACAATTATTTCATGCCCAAGCCCTACCAGGATCTCAAAGCCGTAATTCTGCGCAATGGCGAATGGATATTTGCCAACACAGGGCTTGCTCCCCAGTTTATATCCGGCAACAGCTATAATTACCAGTACCAGACCGGGAGCCAGTTTGAAGGGTTAAACGAATTTCGTTTTTTTGACATCCGCAGCTTTCGCCAAAGTACCGCCGGTGTAAAACAACGCTTTAATGTTGCCAACCAGAAACACATCGTGCTTATCACAGATCAGACAAGACGTTTTGACCGCTACTTCAACTGGGCAGATTACAATGGCCGCTATTTCCTTTTCAGCCGCGATATTCCGCTGCCATCCGGTGCTTCTGCAGAAGGTGATTACTGCTTTGTTCATTTCTCGCTGAAGAGCGATGAGGAGCTAAAAAACAGTAAGGTATTTGTATACGGCGAGCTTAGCGACTGGCGCATGCATCCTGACTGTGAAATGTTCTATAATCAAGACAACAAAACCTATGAGGCAGTCATACCCCTCAAACAGGCCTATTACAACTATTCCTATGCGGTTTACGACCCTGCAGACGGTTCGGTGGACACCAGGCACTTTGAGGGATCTCACAGCGAAACAGAGAACAACTACATGGTTTTGATGTATCACCGCAACCAGACCATGAACTACGATGAGCTGATTGGTTACGGGTTGGAAAATACGCGGGGCAAGCGCTAGAACAAATAGGGCTTTGCGTTTGTTACAATAATTGCTCATGGAAGAAAACGAAGTCATCGATAACCGGCCCGATTACCTGAAAGACGCCTTGTATCAGGGAGAGCTGAGTCAGGCACCGTATGCTTTGTCGGTGAGTTCGCCCAAGATTGAGCCCATAGACAAGCGTCTGCTGAGAGCCAATGCCCATGAGGCTATGCAACACCAGGCCCAGCAGCAGATTGATATGCTGCGCAAACAGGCCGCCCTGCTCATTCATCAGGCTCGAGATATAGAACACCGTCTGGAAGTGAGCCATGCCATCTACCAGGCCTCCATCAATTTTGAACCCGTGATTGGCGGCATTTACCACCTTTACCAGAAAGATGATGGCACGC
>VGGQ01000041.1 GCA_016868535.1 Bacteroidota bacterium | reverse complement strand
TTTTCCAAATTTGTCATAGTCAATAAAAAAGGGGACTGCTTTTGGCTTGTCCCCTTCCGTTATTTGTTTAGGAAAGTGATGCAAATGTAGGGCAAATTTTTCAATTACGCAAGTATATCAAATTCATCTCGTCAATTGCTACCGGAGCAGCAATATTACTGCCAGAAAAGATTCAATTTTACGGTCACATCTTTCTTGCTTAGTGCAACACTGACAGGATAGGCGCCGAGATACATATTCGGATTAAAGGAAACACTGCCAATCAAATCGCTTGGGTCGAGCAGATCATAATCCAAAATCTGTATATTTCTCGTGGTGTTCAGCGGTGTAATGACATGAGCAGGGCTCAACGTCCAGTTTCGGGGCAGATTGCTGGGAGCAGTATTGTCAAATCGGGCGCTGGTACCGTCTAACAATACGTCACCTGCGGCGTTGGTTATTTTGTAGAAAACATCGGGGCCGTCAAAAAAATCCCATCCGGCACCATTGGCATCCGCAAAAGGCATTGCTGTAACAGAAACACTCTGTATGGAACATTTGGTGGGAGCCGGAAGAATCGTCAGGGTTTTGGTAATACTATGTTGCCCTCCGGGTCCTGTAGCGGTAAGTTTTATGGTAAAACTTTCCCCATTTTGAAAGACATGGGATGGATTTTTTGCTGAGGAAGTGTCACCATCGCCAAATTCCCAAAGGTATCTGTCGGCATTGATGGAGGCATTTGTAAAAACAACGGTTGCAGGCGCCATGACGTCTGCTCCATTGTAAATAAAATCAGCTACCGGTGCAGATGGCTTTGGTGCTTCAGATTTCTTTTTGCAGGCTGCAAGAGTTGTGAGAGCCCCAACGGACAAAACAAACAGGGTATTTTGAAAGTTCATAATCAATACTATAAATTTCGAAAGTATGGATATGGATTGAGAAAGGCAACTTTTTGGTTTGGTATCGAAAAAAATCAGTGAGGTTCTCCATCTTTGCAAAATGGCAAATGCAATCAAAACGGACAAATACCCGTTTCAAGGTCATGTTTTGATTGATGTGCGCAGTGAGGCAGAGTTTGAAAGGGGGCATATTCCCGGAGCTGTCAATATTCCGCTATTGCGCAATGAAGAGCGGGTGCAGGTGGGCACAACCTACAAGCAACAAGGCCGGGATGCAGCGGTGTCAATTGGCTACAAGTTGCTTGGTCCGCGGTTTCAAGATTTATATGAAGCTTTCAAATCGGCCGGCCCCAATCCTCTTTTTTATTGCTGGCGGGGCGGTTTGAGGAGCTATGTTTCCGCAACTCTTCTGGAGTGGGGAGGACAATCCGTGCACCTGCTCAGAGGAGGTTACAGAGCCTACCGGCAATTTGTGCAATCTGAATTGGCAAAACCGCGTAAAATGCTGCTACTTGGGGGCATGACGGGCGTAGGTAAAACAGAAATTCTGCATGTACTTACCGAAAAAGGCTTTCCTGTGGTGGATCTTGAGGGTCTTGCTTCACACAAAGGCAGCGCTCTTGGCGGTTTGGGCATGCCTTGCCAGCCTTCGGTGGAGATGTTTGAGAATTTGCTAAACAGCGCAGTTTCGGCATTCCCTGAAGACCAAACCCTTATTCTGGAAAGCGAAAGCCGCAAAATTGGTACCTGTGTTATGCCTGAAGGATTTTGGAAAAATATGCTGCAAAGCCCTGTACTTGAAATAAAGGTCTCCCAGCAACAACGCATGGAAAGACTGAAAAAAGAATATGCACAGTTTGATGCCGGAATTCTGGCAGAAAAAACAGAAAAACTCAGAAAAAGACTGGGAGGTTTGCAGTGTCAGCAGGCTACTGCAGCTATTCTGGAAGGTAGAAAAGCAGAATGGGTCAAGATACTGATGGGCTATTACGACAAATCATACCATTTTTTTATGAATGAAAATAACTACATGCCGACGGTCCAGGACTGGGACTGGCAGCAAACCGAAAAAAGCTTTGAATTGTTGAAGAAAAAACTGAAAGAACATGGAATTGAAAAATAAAATTGCAGTTGTTACCGGCGCCAATAAAGGCATAGGACTGGAGTGTGTGAAAATATTGCTGGAAAAAGGTGCAACCGTATATGGCATCTGCCGCAGTGGCTGCAGTTTACAGCACGAAAAATACTATTGTCTACATGCAGATGTAGGGAACCAGCAGCAGGTAGATGTAGTGATGGACGGTATTTTACAAATACATGGTGCCGTGGATGTACTCATTAACAATGCCGGACTGGGTTATTTTGATATGTGCGAAGAATTAAGCGTCGACCAGTGGCAGGAGATGTTCAACACCAATGTGAGCGGCATTTTTTATTTCACCCGCAGGGTATTGCCCGGAATGAAAAAACAAGATTCAGGCCATATAGTAAATATTGCCAGCATAGCCGGTCTTGAAGGTTACCAGCAAGTTTCGGGATACTGCGCCACAAAATTCGCGGTGCGTGGCTTCAGCGATGCGCTGTATAAGGAAGTGCGGGATTTTGGGGTGAAAGTAACCTGTATGTATCCGGGAAGTGTAAAAACGGATTTTTTTAGGCACAGCGCCAATATTAAGGCCCATGACAACATGCTGATGCCGGAAGATGTAGCTGCCCAGATTGTGTATGCGCTGGAAAGCCCGGCCAACTGTCATCCGGTGAATCTGGAGATAAGACCCCTAAAGCCAAGGGGATAGGTTGTGTTATACCGTTTACCAACCATAGGTCTTTGCTCAACGCAGTGAAGTGAGACCAGGCGCTGGTGAATTGTTTAATGGTCTCATTGTTTATTGGTTAATGCATGCCGGTCTTTTGCCCATCTATCCATGCATGGCAACTCTTTCATTTTTTCATTATTCAATTCCTTCATTCAAAAAACTCCTTCAACAACAACTTTGCCCCAAAAACCATCAAACAATTAAACCAATAAACTGTTAGTCTTAACGAGGATTATGCACAGAACGGTGGACTATCCACTGTAAACTGTTAACTAATATTTGCCTTATTTTTGCAACCCAATGTCAGAAGGATTTCACGGCATAACCGTACACAAAGTAGTAAGAGAAACCGCCGATGCGGTAACCATTCACCTGAATATTCCCGTTTCACTCACCGAAACATTTTCATATACTGCCGGGCAGTACCTCACCTTTGAGGCTGAAATTAACGGCGAAAAAGTGCGTCGAAGCTACTCGCTGTGCACCTATGCACCTGCTGATGCACACCCTGCCGTAACCATCAAGCGCGTAGACCAGGGCCGCATGAGCAGTTGCATGAACAGCTCTGTGAAAGAAGGCGATGTGCTGCAGGTTATGGCGCCTATGGGCAAGTTCACCATTATTCCTGACGCAGGCCGCAGCACGCACTATGTGCTTTTTGCCGGTGGCAGTGGCATCACACCTATGATGGGCATTTCCAAAGCAGTGCTTTTGCATGAAGCCGGTAGCAAGGTAACACTGGTGTATGCCAACCGCAACCCTGACAGCGTTATTTTTAAACAGGCACTGGCCGATATGGAAAAACAGTACTCCGGTCGTTTCAGGGTCATTCACAGCTACGATCAGGCGCCGCTGACCTGGTTTGGCATGAAAGGTCACCTGACCGAAGATAAGGTGGTAAACGTGTTGCAATCCAAGATTGGCGGCTCTTATGCCGATTATCAATATTATATTTGCGGTCCGGGACCTATGATGGATGTGGTGAAAAAAAGCCTTTCCAAAGCCGGTGTGGCTGCAGGCAATGTGTTTACCGAATATTTCTCGGCCCCAACCTCGTCAGAGCCAATGGCAGAGACGGTTACAGTAGCAGCTGCATTTGCAGGAACCGCCAATGTTACGGTACATGTTTATGGAAAATCGCAACAAATAACCTGCGACGACAAAACCACCATCCTAAAGGCCTGTATAAAAAACGGCATTGATCCGCCCCACAGCTGCACCGTGGGAGTTTGCACAACCTGCAGGGCCAAGGTTACCAAAGGAGAATTGCACATGCTGGAGCGAGAAGGACTGACCGATGATGAAATTGCCAAGGGTTATGTGCTCACCTGCCAGGCGGTTCCACACAGTGGCGAAATTGAGTTGTCTTACGAGTGAGCTTAATCGCATAATTTACAGGCCTATTGGGATGCCGGCATTACTTGGGCAACCTACCGCAAAAAAACTGACGAATTATTGCTGGAAGGCTGGTATGCCAAAGACAAAACACTTTCTACACAGCTCGAACTGGCCGATTGGCTGAAATTCTTGGTTTAAGCCAGGTAAATCCTGATTTTATCCAGCAAACTGCTAAAATCTTGAGGCAGCGGTGCGGTGAAGTGCATTTTTTTTCCGGTAACGGGATGAATGAAACCCAGTTCTGCGGCATGCAGTGCCTGACGCGGCATCATATCAAAGGCATTTTCGATAAACTGCCTGAATTTGGGCAATGCGGAGCCTTTCCTGATTTGCCTTCCGCCATAGATTTCATCGCTGAAAATGGGGTGACCCTGTGAAGTAACATGGGCTCGGATTTGGTGGGTTCTGCCTGTTTCCAGACTACACTCAATCAGCGATGAAAAATAGAAGTTTTCTAGGGTGCGGTAGTGGGTGATGGCAATTTTGCCATCTTTCTCATTTTCGAAATGCTTGCTGCGTTTGCGGTCTGCGGGGTCGCGGGCCATATAGCCGCGAATGGTGCCTTCGGGCTGTTCAAATTCGCCCCACACGAGCGCCAGGTAGCGTCGGTGAATGGTGTGGTGAAAAAACTGGTTGGCCAGGTGGCTGAGGGCAAATTCATTTTTGCCCACCACAAGCAGGCCGCTGGTGTCTTTGTCTATGCGGTGCACCAGTCCGGGGCGGTGGGAAGTGTCTTTTTGTGGTAAAATACCGGCATGGTAGGCAAGTGCATTCACCAATGTGCCGCTGTAGTTGTTACAACCCGGATGAACCACCATGCCTGCAGGCTTGTTCACAATTAGCAGGTGTTCGTCTTCGTAAATAATATCGAGCGGAATGTTTTCGGGGTAAATTTCCGTGTCGCGGGGCGGTTCGGGAAGCAGGATGCGCACATCATCACCGGGCTTGATTTTGTAATTACTCTTTACGGGCTTGCTGTTCACCTGAATGCAATCGGTTTCGGCAGCGGTCTGCACCTTGGTGCGGCTGACGTTCTGAAGCTTGTTCATCAGCCACTTGTCTATGCGCATAAACTCCTGACCAGGGTCGGCAACGAAATGGTAATGTTCAAACAGGGTGCCGTCTTCGTTCAGGATTTCTTCTTCCACGCTGCGAAGTTAAGGTCATTATAGTCGTTGGTCAGCAAAATGTGATTGTTGGGTTTTGTTGCTATATTGCATGCATGGATAAGATGATGGTTTTGAAATGCCTGATGCTGTTGTTTCCGGCTGTGATTTTTTTACAATCGGGGTTGGATAAGCTTTTCAAGATGGAAGGTAACAAAACCTACATTCTGTCTGTATTTAAAAAAACCTTTTTAAAACCGATATCTGGTACTTTGTTTTATCTGTTAATGATTTTAGAACTTGCCTGCGGAATGATGGCGATTACCGGATTTTTTACGTTGGTGTCACGGGATGATGAAACGATAGGATATTTCACATTTTTATTGTCCGTAATTACCCTCACCGGTTTGCTGGCCGGACAGCGCATTGCATGCGATTATGCGGGTGCAGCAGGTATTATACCGTATCTGATTCTGGCCTTTTTGGGATTGTATTTATTTTCGGTATAGTAAAATTTAATTGGAATAAAACAAAAGCCCCGTCGACGTGATGGGGCTTTTGTTCATTGAATATGAAGTATGTTTATTTGGCTCTCTTAAAATAGAAGCGACTGATAAAAATACCGTCATCTCCATTTACACTGGTGGAAGACTCCACGCCAGCCACGATGTTCACAATTTCCCAGCCCTCATTGAGCATGGCATTTACTTTACTGTTGATAACAGCATCATTTGCAGCAATATTCTGAAAACGGATACCGCCGAGGTTAAAAAAGTTAAGCAGTTTGGTTTCCTCAAAATTATTTACTCGGATTTCGCTGCGATCGGATTTGTTGCGTTCATTGTCTTCTTCTGTGCGTGTGGTTGTGAACGCTTTGTAGTCGCGCTGTTCCAGCGTATAAATCATTCTGGAGCGCCCAACGCCACTGGGAAGAATAGATTCTACCACAGTAAATGAAGTAAATTCATACTGGGCAGCTTTGTTTTTCTCTTCTTTTGCGGAAAAGGAATACATCAAAAATGCCACGGTTATAACAGCAACAGGTGCGAGGATTAAGGTTATTTTTTTCATGATTTATGAGTTTTAATATTTTTCAAATTTACCCTTTTCAGCCGGTGTCAAGATCGTTTTTCTGACAAATTGACAAAATAAATTTTATAAATGCTGTTCTCTCAGTTCCCAAAGGCCCACATTTTCCACGTGCTGGGTGTGTGGGAACATATCCACCGGTTGAATCTTTATCAGTTGGTATTTTTCATCAAGCAGTTTTGCATCTCGGGCTTGTGTAG
Organism: Bacteroidota bacterium; assembly: GCA_016868535.1. Taxonomy (GTDB): domain Bacteria; phylum Bacteroidota; class Bacteroidia; order NS11-12g; family UBA955; genus RGEC01. The sequence goes on along the minus strand of VGGQ01000041.1, from coordinate 8,298 downwards.
CAGGATTACAGCTCACGTACACAATGCGCAGTGGTTCGGATTCCAGAATGCGTTTTACCACATTGGGGTGCATCCCGTCACGGGGAGGATCGGTAATGAGTACATCGGGTTTGCCATGCTGTGCAATGAAATCTGCGGTTAGAATTTCTTTCATGTCACCCGCATAAAATTTCAGGTGGCTCATCCCATTTATATGCATATTTTCCCTGGCATCCATGATGGCTTCCGGAACGTACTCGATGCCCACAATTTCCCGGGCTTGGTCGGCCACATACAAAGCAATGCTGCCGGTTCCGGTATACAAATCATACACCAGCTCTTTACCGGTAAGACCAGCGAAATCTTTGGTAATGGTGTAGAGGTTTTCGGCCTGTTCGCTGTTGATCTGGAAAAAGCTCTGCGGCCTGATTTTGAACTGCAAGCCGCCCACCTCTTCTATCAAGTGGTCATCACCATGGTAGCACTGCACTTCCAGGTCCTGCAGGGTGTCGTTTTTCTTGGGGTTGATCACATAAACCAGGGAAGTGACTTTATCGAAAGTATCCCGTATGTAATTCAGCAGTGCTTCCCTTTTCTCGGTATCATCCTTAAAAAAGCTCATCAGCACCATCCACTCGCCTTTGCGGTTGCATCGCAGCATCAGGTTGCGCATGAGGCCCTGCTGGGCAATCAGGTCATAAAAGGTATAACCGTGTGCATCGCAAAATGCTTTTACCCCTCGTTGAATGTCATTGACATAATTTGTCATTAGATGGCATTGCACAATGTCCACCACCTTATCGAACCTGCCCGGAATGTGAAATCCCAGTGCATTGGGTCTGTTGTCTGCAGTAGCATCAAAGGTGGTTATCCATCCTCGACTGCTGAAGGTGAGGTCCAGTTTGTTGCGGTATTCACGTGTTTTTTGGGCACCGAGAATGGGAAGCACTTCAAAACCAGACAATCCGGCCAGCCTTTCAAAGGCATCGATTACCTGCTGTTGTTTGAAAGCCAACTGTTCGGTGTAATCCAGATGCTGCCATTTGCAGCCGCCACAGGTCTGATAATGTATGCAGAAGGGTTCAGCCCGTTTGTCAGAAGCCTTATGCAGCTTGACGATGCGCCCCTCCTGGTAGTTTCTCTTTGTGGCTACTACCTGCACATCAGCCACATCGCCGGGTGCGGCGAATTTCACAAACACAACCTGATTTTCGGTTCTGGCTATGCAATTGCCCTCGGCAACGGCAGCCTGTATTTCCAGATTTTCAATGAGGCGCAGTTTTTTAAATTTTCGTCTCATTTTGCGGCTTTTTTGACTTCAATTTGTTTGAGAATCTGCATGAAAGCTAGGGGTTCGTGGTATCCTGCCAGACAATAACGCTCATCGGATTTGCCCGGCTGCAGCCAGAAGTAGGAGGCAGGGAAACCAAATTGTTTGCCATGACCCAGCCAAAGAAAGAGTTCGGCATTATTCATCACCGTATCGCCAAAACGGAAGGTAGCATCCACTTCTGGGTTCATTTTTACCGGAATAAATTGGGTGTTAATTTTTGCGATGATGGCTGAATCAGTATAGGTTTCACGGTCCATCACCTTGCACCAATAGCACCAGTTGGTGTATATATCCACCAGAATCATCTTATTTTCAGCAACTGCCTTTTTGTAACCGGTTTCGAAATCAAGCCAGACAAGCGTTTTGGAGGGAGCAGGTTTTTCCATAGGGATTTTGGATCGGGATATGGATGGTCTTTTTACAGGAGCAGGCGTTCCGGAATTAGCTGTTGTTTCTGCAGCCGTTTGGTTTAGTTTCGGTGCCTTGCATGAGAGCCCCAGTAAACCCAGAAATAGGAATATAATTGGTTTCCGCATATCAGATACTATGGGTTTTCATGCTGATATCCAAGCTTTTTACTGAATGGGTAAGGACACCGAGCGAAATGTAATCAACACCCGTAGCTGCATAATCGCGAAGGTTTCCGGCATGGATAACACCTGAGGCCTCGGTTTCACAGCGGCCTGCTATAAAATCCACGGCTTCCTTGCAGGCCTTAGGGGTGAAGTTGTCCAGCATGATGCGGTCAACTGCACCGGTATTCAGGGCTTCCTTTACTTCATCGAGGTTGCGTGTTTCTACCTCAATCTTTAATTTTTTTTGATGGGTTTTTAGGTAATCGACCGTGCGGTTTACAGCGGCGATAATGCCTCCGGCCGAGTCGTTGTGGTTGTCTTTCAGCATTACCATATCATACAGCCCTATACGGTGGTTATCACCACCTCCGGTTATCACCGCCCATTTTTCGAGCAAACGCAATCCGGGTGTAGTTTTGCGGGTATCCAGGATTTTTACTTTGTAACCCTCGGTTAATTTTACCATGGCGGCAGTTTGGGTGGCAATGCCGGAAAGGCGCTGTATAAAATTGAGAAGCAGGCGTTCGGCCAGCAACAGGCTGTGCACGGAACCTGTGGCTTCCGCCAGGAGGGTTCCGGCAGGGAGATGTTCTCCATCTTTGTGATACGGATTGAAAATAATCTCTGAATCCATAATATTTAGTATGGTTTTCGCCAGTTCCATACCAGCAATTACGCCATTTTCTTTTAGCAACAACCGCGAGTGTCCTCGGGTTCCTGCGGGAATACTTGCAAGGGAGGAATGATCGCCATCACCCTGGTCTTCCTGAATACAGGTTTTGATAAAAGCAATAAGTTCCTGGCTGGTAAAATCCATGCCTGCAAAGTTGCGGCTTATTTCTCAATTTTTAGTTCATGGATACTCATGGCCTTGCCGCTGCCTCGGTAAAACACCGTGGTCTTATATTCACCGGACCGGGCTGTAAGGGAAATGACCAGAAAGTGGGCGCCATTTTCGCTTTTGCCCTGTTGCAAGGATTTGGCTGTTTTAGGTATGTTTTGTTCAAAAAATCCGGAAAGGATCATTTTGGCCTGACTTTTACTATATACCCCTTGTCTTCCGGGGGTAGTAAGCTGCACGCTGGCACTGAAGTAACTCGCTATTTCTTCCGAATTGCCCTCGGCAAATAAGTGCGTAAGGCGACTTGCATCTTCAGCGGATCGCGCAGTTAAGGCGGAGAAAGCAGCAGCTACGGCAACAAAAATCGGAGGTAACATTGTATTTGTTCAAGCTAATATTATGCCAAAAAGCCCGGTTTACAGAAAGAAAAGGCCCGGTAAGAGCCTTTTCTGCAATTCCATTGCGTCAAAATCAAGGCTTTACCACTTTCACTGCCGCATGTACATTGGGTGTGTGCGCATACAACATGTACACGCCTGGAGGTAATTTTGAAATGTTCAGTGTGGGTAATTTTCCATTGGATTTGGCTTCAAGTACTATGGTGCCGGTAATATCCATTACCAGCAAATTTGTGTTTTTCGATCCAAATGCGCTGAGATCAACGGAAACTTTATCTGTGGCAGGGTTGGGCATGGTTGCTATTGAAACGGTTTTCCTGCCGGTTTTACGAGTAGATGCACTCACTTTGTTGCAATCCCCGGAAGCATTGTATTTCATATTGCTGAAATCAATGTAGCAAGCCCAGTTGGGGTTGTCAATAAATGGATTGCGGCTATTTTGCTTGAATGAAGCATACTCTTGCCGGGCCATTTCGTATTTGGATGGTGGAAACTGCAGGTTCCAGCGCTTTAAAACTTTTTGGTCTTGTAAATCGGTAATGAACTGATTGGATGTGGGTAATGTGAAGGGTTTAGCGGCAGTATGGTATGCCGCACAAATATAAAAACATGCGCGAGCCATCATCCCTTTTGCCCGATCCGGTGGTTCGTACGCGAGATTACCGGCACTATCCTGCCCATATTTCCCGTCCAGAAACTGGAAGGTCACTGTTTTAAGATTGTTGTAAGGTACATTGCTTCTCACAGCGTTGGCTTTATTTTGATGCACAGGGAACAGTGCAAATAAATCACTGCCACATGTACTGTCTGTTACAGAACTTGATGGAATGGGCATCCAGCTTCTTGGATAGGAATGCTCCCTGCTTAGTGTATCCCAGATGATGGGAGGCACGAACAAATATTTGTAACCGGAATAATTACAAGTTAAAACACGTCTTCCTCCTGTGGTGTCATACGCCTCAAAGTCCTCAACCATAGTAGCACCAAAGTTGCTGTAATAAATTTGGAAATGATTAGTTCTGAGTCTGGTTCTTAGTTTAGATACAAAAAAAGAATCAGTAACACTAAGGTTGCTGTAGTAGGTTCCAGCATTCAAACCTGGCGTGTTCACTTTGTCTATGGCATAGCCTGCTTGATAGTAGTTGGTGAAATTGCCGTAACCATTCCAGGCGTATACTTTTACAAAATAGCGGGTATTGGCTATAATCTGATCAATTCTAAAATTGCCTGGAGCACCGCTGGTTACCACACGGGCTTTACCCAAATATGATCCTTTCTCGTAAACAGATCCGTCGGCGGGAGTTTCTGTGATAGTGTCTTTGGAAACCAATACCAGCACGTTTTCGGCATTGGTTACGCCGGCATCAACTTTGCTTTGCCAGGCCCTAACGGTAGCAAAGTTTATAGTTGGGACAACATTGGGTTCGGTAGCGTAGATGCCACTGATGGCGTATATATTTATGGTATAAATCTGATTACCAACACCATCGTTGCTGTAAATTTTCATAGTGGCCTTTGCAGAGCCTGCAGGTGCGTCGGTAAGTTGTAGCAGCATATTCGCCTGACTTGATGCGGCTATGGCCTTTGGTGCACCGCCTGCTTTAAAATATTTTGCTGAAGCACCACTGAAGCGAATGGAATCAATTTTTAGGGAATCTCCCAATCCATTGTTTTTAAGGGTAATTGGATATAAACCAGAATTACCTGGCTGAAAATTGCCGCCGTTAATAATAGGAGAGCTTCCGTCAAAAACAGCAATTTCCGGACTGGCAGATGGTCCCGCAGGTTTTACCACCACATCATCCAGCGCCACATTAAATCCGGTTACTTTGGTGGTATAAATAAACCGTACATAACGGCTGCTATTCTTGAGCCTAACCATATGTTTGGTAAGGGTTTGCGGTAATGATTTGGTGTAGTTGCGCGTGTTGGTCCATGTCGTTCCATCAGCACTTTCTTCGATGTTAAATACCGTCCCTGCATCTGTTCCGGGGTTAGTTCTTACAAAGTATTCAATGGTGTCTGCTCTTCCCGTGTAATACAACTGAAGGTATTCACCACTACCGTCCAACCTGAGGGATTGTGGAGCTGAGTTGTAAAAGCCTGTACCGGTATATGTCAGATTGCCTGCTACTATATCTAGTTTGTGGCTCCATCCGGTAGGAGGAGTAGTTACATTGCTCATATCCCAGCTTGCCGGGAGAGATGCCTGCCCGAAAAGACCGGTGCAGATAAGCATGATTGCGGAGAATATGGTTTTTTTCATAAGGGTTTGTTAAAATGTGTAGCGAATCCCGGTCGTATATCGGAATCCGGGTGAGACAAATACTTCGAGGTTGGTAGGCCTGAATGTATTGGCGGGATTATTGTCAATACTGCGGTGCTGGGCATCGCTAATGTACCGATTGTTGGTAATGTTCTGGCAATTGGCATATATTGACAACTGCCCGTCTTTGTAAGCCTTGAAATTATAACCTGCCGAAAAATTCATATACCAGTAAGCGGGTATTCTGAATGATTCTCTGCCCTTGTATGTTCCTATGAGAGATAAAGGGTCGAAATCTGCATAGTGTTTCCAGAAACGAATGTACTGTGCTGAAACATAAGCTCCTTTCAGTAAAGTAGGCTCCCACCGAACACTCCATGTCCATTGGCATTGAGCAGCATCGCCCACGTGCACACCGTTTGCATCAAAATCAACAATGCCTATAGAATCTCCGGCATCATCGCGAATAATGCTTCTGGCGCCCGATTTCCATTGCCAGTCGGCAAGACTTAAGGCACTTTGAATCATCATCCCATTTCCGGGTTTAATAACTCCGGCAAACTCAACACCCATGTGCCTTGCTTTCATTCCATTGATGTTGTAAGAAAACAAGTTTCCATCAGGATCGCGGTATGACGGCAAAAAATTGGCAGGTCTGTTTTGCCAGTAGGTATAATAAGCGTTCACATCCAGGCTGAAAATACGGCTTTTATAGCCTGTACCCAGTTCTGCAGCATATACTTTTTCATTTTTGGCATCTTTCACTTCGTTGTTGTTGTTGTCAAAGATGTTGTTAAATCGGGTGGGACGATTCAAAAAACCCAGATTGCCAAAAAGATTAAAATGCCGGCTCAGGTTACGGTTAATGCCGGTTTTGAGGGTGAAGCCCGGGCGGTTCACCCAGGCGGATTTGCGCTCATTTCCGACACTGTCAAGTTTAAAGAAATCAATCCGCTGATAGGATGATTTTGTGGCGCTTGCGTTGATGAAGCCGGTTGTTCTGCCTTGTGTGTATTCCAATTCAGCGAACCCACCCGCCCAGCGCACCAAACCATCATAATTGTAGCGGAAAATTTCGCCTTTATGGTAGAGCAGGTCTTTCTTTTTTGGATTAAGTTCACCATTATCAGGAACAAAATAATCTCCACCCAGTAGGTCATAAACTTCCCTGTAGTGTTCTGCCCTGTAGGTTCTCAAATCTATCCCACCGGTGAAGGTAAGATTGCGGTTTATTTTGTGGTTTAACGTGGTCAGTGCGCCCAGCCATTTGTGGTTATTGACATTGCGGTGCAAAATACCATAGGAACGCAGTTTAGTTGCACTGTAGCTCGGATCTGGATTGGGCACAAATGCAGAGCCTCTGGTATTTGCCCACCAGGTTCCCTGCATATTAAACAAGCCGTAGGTTTTTACCTGACTTATACTGTTAGACTGTGTTCCACCTCCGCTGGCAACCGATACATAAGCTACTGTGCTGATGAGTGTCTTTGCTGAGAATTTCCAGTCGTGTTTCAGGTATATCTGTGGTTTGTAAAACTGGTTTACCCTTTCATTTTTCCGATAACGATCTGACCAGCTGGTATCACCCGCATCCCCAACTGTGGCCTCATTCAGCCAGCCCCAGTGCTGGTTGTATTTCCGGCCCTGATTAACGGGCATTCCGCCTACCACAGTGTCCATGCCCAGCGATTTGGCAAGCCCCACATCATATAAACTCAAACGGGCCCTGAAACTGCGCTGACCGTGGCTTTGCGGAGCACCAATAGCCGTGAATGACAAGCTGTGTTTGTTGCCAAACTTCTTTTCAATACGGCCATAGTAACTATACATGTCATCAAACAAACCATCCACATAACCAGTACTGCTTCTTTTGGTAAAACTGAAAATGGCACCCCAGTTACCCGGCAACTTAACGGTATTGATCGTGGTTGAATATTTCTGGTATCGGGAATCGCCAAATTCCGCATTCACAGAAGCTTTAAATTTGGGTGAAACCCCGCGTGTGATGATATTCATTGTGCCACCCACGGCAGGGTTGGCAATGCGGCTGCTGCCCAGACCGCGCTGAACCTGGGTAAGTGCCGTTACTTCGCTCAAACCAAACCAGTTGCTCCAGTAAACTTCACCATTTTCCATGTCGTTTACCGGAATACCATCTATCATTACGGCGATATTTCGTTGGTTAAAACCACGTATGGTTATGCGTGCATCGCCGGCACCGCCGCCCTGCTGGGTGGCATACACGCCGGGCGTGACGTTCAGCAGCATGGGCATATCGGCACTACCCAGCTGTTCACTGATTGTTTTTCCGTTCAGGTTGCTGTAGGCAATGGGTGTTTTGCGGTCTTTGGCCACCGATGCGATAATCTGCACGGCCTGCACAACTGTGCTCAGGTTTTCCAGTCTGAAGACGATGTTTGGAATGAGACTGCGATCCCCGATGAGACTGATGGTGTCGTTGCTGTAGCCGTCCAGTGAAGCTTTCAGGGTGTGATTGCCCCCGACAAGTTGCAATATAAATGAACCGTCTGATGAGGTAATGGCTGAAACGGCTCTGCTACTTACAACAGCGCCTTTAAGTCCTTCACCGGTAAGGGCATCTGTTACCTTGCCCACGATTTCCACCTGTGCGTCAGCAAATTGTGCAATACACAGTCCGGCCAGCAACAGCGCTATTCTCATTGTTTTATGAATCGGGTGGTATAGGTTTTATTGCTAGTGGTAATTAGCTGTAACTGATAAACACCTGCACTCAGTTCAGCGGTATTCAATGTTGCGATGGCAAAACCATTGGGATATTGCATGTCGAATGCAAGTGCTACTTTTCTGCCCAGCGCATCGGTTACGTAAGCAGCCGTAAATGTTGCATCTACAAATGCGTTGATATTGCCCGTGGTGGGGTTGGG
>VGGQ01000040.1 GCA_016868535.1 Bacteroidota bacterium | reverse complement strand
AATACCGGCAAAACCATTGGGATATTGCATGTCGAATGCAAGTGCTACTTTTCTGCCCAGCGCATCGGTTACGTAAGCAGCCGTAAATGTTGCATCTACAAATGCGTTGATATTGCCCGTGGTGGGGTTGGGAAAAACCTGTGAAACTGCAACGGGTGCGGCTTTTACCTGTGCCGGAAATTTGTTGCAGATACAATTGTGCATGCGGAGCGAATCAAAAGTGTTTACCGGATAAACCTCAAATTCCTTACGAGGATTGAAGTTGGCGGGGTTGGTTTTTATTCCTGTTGTTATCGATGCTTTGCGGATTAGGGTTTTGTCTATGGTACACCACAAACCTAAACCGGTGTTGTGTGGGAATGAATCGCTCCACCCAATGGTGCGGCTGGGGTTTGAGGGCAATTGGGGCTGTTGGCCTATTTTGCCGAAAATATCTACGGGAACCCATTGATTGTTGCCGGTATTTAATTTGTCGAGACTCAGTGCGTCATCGCCATTGAAGCTCATTGAAAACGAAGTGTTGTAATCTTTAGAGAGGAATAAATCTGCCTTGATGCGCAGGTTGTAGGTTACGGGTGTGTCCTGGCCGGTCTGGGTGGTGTCGCGGCGGTCAATCACTAAAACTTTTACTTCGTTGCTGCCAATGCTACCCGAAAGTACATCGCTGTACTGGCTTCCCCAAACTGCCGAACCATTTTGCCAGCGGGTAATGCGGTATCCGCTCAGGTCAATGGCAGTAGGGCCAGGATTATATATTTCAAGAGCCTTATTGTTACGTGTGCCTTCGATATACTCGGAAATGAAGAGTTCGTTGCATTGAGCATGTGCGACTGATGCACAAAGTATCGCAACAATTGCAAAAAAGGTGTTTTTCATTTGGAATTATCATGCGAATTTCGTATATTGAGATTAAGAAATTGCTACGTGGTGTTATCATTTTACGCACATAGCGGTAAAGTTTGTTAATTTGCAGTTGTTGAGGGTTTCAATTCTTTTTTTGATTAGTGTTTTAGGCGTTTCCTGCGCTCCGTACTGGATTAGTGGTGGCAGTGGAGTGAACCTGACAATCAAGTCTTCTGTTCCCAAGGACAGTTCCATGATGGCATTTATTGCCCCTTATAAAGATTCACTGAAAACATTTATCGCCGGTATTGTGGGTAAAACCGATACCGGTTATTTCCCCGAAAGGCCCTGCAGTAACCTGTCCAACCTAAGTGCTGACCTTGTTTTTGGTTTTGCCGATTCCTGCCTTAAAATTCAAACCGGTTTCAGTCTGGATTTGGCGGTTCTGAATATGGGCGGACTTCGCATGGCCTTGCCGAATGGCGAAATCACCATGGGAAACATGTTTGAGGTAATGCCTTTTGAAAATAGTGTGGTAGTGCTGAAACTCAGCGGAAGCAGTATGGACAGCCTTTTAAGGCATATTATCCGGCGCGGTGGTGAGCCTGTTTCCGGCTTGAAACTGGAGGTAGATGAAAAACAGCAATATTCTGCATGGCTGGGTCAGCGCCGATTCGACAGTCGTCGCGATTACTGGGTGGCTACATCCGATTATCTTACCTTTGGCGGAGATGGTTTTGCCATGTTCAAAAACCCCATTCAAATTTTATATCTCAAAAAAACCGTCCGCGATGTGTTGATTAGAGGTGTGCAGTCTGAAACACAGCAGTATGGTGTGGTTCAGAAAAGAACAGAAAGGAGGATAGTGTATGCCAACGAGGCGGGAGTTCCTAAGAAATAGCAGTTTACTGGCAGGCGGGCTGCTGCTGGCCCCGGATGCTTTGTTTGCCAAACGCGAAGCGCAAAAGCTTTTAATCCTGCATACCAATGACTTTCACAGCCGGCTGGAGTCTTTCCCCGATAACCATCCCAAATACCCGGGACAAGGCGGAATTGCCCGCCTGAAAACCCTGATTGATCAACAGCGCAGCAGTGGTGATTTTAGTTTATTGCTGGATTGTGGCGATGTTTTTCAGGGAACGCCTTATTTCAACCGATTTGGCGGAGTTCCTGAATATAAATGGATGAACATGGCGGGTTACGAGGCCACTACCTTGGGCAACCACGATTTTGATATGGGTATGGAACACTTGGCCGATCTGATTCACAACTACGCCCGGTTTGCTGTTGTAAACTGCAATTATGATGTCAGCAAAACCCCGCTAAAAGGGCTTATTAAGCCTTTTTTGGTCGTTAAAAAAGGCAAACTGAAAATCGGTATCACGGGTGTTGGTATTAATCCCGAGGGTCTGATACCTGCACATTTGTGCTTAAATATGGTATATAACGACCCTGTCTCATCGGTGCAGGAGCAGGTTGATATTTTGAATAAAAAGATGCATTGCGATACCGTGATAGTGTTGTCTCACCTTGGGTTTGAATATCCCGGTAACCAGATCAGCGATAAGAAGCTGGCGGCAGACACCCACGGTATTCAGTTTATCCTTGGCGGGCACACCCATACTTTTCTGAATGATGGTCCGGTAGGCATTGAAAACAAAAAGGGAAGAAAGGTTGTTGTGAACCAGGCGGGCTGGGCCGGTCTGGTGCTGGGCATCTTGCGGCTTGATTTTAAATAGGCATTACGAAAGCGCCATGGCTATGATATCGGCCTGTTCTTTGTCGTGGGTTTTTTTATAGCCAGTAGCGGGGCTTGCACTGTTTCCGCGTCCAATGTAGCGGAGCGCCACAGGCCAATCGTAGCGCATCAGGTGGAACCAGTAACCTTGGTTTCGGGGTTCTTCCTGTACCCAGCAGAATTCAGCATTCTTATACTGCTTAAAAATATCCTTCAGTTTCCATTCGGGCAGGGGATACAGCTGCTCCACGCGTACAATGGCCACATCTTTTAACTTGCGTACATTGCGTGCCTGCAGCAGGGTGTAGTAGATTTTACCGGTGCAGAACAATACACGGCGGGCTTTTTTTACTACCTCAGTATCGGAGTAGATATCCTGGAAAGAACCTTCAAAATCGTCGATATTGCTGGTGCACAGCGGGTGACGCAGCAGGCTTTTGGGACTCATTACAATCAGTGGAACCTGAAAATCGCGGTTCAGCTGACGGCGAAGTGCATGGAAAAGGTTGGCAGGCGTACTTGGATACAAAACCTGCATATTGCCACCGGCACAAAGCTGCAGATAGCGCTCAGGGCGGGCACTGCTGTGCTCGGGACCTTGTCCTTCATACCCATGTGGCAGCAGCATGGTAAGTCCGCTGAATTTGCCCCATTTGGTTTCGGCACTGGCAATGAACTGGTCAATCATGATTTGCGCACCGTTGGCAAAGTCACCAAACTGAGCTTCCCAAATGGTGAGTCCTTCGGGCAACATGGAACTATAGCCGTATTCAAAGCCCAGTGCTGCGTATTCGCTCAGCAGGCTGTTGTATACACCAAAGCGGGCTTGTTTTTCGGAAATATGCTGCAGCGGAATAAATTCCTGCTCGCTGTCTTCCTTTTTCACAACCGCGTGTCTGTGGCTAAAGGTGCCACGTTCCACGTCCTGTCCGGCAATACGCACGGGGTGGCCTTCGTCAAGCAGGGTTGCGTAAGCAAGCAGTTCGCCCATAGCCCAGTCCAGGGTGCCGTTTTGCAGCATCTTTTTGCGGTCGGCAAAGAGGTTCTGTATTTTTTTGATGGGCAGGTTATCTTCTGGGATGGAGGTAATTTTATTACCCAGTTCCAGCAGTTTTTTCTTTTTAACGCCGGTTTTTACTTCTTTGCTGAAATCTTTTTCTGTGGGGTGCCGAAAACCATCCCATCGGTCTTTAACTGTCTTTTTACCCAGTTTCAGGTCGCCTTTGGCTTCCTCAAACTTTTCCTGCAGCAGTTGTTTGAACTGCAGTTCCATTTCAGCAGCCAGTTCGGCATCTATTTCGCCCCTTGCTAGCAGTTTTTTCTTGTAAATCTCGCGTGGATTGGGGTGTTTGTCGATGAGTTTATACATAAGGGGCTGAGTGAAACGGGGCTCATCACCTTCATTGTGGCCGTATTTGCGGTAGCCCAGCAAATCGATAAAAATATCGCTGTTAAACTCCAGTCGGTATGCCATGGCCAGTTTCACAGCGTGTACCACGGCTTCCACATCGTCGGCATTTACGTGCAGTACAGGACACAAGGTAACCTTGGCCACATCGGTGCAGTAGGTACTGGTTCTGGAATCGCTGTAGTTGGTGGTGAAACCAATCTGGTTGTTGGTTACCACGTGGATGGTTCCGCCAATGTAATATGCTTCCAGTCCGCTCATCTGCACCACCTCATACACAATGCCCTGACCGGCAATGGCGGCATCACCATGAATCAGGATAGGACAAATTTTGCTTACATCGTTGCCGTATTTGGTATCGAGTTTGGCCCTTGCCAGACCTTTAACTACAGAGTTTACAGCTTCCAGGTGGCTGGGATTGTCTGCCAGTCGCAGGTGTACGGTTTTACCGCTTGCGGTTTGTACATCTGTGCTGTAGCCTAAGTGGTATTTTACGTCACCTTCGAAGTCCTCATCTTCTTCATTTTGGAAAACTTTGCCTTCAAATTCACCAAAAATCGCGCTGTATTGTTTATTAAAAACATTGGCAAGTACATTCAGGCGGCCGCGGTGGGCCATGCCCATCACAAATTCTTCAACTCCAAGTCCGGCGCCATACTGAATAACCGCATCCAGCGCGGGTATCAGGCATTCAAGTCCTTCTACCGAAAAGCGTTTTTGTCCTATGTATTTGGTATGGATGAAGTTTTCAAAAACGGTAGCCTGGTTGAGTTTCTTGAGAAAATGGCGTTTCTCGTCTAAGGTCAGATCAGGATTGTTGCGTGTTTTTTCAAAACGTTCCTGTAGCCAGCCCCTGCGGCGGGGGTCGCGGATGTATGAAAATTCACAACCGATGCTCTGGCAATACGTTTGCTCCAGCTGTTCAATAATATCTATAAGTTTTGCCTGTCCCAGACCTACTTCCACGCCGGCACTAAAAACTGTTTCAAGATCAGCTTTGCTGAGGCCGAAGTTTTTAATATCCAGGGTTGGGCTGTATTGGCGGCGTTCGCGCAGGGGATTGGTTTTGGCAAACAAATGTCCGCGTTGTCTGTATGCATTGATGAGGTTTAAAACCTGAATTTCCTTGGGTGCATCTTCGCTCACGGGCCCGCCGGCCTCAGCTTTTCCGGAACCTATGTCAAATCCTTCAAAAAACTTTCTCCATCCAAAATCCAAACTCTCCTTATCGGCGCGGTACTGCTCATACAACTGGTCAATGGCCGCAGGGTCGGCGTTCAGAAGGTAAGAATCATCGGGCTGGCTCATATTACGTGATTATGCGCAAAATTAAGCACTGCACCTCATTTTCGGTACAACAAATCACGAGGGGTTTTTCAGGTACTTTTTGATCCTGGCTTGTGGGATTGAAATATAAATGGGACCCTCTGCATAGGATGCTATTTCGTATTGGTTGAAAAGGGAAAATATGCCTTCCGCATTCAGACCAAAATTGTCGGTAAGGTGAAACTTGTCATTGTTAAACCAGTAACCGGCCTCATTTAAAGGTGTTTTTGATGACAGGTTTTTATCTTTACGGAAGATGTCTTCTGCCATTTTGAGAACAGCAACCGTATCGGTAAACAATTCCTGCCAGTTTTTTATCCGATTTGCCCCGGGTAATTCAAAAACCATATATTGGGTTCCTCCAATGGGATGAGCTCCCCCATAAAACCCATCGGTTGACTGATACAGGCAAATGGTATTCGCGGATTGCTGAGATACGCCAGTATAGATTTCCTCATACCAGTTTAATCCGAATGAATAATTGATGGGTGAGCTGTCTTCGGCTATGAACTGCATTTCCCATTCAGAGAACCAGTTTTCGCAATCAGTTTTATAGTATTCCCTCAATTCTTTGTCATTTCTCACAGGCAATTCAGCCATGTCCCGATACAGCTGACTGTTGAGGTTTGCAGCGGTTTACGAGCCGTCCTGAAACCATATATACTGGTGTTATCTGCTGATAGAAACAGTGTCGCGTCCACCTTCCTCCAGCTCCACTATTTTGGAATTCCGGAAAAACATACTATCCTGCTTGTACGCCAAATATTGTTACAAAAGTAGCTTCTGGCTCATGCCTAAAGATACAATGACAAACAGCAATATTTTGCTCAAGGCCGGTTGGGTTTAATCAGCAGTTTTCCCAGTGATTCATAATCCAGCAGCAGTTCGGTTTCACCTTGCTCGTAAGGTGCAATTTCATAAAGATTGTAGTAAAACAAAATACCCTTCTCGGTGTAGGCGAAATTGTCGGGGAGGTAGAATTTGCCATTCCAGAACCAGCTTTTGCTAATATCTTCATTTTCGGACATCCCTTTTGCTTTGCGGAATGTTTTTTCAGCAATTTTTAATACGGTATTGGTGTCGGAAAACAGCATATGCCAGTTTTCCACAGGGAGCCCTTTTTGGTTGTCTATCAGCGTGTAAACAATGACCCTGAAACCATGTGCACCACCGGTGAAATAATAGGCCTGGTCTTTCACAGAAACATAGTGTTTGTTTGCGTGGAATGCCGTAAATTTTTGTTCTTTGGTGTAATTGAAAGTCCATCCTGAATTGGGGTCTGTATTTAGGCTTTCCCATTCGGCTTTGAATTCTTTTGCATCCTGTTCCACGCGTTTTTGCAGCGGGAGTTCTAGATGTGCCGTATCGGTAGTAATGGCATTGTTCATAAGCTGATTAAGTCCTAAGGCCAGTTTTTTTGTTTTGCCTTTTCCCTTGAAAATCTGATAGGTTACATCATAGTTGCAGTAAGCAGTATCCCTAGTCCCCACCGCTTTCATGCTGTATTTTTCTTTCTGTGAAAGAGTTTGAACGGTAAGCCCTTTTAAGTTGATGCGGGGAATGCTGTTTTGAATGGACTGGGATTCCTGCGCCCTGCAAAACAGAACGGAACCTGCAGCAAATGCAAGCAGGCAGGTTTGCTTTGCCAAAGAAGTATATGTTTTTTTGATTTTCATCTGAAAATGCTCCACGAATAAACAACAACCGATACAAACAAAAAAGCATCGAACCGGTCAAGTGCGCCGCCGTGTCCGGGGATAAAACGTCCGCTGTCTTTTACGCCAACCTGTCGTTTTAAGGCACTTTCAAACAGATCGCCTGCCGTGCCCACCACACTCACAAGAGCACCTAGCATAGCCAGCTGCCAGACTCCAAGGTTCCAGAGGTTGCCAAGAAAGGAGCCTGCCGCCGCGGTAAGTAAAGTAGCACCGATAAATCCTTCCATGGTTTTTTTCGGACTCAGGCTTTCAAACAGTTTGTGTTTGCCAAATGCCCTGCCGGTAAGGTATGCAAACGTATCGCTGCACCATGTGAGAATGAATACCAGCGAGGGTAAATGCCACTGGTAGGGCGTTTTCGAAATATGCAGAAAAAGCAGGGATGGCACCGATATGTATATCAGTGCAAAAGTCAGCGCTCCTGCTTCATCAAACAGCCCAATGCCTTTTCTGAAAAGCTGAATGCCAAAATAAATCAGCATTAACAGCATACACTGTGCCATCAGAAACAGCGTAAATTCATTGCCAGTCCAGATTATGCCCATCAGCGAAGGAATAGCAGGGTGCATGCACAGCAAAAGGATATTGAGCACCCACGCTATGCTCAGGTTAAACAGCGAAGCCGCGCTCCGCAGTTCTAGAAGTTCTTTAACACAAAAACTGCTGATGATGATGGTTAGCAGCCATTGCCCCCAGAATCCTTGCAGCAGTGAAAATATTACTACCGCTACAAATACAGCTCCCCAGATTGTTCTTACCCAAAAATTACTCATGCTGTTTTTATGATTCTACGATACCAGATAATGCTGTAAACAAAGGGGATCAGTGCAAGAAAAGATATTTCATCGCCAAACGGAATTTTGTCGAATGCTTCGCTGACACCTGTTTGACGGAAATGCTGCTGGCTAAGGTAATGCAGAAAAATGGCGGTTCCGTTGAAAAGGAAATGCGCAACCATGCCGTACAACGTACTCCCCGATGCACTTCTCAGGTAACCAAAAGCGAGTCCCAGCAGAAATATGCCCGGCAATTCATAAAAGCTGAAATGCAGTGTTGCAAATACGAATGCCTGCAGAACCACAGCACGCATGATGCTGCCTGTAATGCCCCTGAAAATATTCTGCAGAACACCTCTGAACAGCAATTCTTCAATAAAGGCAGGTAATACAGCCACGAGAAACAAACAGAAAAAAAGTTCGTGGGGCTCATTCATATCCAGCAAAGTGTTGGTCAATTGCTGCCGACTTGCATCCAGTTGTTGAGTGTAGTATTGCAGGGTCTGAGACCAGCTGATAGTGCGCATCAGGCTGTCAAGGCGGTTTACGATGATAAAACCACTGACGGCGGTAACCAGTCCCATCCAAAGGAATGCGCTTTTAAAGGGTGTGTTCAGTCCGCCTTCCCTAATAACGGAACTGCGGTTTACGATGGTGAAAAGCCATACGGGTAGCAGCATAGAGCCCACAAATGAAATGAGGTGATAAACACGGCTGATATTGATGGCCAGTGCCGTTCCGTCGGGTGCTGTAAGCAGATTTCGTGCTTCGTTGGATGAGATTCCGTAAATGCCTCCGGCTACAAAGGCCGATCCCAAAGAAAAAATTATATTAAAGAGAAATACAAAAATCAGCACAAACATCAGTCCCCAATTGTTGTAGAATGGGTTTTGGTGCGGTGTGGAAGTTTCTATGGCGGAATCGATCACGTTATTTACTGCAAACCTACATTTTTTTGGGCAAGGAACGTGCATCTGTGCAGGCTGCCCTAATTTTGCAAAAGCTTCATGGTGAAGATTGCTAACATAGAACTGGGTGAATTTCCGCTGTTGTTGGCGCCCATGGAGGATGTGAGCGATCCGCCCTTCAGGTATATGTGCAAGCAGGAAGGTGCCGATCTGATGTATACCGAGTTTATCAGTTCGGAAGGTCTTATCCGCGATGCGATTAAAAGTCGACAAAAGCTCGATATTTTCGACTATGAGCGACCTATTGGTATACAGATTTTTGGAGGTGATGAGGAAGCTATGGCTTTGTCGGCCAAAATTGTGGATGCCACCGGCCCTGATTTGCTTGATATCAACTACGGCTGCCCGGTGAGCAAGGTAGTGTGCAAAGGCGCCGGTGCCGGCGTTTTAAAGGATGTGGATTTGATGGTGCGTTTAACGGATGCGGTGGTAAAAAGCACCAATTTGCCGGTAACCGTTAAAACCCGGCTTGGTTGGGATGAGCAGAGCAAAAATATTATGGAGGTGGCTGAAAGGTTGCAGGATGTGGGCATCAAGGCGCTCACCATACATGGCCGCACCCGCGCCCAGATGTACAAAGGCGAAGCCGACTGGACGCTGATTGCAGCGGTGAAAAACAATCCGCGCATAAATATTCCCATTTTTGGCAATGGCGATATTGACAGTCCCGAAAAAGCGCTCGACTATAAAAACCGATACGGCGCGGATGGCGTGATGATTGGCAGGGCAGCCATTGGTTATCCCTGGATTTTCAGAGAGGTTAAGCATTTTCTAAAAACCGGACAGCATTTGCCTCCGCCCACATTTGAGGAAAGATTGAATGTATGCCGCACCCATTTTGAAAAAAGCGTGGCCTGGAAAGGCGAAAAGGTTGGTGTTTTTGAAATGCGCCGGCACTATGCCCAGTATTTCTGCGGCTTGCCCGATTTTAAACTCTGGCGCACGCAGCTGGTAAACGCCGGAACGCCTGTGGAGGTGTATGATTTGCTGGAGCAGATAAAAGAAGCGTATTACGGGGTTGTGGTTTGCTGACTAGGAAATATTATAAATACATCCTTAAAAAGACTTCCAAACAACGGTGAATCTGGAGATAGTTAATTATGAGGTAAGCGAAATCGGTGGCAATAAATAGGGGTTTGTTAAGCTCCACATTTCACCAATAAACGATGTCTGTTCACCATTAAAACATCTGGTTTATTTATGAATACAGACACAGAGTTACGCGGAAGGGTCACCCTGAGACTAACTCAGGGTGACATGTAACAATAAACTATTAAACTTATAAACAAATAGACCTCACACCACCCTCAGCCCTACCTCAAACGCAAAATCGGGTTTGAGGGGCGGGTTTAGGATAAAGGTTTTCCATTGGTCATGCGGCAGATACACCGCGCATTGGGTGTTGGAGATGTGGTAAATATGGTGGTGCATGGCTGCAGGCGTTCCCTGCAATATGCCATAAATCACTTCCGGACGCAGTTTCTCGGGTGTGTAGGCTGCATCGTGCCACACCACCACGCTGTTTTGGTGCAGCAGGTTTTTAAATACATTTTCTGTGTCGGATTTTACCATGTTGTAGTGGTGGTCTCCATCAATGAAAATGAGGTCGTATTGTTGATTCAATGCCGCAAAATCAAAGGTAGCGGTGTCGCCGTATAGCTGGGTAACATTGGGCAGTTCTTTAGAGAAGTAACTGTGCAAATCGGCGTAGGCCGGTGGGAGCCCCAACGCTGTTATCTGCTCGGGTGATAAATTCAGGGTGGTGCATTCTTTGGCCACTGCAGCCACATTGGCCACGCTTTCACCGCGCCAGGTGCCAATTTCAAAATAGCGGCAGTCTTGTATGCCCGCAGCCAGCGATTTCAGCAAGGCAAGATCGGTGGGCAGTGAGCTGCCATCCAGAAAGGCAAAAGGTGCAATGGTTTGTCCTTCGGGTTTCAAAAGCTGTCGCAAATCCAGGCTGGGAAGCCGGTAGGCATTGCCTTTCAGCTTGCGCAGTTTTTTATCCCATGCGGCATCTTCATCCAACACCAGGTTCAGCAGGGAGGGATGCCAAACAATTTGCATTATGGCCCGGAAACCGCGTTTCAGCTTGCGCATAGGTCAGCGAAGATAGGTAATAAGGTTTAAGCCTCAGGTTCAACGGCATCCGCTACCGGCGGCAGTTCTTCATTCATCGTAATTTCATCCGCATCGGGCAGCATGGAAGAAGGTATTGCCTTAGTGGTTTTGATGCCCAGTTTACGCAGGCTTTCGGCCCTGTTTACCAGGTTGCCTTTACCCGTGCTCAACTTGTTTACCGCTTCTTCAAAGAGACCATCCGCCTTTTTGATAGAATCGCCTACTTTATTCAGGGTTTCTGCAAAGCCCACAAATTTATCGTACATATCGCCGGCCTGTCTGGCAATCTCCAGCGTGTTTTTATTGCTGTTTTCTGCTTTCCATACCGAAGCTACGGTGCGCAGCGAGGCCAACAGGGTAGAGGGAGAAACCAGCACAATTTTCTTGCTCCAAGCAAACTCAAACAATTCCTTATCGGTTTGTATGGTTAGGGCAAAACCCGATTCAATGGGGATGAACATAAGAGTAAATTCCGGTGATTTCAGATCCAGTGCGGTGTGGTAATCTTTTTCAGCGAGAAGCTTGATGTGGCTTTTCAGTGAAGCAACATGTGCCTTGAGGGCAGTTTCTTTTTCGGGCGAACCATCTGCTGCCGAAGTGTATTGCTCATAGGCTGTAAGACTTACCTTGGAATCTACAATGATGTTTTTTTCTTCGGGTAAAAAGATTACCGCGTCGGGTTTTATAGTGGTACCGGAAGAAGAAGAGGTAACAAACTGGGTTTCGTATTCACGGCCTTTGGTCAGTCCACTGCCTTCCAGCACACGCTCCAGTATCATTTCTCCCCAGCCACCCTGCATTTGGGTGTTCCCTTTCAGGGCGTTAGTGAGGTTTTGGGTTTGTTCGGTAATGGTGTTGTTCAGTTCCGTTAAATGTTTAATCTGTGTAATTAATTGTGTATTGCCATCACTGGCCTCTTTGCGTGTAGTTTCCACCTTTTGTTCAAACTCTTTCAGTTTTTCTTTCAGCGGATTCAGAATATCGCCCAGGGTTTTTTCCTGCTGCTGGGTGAGCACCTGCCCCTGTTTTACGAGTCCTTCATTGGTTACTTCCTGCATGATTTTACGCATTAGCTGTTCGGTAGATTCGTTGCTTTGCTGCAGGTTTTTGTTTTGCTCGGTCAGGTTTTTAACGTCTGCTTCCAGCGAAGCAATTCGGGCATACTGGTCTTTGTTTTCCTGCTGAAGCCCGGGAACCAGATCTGCCTGTTGTTTCAAGGTTTCGGTAGCGGAAATTTTAGCCGAAAATTGTGATTTAACAATGAAATAAGTGATAATTACACCTACAACAATTCCGATGATAAGAAATACACTGTTTTCCATGATAAAAAAGTAATTCAGTTCAATTTATACCGCAAAATAGGGGTCTGCAGCGGGAAATAAAAAATAAAAAATGACTTTATTTAACTAAGCAAAGAAGGAGAGTAATGAAGATTTTATTTTGCGAATCGTTGTTTGTTTAAAGCCTAAAATTTTAGTCTTTAAGGTTTTACATCTTGTGTGTTGTTCATTGAAGCGTCCGTCGGGTAACCAGCAGATTCTTTTTTTACACTCTGCTTAAAGAAGCGGTGCTGGCCTATAATAATTATAGCCACTCCGATGGTAATGCAGGCATCGGCAAAATTCCAAATGGGGCTGAAGAAAGTAAATTCCTGTCCGCCCGAGAACGGAAACCACTGCGGGAAACGGCTTTCAATGATTGGGGCATAGAACATATCCACCACCCGGCCTTCAAACCACCCGCCCTGATAATCAAAATTGCGGTACTTGAATAAAACTCCGTAGAAAACACTGTCAATGATATTGCCGATGGCTCCTGCCAGAATGAATGCAATAGAGACCAGCAGGCCTGAATGGGCACGTTTGCGAATATTTTGCCAAAGATACCAGGCACCGAAGATGCTTACGGCAATTCGAAATCCGGTAAGCAGGAATTTTCCCATCCTGCCGCCCAGCTCCAGCCCGAATGCCATGCCATTGTTTTCAATAAAATACATGTTGAACCAGTTGCCCAGCATTGGAACCATTTGTCCGGGCCAGTAGTGGGTTTTTACATAAATCTTAATGGCCTGATCGATAATCAGGCAAAGCAGCAAAATGCTTGCCGGCAGCCAGAATTTCGAACTGCGAAACAAAGCAGATGTTGTTTTTTCCGGCTCAGGGTTTTCCAAGTTTGGCCTCTATGCTTTGCGTGGTGTGGGGTACAGCCCTCAGTCGCTCTTTGGGAATGAGTTTTCCGGTGGTTTTGCAAACACCATAGGTTTTGTTTTCAATGCGTACCAGCGCTGCTTCCAGGTTTTGAATAAACTTCATCAGACGTGCTGCCAGCTGGGTGGTGTTTTCTTTCTCGAACGTGTCGGCGCCGTCATCCAGCGTCAAATAATTGTTGTTGGTGCTGTCAGTACCATTTTCGTTGCCATCTTTCAGGCTTTTCTGCAATGTGTTGAATTCTTCGCGGGAAGAGGCGAGTTTTTTCAGGATAATATCTTTAAAATCCTGCAGTTCATCATCGCTGTAACGGGTTTTTTCCATGGTCGGTCAGATTAAGTTTTTGATGCGCTATTGGGCTTTTACGAGTTTAAGCTTCGCGACGTATTCCTCTATCACAATGGCCTCTCCGTCTGCGTTGCTGTTAAAAAGAACATCATCGGCAAGCGTTTCAGTGCAAATATACGATTTAAACGCGTGTATGCTTTCTTTTAGTTCCTGAGGTCCGGAAAAGTACAGAATGATGCGGTCTGTCACCTCAAGGCCTGAGTCTTTGCGCAGAATCTGAATGCGGTTTACCAGTTCTCTGGCATTCCCTTCTAGTTTGAGTTCGGGGGTTATCTTAACATCCAGTGCCACGGTCAGGTTGCCTTCTGTGCTCAGCATCCAGCCGGGCATATCCTGGGTCAGAATTTCCACATCGGCCAGTTCCAGTTCAAACAGTCTGTTGCCCAGCTCTACATTCAAAACACCAGATTTTTCCAGGGTCTGAATCTGATTGGCCGTAAAGCTTTGCATTGCCTGTGCCAACTGCTTTACAGCCGCACCCAGCTTGGGTCCAAGAGTTTTGAAGTTCGGCTTTACTTTCTTAACAATCAGGTTGTTGTTGGCAGAGAGTGTCTGAATTTCCTTAACGTTAACCTCAGCCAGAAACAGTGCGGCTATATGGTTCAGGCGTTTGCCAAAGGTTTCATCAAGCACCGGAATCATAACCTTCTGCAGTGGCTGCCTCACGCGTATTTTTTCTTTTTTGCGAAGAGAAAGCACCATGCTGCTGAGTTGCTGGGCAATATGCATGGTTTCTTCCAGTTCGGTGTCAATCATGCTGCTGTCTGCCGGATGCATCAGCGTCAGGTGCACGCTTTCTTCGGCTTTTTCGGTTGCGCTAAGACTTCTGAACAGACAGTCGGCGAAGAACGGACTCAGCGGGCTCATAAGCTGCGATACGGCCAGCAGGCATTGATAAAGGGTTTCGTAGGCGGCCTGTTTGTCTTCGTTCATGTCGCCGCGCCAGAAGCGTTTGCGGCCCAGGCGCACATACCAGTTGCTGAGATCGTCGCACACAAAAGTATCAATGGCCCTGCCCGCGCTGGTGGGGTCGTAGTCGTCCATGGCTTCCTGCACCGTTTGTATCAGGCTATTTTTGCGGCTGATGATCCAGCGGTCCAGCTCGGGTAAATCATGGTGGGGGATGGCTTTGCCGGTATCATACACAAACTTGTCGATGTTGGCATACAATGCAAAGAATCCGTAAGTATTGTAGAGTGTTCCAAAGAATTTGCGCTGCACTTCTTCCACACCGGCGATGTCAAATTTCAAGTTGTCCCATGGTGGAGCGTTGGTTACCATATACCATCTTACGGCATCGGCACCGTATTTGGCCAAGGCTTCAAAAGGATCCACGGCATTGTTGAGGCGCTTGCTCA
>VGGQ01000039.1 GCA_016868535.1 Bacteroidota bacterium | reverse complement strand
AGTCATGTTCACGTAGGGCACATCGTATGCCTTGCAGATAAATGGTACCGTTCGGCTGGCCCGGGGATTGGCCTCAATCACATACACCTTCTCGTCTTTGATGGCAAACTGTATGTTTAGCAAGCCCCGAATGTTCATTTTCAGCGCCAGGCGTTTGGTATATTCTTCCATCTGTTGTTTCACATTATCGCTCAGACTAAATGGAGGTAAAACAGCGCTGCTGTCGCCGCTGTGTATACCGGCGGGCTCTATATGTTCCATCATGCCGATGATATGCACTTCGTCGCCATCGCAGATGCTGTCGCTCTCTGCTTCTTCAGCACGATCCAGGAAGTGGTCAATGAGTACGCGGTTTCCGGGAAGGTCGCCCATCAACTTTACCACGGCTTTTTCAAGGTCTTCGTCGTTGATGACGATTACCATACCTTGTCCTCCCAGTACGTAACTGGGCCTCACCAACACAGGATAACCCACTCTGTTGGCGATTTTAATCGCTTCTTCGGCATTCAGCGCTACACCATATTTTGGATAGGGAATGTTCAGTTCGGCCAGCAGGTCGCTGAAGCTGCCTCGGTCTTCAGAAATATCCATATCCGGATAGCTGGTGCCGATGATTTTGACGCCTTTTTCGTGAAGTTTCTCGGCCAGCTTAAGGGCCGTTTGTCCACCCAGCTGCACAATCACCCCTTCGGGTTTTTCATATTCAATGAGCTCCCAAAGATGCTCCCAGTAAACAGGCTCAAAATAGAGCTTGTCGGCCATATCGAAGTCTGTGCTTACCGTTTCTGGGTTGCAGTTTACCATAATGGCTTCGTATCCGGCTTCACGGGCAGCCAAAATGCCATGCACACAGCTGTAGTCAAACTCGATGCCTTGCCCGATGCGATTGGGGCCGCTACCCAGCACGATTAATTTTTTGCGGTCGGTGAAAACGCTCTCGTTTTCTCCATCAAAGGTTGAGTAGAAATAGTTGGTGGGGCTGGGGAACTCGGCACTGCAGGTATCCACCATTTTATAAACCCGACGGATGCCCAGGACCTTGCGTTTCTCGTAGATGTCTTCTGCCTTGCAATTCCCTATTAACCAGGCAATTTGCTCATCGCTAAAACCCTTTTCCTTGCTGGTTCTGAGCAGATCTTCGGGTAGGTTGTTAATCTGGTAGCGCTTTATCTCGTTACTGGTTTTAACCAATTCGGATAACTGCTCCAGAAACCAGCGGTCGATTTTGGTCATCTTCTGTACCGTGCTGATAGGCAGTCCCAGGCTTAGGGCATCATATACCTGAAATATGCGGTTCCAGCTGGATCGTTCAAGGCCTTCAGCCAAAACTTCAAGGCTTCTTTCAGCAGGACGGTCGGCGCCCACACCATGTCGGCCTATTTCTAGGCTTTGACATGCTTTTTGCAGGGCCTCCTGAAAGCTTCTTCCTATGGCCATTACCTCACCCACACTCTTCATCTGGAAGCCTAGGCGGCGGTCGGCCCCGTGGAATTTATCAAAGTTCCAGCGGGGGATTTTCACAATTACATAATCGATAGCAGGCTCAAAAAATGCGCTGGTGGTTTTGGTTACCGGATTGGTGAGTTCATCCAGGTAATATCCAATGGCCAGTTTGGCGGCGATTTTGGCAATGGGGTAACCGGTGGCTTTGCTAGCAAGGGCTGAGCTGCGGCTCACACGGGGATTGATTTCAATGGCGATGATTTCCTCATCTTCGGGGTTTACCGAGAACTGCACGTTGCAGCCACTGGCAAACACGCCCATGCTGCGCATCATTTTGAAGGCCATGTCGCGCATGCGCTGAAAGCAAACGTCGCTTAAAGTCATGGCCGGAGCCACAGTGATGCTGTCGCCGGTGTGAATGCCCATTGGGTCAAGGTTTTCGATGGTGCAGATTACCGCGATATCGTCTTTGCCATCGCGCAGCAGCTCAAGCTCGTATTCCTTCCAGCCCAGTAGCGCCTGCTCTACCAGCACTTCGTGTACCGGACTGGCCTCGAGGCCGCGTTGCAGGGCGGCATCAATTTCTTCTTTCTTGAAAACAATGCTTCCGCCAGTGCCACCCAGCGTGTAGCTAGGCCGAATAACCAGAGGAAAACCGATGCGCTGAGCGATTTCTTTACCTTCCAGAAAGCTGTTGGCAATCTGGCTTTCGGCGACACCTACACCCAGTTCTATCATAAGGTCTTTGAACTTATCGCGGTCCTCCATTTTGTCAATTGCCTCGATGTTAACCCCGATGATTCTGCAATTGTATTTCTCCCAAATGCCCAACTCATCGCATTCCTTGGCGAGGTTGAGGGCAGTTTGGCCGCCCATGGTGGGCAGCACACAGTCGATTTTTTGCTCCTGCAGGATTTTTTCGATACTTTCCGCACTAAGGGGCCACAGATACACATGATCGGCATTCATTTTATCGGTCATGATGGTGGCCGGATTGCTGTTGATCAACGACACCTCGATGCCTTCTTCCCGCAAGCTTCTGGCGGCTTGAGAGCCGGAATAGTCAAATTCACAGGCCTGCCCAATAATAATGGGTCCGGAGCCGATGATGAGAACATGTTTGATGGATGGGTCTTTGGGCATAGTCCAAAATTGCACAAAGTTAGCGCAACCAAATGAGGTTTATGGGGTTGTTGATAATTAGGGGGTAAGTGAAAAATGAAAACGTCTTCTTGTATTTGGTTTTTTGGTTCTTGCATACCCTATTTTTGTCACTCCTTTTTCTATGCGGTTTATTTACTCTTATTGCCTTGTTATTGGGGTTTTCAGCGAATTATGGGCTTGCGACCGGTATTGAAAACCCTCCTTATGTCTCTGTTAATTGTTTTGGTGCTTGTTAACCTAAAAATAGTGTCTGCTTATGATAACTGCTGTTATGGTAATGGCCCGTGGGACGTAAGCGAATGGCTTGATTTGTTGCTAAAACCGATATATGTGAAATGATCAGCGCACGGGTGTTATTCCAATGCTGCAATAACGCCGAGGGTTGTTTTTATGTCCTCTTCAGAAACTCCTAAGTGGGTAACCATCCTAATATGGGTGGGTGATGTAGCCGCTGTTTTCATACCCTGTAGTTTTAGCTGTTCTACCCAATAAGAAGCTGGATTATCCCCCGCTACCTCAAAAATTACAATGTTGGTTTCTACTGGCAGCACCGATTTTACCCAGGAAGCGCTGCCCAGCGCGTCTGCCAGTCGGTGGGCTTTTTGGTGGTCTTCCTCTAGTCGTTCCACATGGTTTTGCAAGGCATACAACCCTGCCGCTGCCAAAAATCCAGCCTGTCGCATTCCCCCGCCAAACGCTTTTCTGGCCCTGCGTGCTTCGTGGATAAAGGCTTTATCACCCAGCAATAAACTTCCTGCCGGAGCCCCGAGTCCTTTGCTCAAACAAACGGAGAGGCTGTGAAAAATCCGGCTGTAATCTTTGGGGTTTTCTTTGTTGGCTACAATTGCATTGAAAATACGGGCGCCATCGAGGTGAAGCGTGAGGTTGTGGGCATCACAGAGTGCCCTGATTTGGCGCATGTTTTCCATGGAATAGGTTGACCCGCCGCCGCGGTTACAGGTGTTTTCAAGGCATACCAGCCGGGTGCGCGGGCGGTGAACATCTTCCGGATTTATCAACGGCAAAATCTGCTCTGAAAAAATTTGGCCACGGGTGCCGGCAACCGTGCGCGCCTGACAACCGGAAAGCCTGGCAATACCGCCAGCTTCGTAAAAATATACGTGAGCGCCCTGCTCACAAATAACTTCTTCGCCTGGGCGGGTATGCACACTGATGGCAATCTGGTTGGTCATGGTGCCGCTGGGACAAAACACGGCCGCTTCCATGCTAAACATATCAGCGGCAAAGGCCTCGAGCTCGTTCACGGTCGGGTCTTCCCCAAATACATCATCGCCCACCTTAGCATTAAACATGGCTTTTAGCATGCCTTCGGTGGGTTGGGTAAACGTGTCGGAACGGAGTTCTATGGAGCGGATCATGGTTATGTCAGTTTTGGGTGGTCGAAATTACAACGATAATCGCCAACATTCCCTTTTTCTATCCTTAACTTCGCGTCGTGGAGTTATCATCCCAAATTTTTGTAGCAGGACACTGCGGTATGGTGGGCAGTGCTATTGTGCGGGTTTTGCAGCGCAATGGATTCACCAACATCATTACCCAAAAGCGCAGCGAACTGGATTTGCTGAACCAACAGGCTGTTGCCGGTTTTTTTGAGCGTGAAAAACCGGAATATGTGTTTTTGGCTGCCGCAAAAGTGGGCGGCATTTTGGCTAATAACACCTACCGTGCCGATTTTTTGTATGAAAACCTGCTTATTGAAACCAATATCATTCACAGCGCTTACAAAAGTGGTGTGAAAAAATTGTTGTTTTTGGGCAGCAGCTGTATTTATCCCAAAATGGCACCACAACCGCTCAAAGAAGAATACCTGCTGAGCGGTTTTCTGGAGAAAACCAACGAACCGTATGCCATTGCAAAAATTGCAGGCATCAAACTGTGCGAGGCTTATCGCGATCAGTATGGCTGCAATTTTATCAGCGCCATGCCCACCAATATGTATGGGCCAAATGACAATTACCACCCCGAAAACTCCCACGTGCTGCCCGCGCTGATTCGCAAGTTTCACGAGGCAAAAGAACAAAACCTCACAACCGTAACTGTTTGGGGTGATGGAAGCCCGCTCAGAGAGTTTCTATACGCCGACGATCTGGCAAATGCATTGCTGTTTCTGATGAAAAACTACAACGAAAAACCTTTTCTTAATGTTGGTTACGGTGAAGACATCAGCATAGGCGACCTTGCCTTGCTTATTAAAGAAATTGTAGGCTTTGAAGGTGAAATTGTTTTCGACACCGGCAAACCCAACGGTACGCCCCGTAAGTTGTTGGACAGCAGCAGGCTGTTTTCGCTTGGCTGGAAACCGGTCGTTTCACTGCGCGAAGGAATTGCCCTTGCATACCGGGATTTTCTATCAAATAACAACACGTGAATACAGCGGGCGCGCCTCCCAAAATTCAGTATATATCGCACGGTGCCAGTGAAACAGGAGGATATGCCCATGAAAAATTCTTTGCGGCAGCCTTGAGTGAAGCGATACATTCTGCCGGTGGTTTTACCGAAATTCGCTTTCGCAGCAATTTCAAAGGCCCGTTTCCCTGGTTTGTGCTGGCTCTGAAAACATTTTTCGCTGCAGACCAAAACGCTATTATTATTGCCGTTGCCCGCCCCTGGCCTGGCCTGTAAGTTTCAAGCATGTTTTGGGGAAAGGGAAAATACTTCTTGTTCTGCACGACTATGACCCGGGTAACAGAAAACCGGGGCTTTATTATCGTTTGCTGGATGCTTTCTTAAAATATGCCTCTAAAAACCGATTAATATATGTGTTGTGGTAGTAGCTAGATACTGGCAGTCTTTTTTTTAAGACCGTTTCAGCAATTTCGCCTTTATCGCCTGTGTTTTGGTGTGTGGCGGCCACTGCGCGGCTAATAATCCAAAATCTTGTTCTTGCCATAACATGCTGCGCAACCGCACCCGGATTGTTCAAGGCGATTTTTCTGACTCTCTTTTAACAACCATATACATTTCGTCTTCCAGTTTCAGGTATCCGTATTCATAACAAAACCGGTACTGTGAACTCGTTTTTGTGGTATATGTGCTGGTTATATAATCAAAATTAAACCCTTTGGCGGAAAGTTTTTTTAGCGGAATACGGGCTTTTCCTTCGCTATGGCCCGAGAGCAGGGTTTCAAGGATGCGCCTGTTTTTACGGAGTGCGTTGTTGATGTTTCTTACCAGGTTGTTTGCGTCTGCGTTGAGTTTGTTGTTGTGTGCATTTCGGCATGCATCGCCGCAGTATTTTTTATCAGAACGACCCAAAATTTTGTCGCCGCATTCCGGGCAGGTTTGGTAATTCATTCATAGACAAAAATACACTGTTTTGCATTGTTTTCCGACAACATCCGTTTACAAACGCCAATAAATATTAAAAAACCGACTGCTGTTTTGGGTCGATATCACCTTTGTGTCACCAACCGAGAGAAAAGTTGAAACCTATTTTAAATTTTATAAACGTTATGACATCTTTAGTTAATTCCGTAACCCTGTGGGGCAATGTTGGCACCACCCCATCTGTACGCATCCTGAAAAACGGACGCAAAATCGCTACCCTCAGCCTCACCACCGGCGAGCGCAAACAAAGCGCTGAAGGGAAAAACAGCAAATCGCTTGCCTGGCACAAGCTTGTGTTCTGGGGGCCCAGGGCAAGTATTGTAGAAAACCACGTAGGCAAGGGTCAGCGCCTGTTTGTGGAGGGAAAAATCACCGAGCTCAACTGGCTCGACAAAAAAGGCGTTGAGAAAAAGCAGACCGTGGTTGATGTTCAGCGCTTGTTTCTGGTGAATCAAAAGAGCAAAAAAGAAGTATAGAACGAAGCACTTCCTTTTTGATGGTTGATTTGTTGATGAGAAACCCCGGCTCGGTCCGGGGTTTTTTATTTGGTGTACCTTTGTGTTATGTCAAAAACGTCAACACTATGCTGTTTTTTTAAAAACAGAGCTTCCTAAAATGGTTGTTGCCGCTGCTTTTTTGCCTGCGATTATTTTTAGGTTGGGGTACTGCGCTGTGTTAAAACCGGCGAAGATCACGTCTCTCTTGTGGAATTGGGGGTGGCTTTATCGGTTGGTGTGTTTATGTCTTTCATCACCCTTGAGTCGTCACTTTCTGCCAATGAAGTTTTGGTTCGGTTTTCCCGTTTGCTTACAAAACAAAGGTTATTTCATTCGAAGACATTGAGTCCATCGAGATAATTACATACAACCAAATCCAGGAATATGGCGGTTGGGGTCTGCGCCGGGGAAAAACAGGGTGTTCTTA
This sequence comes from Bacteroidota bacterium, assembly GCA_016868535.1. Classification (GTDB taxonomy): domain Bacteria; phylum Bacteroidota; class Bacteroidia; order NS11-12g; family UBA955; genus RGEC01. The sequence continues at coordinate 8,211 of VGGQ01000039.1, read as the reverse complement.
TCGCCTTCGGGAATCACAAAATTTTTTTAAGGTAAACATAATACCTTGCTGATAGTTACACAAAACCATATGCATGGCGCGAGGCGCTCAAATCTGCCGGGCAATAACAAGCAATATCATCCCATAAACCAACCCGCTTTGCTACCTTTGTGGTGTGATTTCGTTTTCGCGTTTTGTTCTGCCCAATGGTCTACGGGTAATCCACCATTATGATCCTGACAGCTCTGTTGTGGTATTAAACACCCTTTTCAATGTGGGCGCCCGGGACGAATCCTCAGATAAAACCGGTTTTGCGCATTTGTTTGAGCACTTAATGTTTGGTGGCAGCAAAAACGTGCTGTCCTACGACAAGGCAGTAGAAAATGCCGGGGGGAGCAACAATGCTTTTACCAACAACGAATACACCAATTATTACATCTCTGTTCCCGCAGAAAATGCTGAAACCGCCTTCTGGCTGGAAAGCGACCGCATGTTTCAGCTAAATATAAACCCACAAACCCTAGAAGTGCAGCGCGGTGTGGTGGTAGAAGAGTTTAAACAGCGTTGCCATAATGCGCCATTTGGCTTGCTATGGCACCATTTAAGAGGTCTTTTATATCGAAAAAGCCCTTATCGCTGGCCCGCCATTGGCGAAGACCTCTCCCATATTGAAAATGCAATGCTGGAGGATGTTTCGGCATTTTACAAAAAATATTACCATCCTGCCAATGCAATTTTGTGTGTTGCTGGACAGATTTCGGAAGAAGAAACACGGACATTGTGCGAGAAATGGTATGCCGATATTGCCCCAACCGGCGAGGTAAACAACAATTTGTATATATCAGACCCGCTGCCGAAAACCCGTAGGTTTATGGAAACCGAAGACCCGAGCCCCAATCCGGCGGTTTTTATGGTTTGGCGTGGTCCTGCTTTTCAAGACCCCGAGAGTGTAGCACTTGAGTTTTTTGCAGATTTGCTGGGTGGCTCTGAAATAAGCCCGATCTATACATTGTGGGTAAAAGAAAATCTTGTTTTTAATGATGCTGCCGCTTTTTACGTGCGCAGCCATAATGAGGGTTTATTTGTGTTATATGGTGTGCTCAATGAGGGCGAAACCCACGCACACGGAGAAAAATGCCTGCTCGAAACCCTAAGTGATGCCATTGCCGGAAAGTTTTTTACAGAAAGGCACATGGAACGGGTTAAAAACAAAGCAACCTCTGCCCTTTTGTTTGAAAAAGCCTCGCTGATAAACCGTGCGCAAAAACTATGTTACTTCGAAAATATTGGCGAAATAAACAGGGTGCAGGATGAAGATGCTGTTTACAGAAATGTTTCACTGCAAGTAATGCTCAAAACCGCTGCTGGCAATATAAACCCCGATGCTGCCGCTGTGTTGTATTACCATCCCAAACAATCATCATGACGTTTAGATTAACCGCTCCTGAGGCAAAAACTATAAAAACGTTGTCGTTTGTGCCGCCAAAAGAATATACAATGTCGGGGGGATGGTCGCTGTTTACTAGCCCCAAACGGGATTTAGGAGTAATAAAACTTCTGTTTTGCTGGCCGTGTGGCACCGCTCATAAAGCCGCTCCGACGCTGGCAAGAGCCACACAAACATTGCGCCTTAGCGGCAACAAAAATCTTTCCGCTGAAGAAATACAGGAAGGTTTTGAATACTGGGGAGCGGCCGCCAATCTGGATGTTGGGCTGCTGTCGTCAACTCTGGTGCTGCAAACCCAGAAACAACACCTAGAACAATCTTTGAAATGGCTTATGGAACAAGGCGCAGAACCTGTTTTTCCTGAGAAAGAACTGTCGGTGTTTAAACAGGTGGAAACCGCTTCTTTGTTGAGGCGTATGCAAACGCCCAGATACTGGAGCAGCCGGTTGTGTTTTGAGGCTCTGTATGGCAAAGACTCCGCGGACACTCGCTTTGAAAACCCTGAGGATATAGAAAACCTAAGGGTCGCAGAATTGAAGAACTGGTTTGAAAAACACCTGCGTTTTCCCGCTGCCCGGCTTTTCGCCTCGGGAGATTTTGGTGATGAAGAGAGGGCGGTTGTTGAGAGCCTGCTAGGAACCGCTGCTCCATTGCAACAGCCTGCCTCATTTTCGCAAACACAAAATCCTGAATTTAAGAGCAACATTCGGCACGGTATGGAACACGCACAGCAGGTAAGTTTGTATATGGGAAAACGCTTGCCGCGATTGACTATACAAGAAATGCAGACCGCCTCTTTTGTAAATATGTTTCTTGGCGGTTTTTTTGGCAGCCGCCTTATGCAGGATTTACGAGAAACCCGGGGATTGACCTATGGTATCGGAAGTGGTTTAACCCCATCTGCACATGGTTTTACCTGGTATATCAACGGAGAAATGAACAGCCAAAACGCCGAAAAAGCAGCGGTCGCCACCCGTGAAATAATGCTGGGGCTGACAAGCAGCCCTCCGGTGGGTGAAGAACTAGAAAAAGCCCGTCGTTATGTGTCCGGACAACTCAGAGCCGGGTTTGACGGCCCCTTTTCCCTGCCTGCAAAATGGCAGTTTTTGCTGCAAAACAACCTTCCTGAATCCTACTATGCAACGTATATGGACAGAATTTGGTCTATTACTACAGACGAAATATCGGTATTTGCTGACAATTATTTGCGTCCGGATTCGTTTACTCTTGCACTGGCAGGAAAACTCTCATAGCAGTGAGTTTTATTGGTAAAAATATCACAGTATTCTTGTTTTTGGGGTTGATTTATTCCGTGGTTTCCGCCATGGTTAAGCCCCCTAAAGCCATCAGGGCCTGCCTTGATCCTACCACAGCTGTAGTAACATTTTACATGTCGCCCGGCTCAGATGCCTGCGGGAGTTTTGTTTCGTATCGTTTGTATGGAAGAGATAATGTAATCAGTCCGTTTCAAATGCTGTTTCAGGGTGGTCCGGTAGGTAGCACCTTATTAAGTGCGCCTTTACCTAATAAAAAGCGCTGGGAACTGTTTGTGAGCGCACGATTTGCCTGCAACGGAATTGACACGCTTAATTCGGATACGGTTTTTGTGGATGACCTGCCTCCTGCCTTGATCTTGTTGGATAGCGTGAGCGTGGATTTAGCGTCGCAAAGAGTGGTTGCTGGGTGGAAAAAAGCCCCCGAAGCAGATGTGATGGGGTATTCAGTGTTTAAGGTAGATCCTGGCACCGGCAATAATGTGCTTGTGAAGGATACCGCCGGGCTGGCATATCGTTTTTTAACTTCAACTTTTGATTCAAGAAACCCAGGTCATAAAATTATTATTGCTGTATTTGACTCTTGTAAAAACGGTGGTGTTCTTTGCCCGCCCCACAGTCCGGTTTGCGCCACCATAAATCCTGCTGAAAATACCCAGTATCGCTGTAGCCGTAAGGTTTTGTTGCGCTGGACTGCTTATGTTGGCTGGCTTGTAGATCATTATGATATATGGTATGCTTCCAGCAGGGATAATTTGTTCTATAAAGCTGGTTCTGTTTCTGGCGACACGCTTCAGTTTTACCATCCTCTGCCGGAACTCAATTATACTTACACTTATTTTGTCAGGGCCCACAAGACTGCTGGTGTGGGCATAACATCAACATCTAATGTGGTGCTTTTTTTTGCTGCCGATTACAGCAGGCCTCTCAAAAATGAAGTTGGCCACGCTTCGGTTGTTTCGCCCGGATTTATCGAGGTGTCTTACACCTGGGTGCCTCCCACGCCTATGGGATTTAAAGCGCTTTTGCAGTACCGCGATTATTATTCTTCTCCCTGGACAACCATCAATAGTAACCTTCTCGCCGGACCTGGGCGCGTATTGGTTAAAAACCTAGAGACAGCTAAAAAGCGCTATGTGTTTAGGGTCTTGTCCCAAAATCCATGTGGTGTAGTGTATGACACTTCAGAAAACCACATTTCTTTGTTGCTCACCAAAACCGGAAATATAGCACAATGGTTTGATTATCAACCATATAACCCAAACAACCAGCAAATAGAAGAACGAAACAAACAGGGTTTCACGTGGAACCCTGTAGGGGGGCCCACCTCCCCGTATTTTATCGCTGACACAACAAAAGCTTTCTGCTACCGTGTGGTTGCATACAAAACAGATGGTAACAACAACCGGATAGACACCGCATACTCCAATGAGGTTTGCTTGCGGGTTTATGACACCACCCTGGTGCCCAATGCGTTTTCACCTGAAGGAAATAATAAAGTGTTTCGTATTGTAAACCCAAATATTGAACGCGGACAAGCCATTATGTATATTTATGACCGCTGGGGTGGAAAATTATGGCAGGGAGAGGCATTGGATGGTTGGAATGGTGAAGCAATGGGCCAGCCGGTAATACATGGTTTTTATGTATACAAAATAGAGGTGGTTAGGTTTGAGAAAAAAGAGTTGTTTCAGGGAACTTTAATGCTTTTGAGGTAGTGAATGGCCCAAAAATATATTTTTCTGGTAAGCGAAAAAACTGGCCGGTTATTAAAAAACATTGTTTTGCTTCGGTAATTAAATCTGTTTCTACGGAAAAAAAGAGGGTTTTTAGGTCGCTGCAGTATGTTTTTATGGACGATGCATCATTATTAAAAATAAACCAGCAGTTTTTAAATCATAACAACTATACTGATATTATTACCTTCGATCTTAGTGAAAACAAGGGAATTATAGGTGAATTTTATATTTCTTTAGACCGCGTGAAGGAAAATGCTGCTTTGTTTGGTGTTACTTACAAAGAAGAATTCTTGCGTGTTTTGTTTCACGGGGCTTTGCATTTGCTGGGTTACAAGGACAAAACAGCAAAAGACAAACAAGCCATGCGCGAAGCAGAAACATATTGCATAAATTTGTATCTTGAAAAAGGCGCGTGATTTTGGGTTTTATGTGAAATAATTTTGTTTTTAGGGGAATACGATATCATTGTGGTGGGCGGCGGACACGCTGGATGTGAAGCCGCGCACGCAGCTGCTAAAATGGGCAGCAAGGTAATGTTGGTTACCATGAATATGGAAACGATTGCCCGCATGAGCTGCAATCCCGCTATGGGAGGTGTGGCAAAGGGACAAATTATCAGAGAAATTGACGCCTTAGGTGGTATGTCGGGTATTATAACCGACAAAACTATGATTCAGTTTCGTATGCTTAACCGCAGCAAAGGGGTTGCTATGTGGAGTCCGAGAGCACAAAGCGACCGGTGGAGGTTTGCCGAATCCTGGCGTTTGGCACTCGAAAACACCCCGAATATTGATTTTTTTCAAGACACTGTTAAAGAGTTGATCGTTAAAAATAAAACTGCTGTAGGTGTTGTAACTGGCATGGGCGCACAAATTCGCGGCAATGCTATTGTTCTTACTAGTGGTACTTTCCTTAATGGCCTAATCCATATAGGTAAAAGGAATTTTGGCGGAGGTAGAATGGGAGAAAGCGCATCCCTTGGAATTACCAGACAACTGGAGTCATTTGGTTTTGTGTCGGGTAGAATGAAAACAGGTACACCTCCCCGGGTGGATGGGCGTAGCCTGAACTATGATGCCATGGAAGAACAAAAAGGTGATGATGAGCCTGCAAAATTTTCGTTTTCACGTGAAACATCTCCACTAAAAGAACAACGTAGCTGTTATATCACATACACCAACAATACCGTTCACGACATTTTGCGTGAGGGTTTCTCAGAAAGCCCAATGTACAATGGAAGTATTCGGGGTTTGGGTCCACGTTATTGTCCTAGTATAGAAGACAAGATTAACCGATTTGCTGAAAGAGAAAGACACCAGGTTTTTGTGGAACCGGAAGGTTGGAATACAATTGAGGTGTATGTGAATGGGTTTTCTACCAGTTTGCCGGATCATATTCAACTGAAAGCACTCAGACAAATACCGGGTTTTGAAAATGCCAAGGTTTTTAGGCCTGGCTATGCTATAGAATACGATTTTTTTCCTCCAACACAACTAAAACTTAACCTTGAAACAAAACTGATTAATAATTTGTTTTTTGCGGGTCAAATCAATGGTACTACAGGTTATGAAGAAGCTGCTTGCCAGGGTTTGATGGCGGGAATAAATGCACATAGAAAAATAACTAAACAAGGTGCTTTTGTTTTGGGAAGAAACGAAGCTTACATAGGTGTTTTAATAGACGACCTCGTGGCCAAGGGCACAGATGAGCCCTATAGAATGTTCACCTCACGGGCAGAATATCGCATTACACTCAGACAGGACAACGCTGACGAACGCCTTACCCCTAAAGGGTTTGAGCTCGGTTTGGTGGGTCGGGAAAGAATGGATTTGTTGGAAGAAAAACAAGGCTCTGCCCAAGTGTTGCTTCATTATTTTGAAAACAACAACATTGAAATAGATACCGCCAATACTATTCTACAAACAAAAAACTCTTCGCCTATTACTGAAAAACAACGATACAAACGCTTTTTACAACGTCCGGAAATTTCTTTAGACGATATAGCAGGGGTTGAGGAAATAAAATGTTTGTTGTCGGCCCATTCTTTTGAAGCGGCTCGGGCGATTGAAACACAGATTAAATATGAAAATTATCTAAGGAAAGAACATGAGATGGTAGAAAAACTACAACGTTTGGAAGATGTAAAGATACCCCACGCTTTTAATTACCATATACTCACGTCACTTAGCAAAGAATCACGCGAAAAACTACACAAGATAAAACCAACCACCCTGGGCCAAGCTTCGCGCATTAGTGGTGTAAACCCCGCCGACATTTCTGTGTTGCTTGTTTATTTTGGAAGATGAGAAGATCTGGATTTATAGCTGCTTTAGTTTGCACAACCGCGCTTTGCCGGTGTGCGAATCCAGTAACGCCAACCGGGGGTAATAAAGATATTACACCCCCTAAACTTGTCTTAAGCAACCCTACTAACAGAAGCACTGGGGTGACGCCGAAAATTGTGGTTTTTAAGTTTGATGAAAATATACAAGTAAGCAATGCCAAGGAGCAGATAATAATTTCGCCAGTACCAAAAAACAAGCCCACTATTACAATGGGAAAAAATTATATAAAAATAGGGTTTGCTGAAAATACTTTGTTAGAAAACACAACATACAGCATACAACTAAATGGCTGTGTTAAGGACCTCAATGAGAACAACCAGGGGGTGTATAGCCCATACTTGTTTGGTACGGGTCAAAATCTGGATACTTTTAGTATTTGTGGGAAATGCTTTTTTATAGAAGAACCAAAGACACAAAAAATTAAGATTAAAACCATTGGTTTAACTCCTTATATAAGCATGCCCGATAAATCGATGCGTTTTTGTCTTCCTGGAACACCACAGGATTCTATCTGGGTTATAGCATACAATGATTTAAATGGCGATAACCAATGGAATAAGGATGAAGCGGTGGGTATTCATTTTACAAACACCCGAGATACTGCGTTTATCCCTCTTTACAATAACGCCCAAATTAAGATTGATTTAATAAAGTATTCTAAAGATCGTTATGGATTATATGGTAAATCATTGCCTTTTGTGTTTGGTGGTGGTTTAATGCGATATAAAGACACTTTTTCGGGCGACAGTGCCGCTATTTTCTCTTTTATAAAAACACTGGATACAAATACTTTTTTTGTTTCAAAAAAACCTGAAAACAAAAAAGATAATTTCTCATACTATTGGCGAAAACCCTCTTTCCTCTCAGATTCGCTGCAAGAAATATGTTTTACCGGAAACAAACCTATGCTTGCACCTTCTGTTAAGACAATAGAATATATAACAAAAGACAAAACAATAAATAAAGCTGTTCTGTTTGCTGACCAAAGGAATGTGTTGAAAGTAAAATTTAATAATAACCAGACAGGAAATATAGGTATATTATTTAACTTTAAAACCGAAGAAGGAACAGATATAAAAGACACATTCAGAACAAGCATTCCTGTATACACATCACTAAATATTACAAATAGAGAATCGTTCGAAATCTATATAAACATAACCAATAAAAACACAGGGGAATCATACAGCAATTACATTGAACCTGGTCATAAAAAAACCCTGTGGGTTCTATCCGGAGATCACGATATTTTTTATTTTAGGGATACTAACAGAAACACGATGCTTGATGGTCCTGTTATAGATGATACAAATCCTATTTACGGCGAGTATTATAAAAAACTTCCTTTATTAAAAATTAAAGAAAATTTGGGTGTTGATTTAGATATAATAGATTTGGAAAAACCCTAAAATCTATGTTAAAAAACG
>VGGQ01000038.1 GCA_016868535.1 Bacteroidota bacterium | reverse complement strand
CGTCATTTGCCGGGCTATCTGCCCCGATTAGTCTGGCAACCCAATACGAGACTAGAATTGGGAGCTGTGCGTTTTTACCCTATTGTTGCGCTGGGCGGTTTTGACACCTGGAACATCAATTTACAGAGCAGCTGGAACTGGAAACCCATGAAGCGGGGTGGTCTGTTTGTGAACCTGCGGCTGGAAGGACTGGAAAGCCTCGTGATGCCTGGCAGGCTTAACGGGTTCGGGGCTTATGCTTCTGCGCGCTTGAAGTTATGAGCTAAAAATAAAACCTGAGCGGCAGTAATTTGATTTTTCTTTATGTATAAATCAAACCTAACAGCCTGTCATATGTTAACTTTGTACTGCACATGGGCAGTATTATCTTTCAATTTGAAGACAAAACAGTTTTACCCGTTACGGTGAGTATTGAAGCCGGTGAAACTGTACTGGAGGTAGCACTTGATAATGATATACCCTTAAATCACAATTGTGGGGGCGTATGCGGTTGCAGTACCTGTCACATATATGTTCATAGCGGTGAAAATCTATTGCCGGAAATGAGCGAAAGGGAAGAAGATTATGTGGATCGTGCCAGAAATCCAAGGTTTAATTCAAGGTTGGCTTGCCAATGTAAACTTAGACGAGATGGGAATCTGGTAGTTACAATACCGGATCAAAGTAGTATAATAGGGCATTAAAATTTTAACAAGAGATAGAATATGTTTGAGCCTCCAATACACTGGCCCGATCACGAAGACATAGCCATGAAGCTCTATGAGCGTTTCGGCGATGATTTTAACGAAAGTAAAATTTACCGACTGCGGTTTACGGAACTTCTTGAATGGGTATTGGAAATTCCCAATTTTAAGGGTACCCGCGAAGAATGTACGGAAGGGCATCTGGAGATGATACAGGCCCAATGGGTATATGAATGGAGAGATAATAATTAACGGTATCAGTGTCAATAGGGAATTGTTAAGGTTATCAATTCAACAAAAAGATACGTTTAACGAGCAGGATTCATCGTTGCGTATATTATTTCATTACTGTATTTAATCCCTCTGACCATTGCGGTAAAGCTGGCAATCAGGTCAGGCTGTGAGAGAATCTTTTCAGGCCTTTGTGGATGCTGCTCGGCGTCTGGGTGTTTACATGGCAGATGATTATATCAACATTCTTAAATCGTTGTTTGCACACTGGAATGTGGGGGGCATCTGCGGGTTGAATGAAATAGCAGAAAAATCGCGAGATTACCTGGTGGCCTTGCCTGAAAGACTAGAAAAGAGCTATCCGAAAGGATGACAGCACCTACGGAATCGGTAAAGTTTAAATAGGTAGAACCTCGCTGATTATTTGAAGGTTTAGTAGGCTGTATCAAAAACCGACTAATGGCATGGATGAGCGGATTAATGAACGCTCTGTCCAATAATTGCTGCAGTTCATGGACAATTTCGATAGCGACCGACTAGCTCTCGGTATATTTGCCCCCGTTTCATGAAAGGTATCATTCTGGCCGGAGGTTACGGCACACGATTACACCCACTAACACTGGCCATGAGCAAGCAGCTTATGCCAGTTTATGACAAACCTATGGTGTATTATCCGCTGTCAATACTTTTGATGGCTGGAATCAGGGAGGTTCTCATCATTTGCACACCTCACGATTTGCCCCTGTTTGAGAAATTGCTTGGAGACGGTTCGCAGCTCGGCTGTCGCTTCGAATATTGTGTTCAGCCCAAACCGGAGGGTCTTGCCCAGGCATTTACATTGGGCGAAAAATTCATAGGTAATGACTGTGTTTGTCTGATCCTGGGGGATAACATTTTCTTTGGTTCAGACCTCACGGAAACCTTGCAGCAATGCCGGAATCCGCAGGGAGGAATTGTGTTTGCATATCATGTAAGTGACCCGGAAAGATATGGTGTGGTTGAGTTTGACGAAGAAATGAATGCCCTTTCAATAGAGGAAAAACCCGCTGTACCCAAAAGTAATTTTGCTGTGCCCGGACTCTATTTTTATGACAACGAAGTGGTGGAAATCAGTAAAAACCTAAAACCATCCCCCCGAGGAGAGTTTGAGATTACCGATGTAAATAGAACCTATCTGGCCAATGGCCGACTGAAAGTGCAGGTGCTAAGCCGGGGAACTGCCTGGCTCGATACAGGTACATTTACCTCCCTCATGCAGGCCGGACAGTTTGTGCAGGTAATTGAAGAAAGACAAGGCCTGAAAATCGGCTGTATTGAGGAGCTTGCATGGCGCAACGGATTTATTGACAACAAACAATTAGAAAAAATAGCAACTCCATTAATAAAAAGCGGTTACGGTGATTATTTAATTAATTTATTGAAGTAAAAAATCAAATATTTCTTGTGTTGGTTCTGGTGTGCTTCACCTGCATACCATCTCCGATTTTTATATCGACAAGCGTATAAACAAGGCAAATATGATCATCAAGGCTACTGTAAGACGGAGAGACTCTATACTAGCAGCCCTTCAAGGCAAGGAATATACCTCGGCATCTATGCAGGATAAGGGCTTTGGAGCAGTAATGCGCAGGGCGATTATCCCTCAAACACAGCTGGCGTGTGACATAAACATGTTGAATGTCCAGTACGCAGAAAGTCTGACTGCCCTGCACGCCGCTAAAATGGAGCTGGAGAAAAAACGCCCTTTTATTACTGTGGTGGATGATATGCGCTTTCCACTTGAGGCAACTTAACCGAAGCCTTACAAGAAAGGTGCTATTTTCGGTATTATTGGACTAATATTGGGAACTGCGATTGTGGTAGGCTTTCACCTGGCCAAAGAGTTTTTTGGTAAAGCAGAAACAGGCATTCAGAAAAATGAGTGCTTAAACAGCTTCAATCACAAAATAGTTTTTCTTTCCTTTTTGAACCAGCAGGTACTTTTCGTGCAGTAAGCTCTTGCTGTCAATATTGCCGTTAATATCCGTAAATTTTTCTTTGTTGACCGATACCGCCTGCGCCTGAATCATTTTACGCGCCTCGCCTTTACTGGGGAAAATGTGTGTGTGTTGCGCCAGTAAATCCAGAATGGGTATTCCGCCGGCTAAAACAGACGCCTCTAAAGTAAATTTCTCCATTCCCTCCAGGCTGCTTTGCAGGGTTTCGGCATCCAGTGCGGTTAAATCTTCCCGGGTGCCAGCGCCGAAGAATACATGGGTAGCTTTTACAGATAAAGCCAGGTCGTTTGCTGAATGCACCCTTTCGGTCATTTCCTGGGCCAGTGCTTTTTGTAAAATGCGCAAATGCTCCTTACCTGTATGCTCTGCAATCAGTTTTTCTATTTCCCCTCGGCTCTTTAAAGAGTAAATCTTGATAAACCGGATAGCATCCTCATCAGCCACATTCAGCCAAAACTGATAGAACCGATAAGGCGAGGTTTTTCCCCTGTCAAGCCAAACGTTTCCATCTTCGCTTTTGCCGAATTTGGTGCCGTCGCTTTTGGTAATCAAGTGAGCCGTAATGGCAAACGCCTCGCTACCTGTCTTGCGTCTTATAAGCTCAGTACCGGTGGTAATATTTCCCCACTGATCACTTCCCCCAAGTTGTAACTTACAACCTTTTTGGGTAAACAAATAGTAAAAGTCGTAGCCCTGAACCAGCTGATAGGAAAACTCCGTAAAAGACATACCACCGCCCTCAAGACGGTTCTTTACGCTATCTTTCCCCATCATATAATTGACGGTTATGTGTTTGCCTACATCCCGTATGAATTCCAGAAAGCCAAACTTGCCAAACCAGTCATAGTTATTGACCATTTCAGCTTTGTTTTCACCGTTTTCAAAATCCAGCAACTTCATCAGCTGCTGTTTCTGGCCGTTCAGATTGTGCTCAATCTGCGCCACGCCCAGCAATTTACGTTCATCACTTTTTCCGCTGGGATCGCCTACCATGCCAGTAGCTCCGCCAACAAGTGCAATAGGCTTGTGGCCGGCCTTTTGCAGCAAAACCAATAGCGTTATGGGTACAAGGTTGCCAATATGAAGTGAGTCTGCTGAGGGGTCAAATCCACAATAACCGGAAACCTGTTCGCTGTTCAGCAACTCCCGGGTGCCCGGCATGGTATCATGCAACAGGCCACGCCAGCGCAACTCTTCAACAAAATCGAAGTGGGGCCTGAAAGACATGTCGCGAAAATACGACAATTACTGCGGAGATTACTTGATGTGTTTTACGGTGTCGGAAATATATTGTTTCAGAGCATCGGTCTGCTCATCCTCCAGTCCGCTGGTTGCAAAGCTCACCACCTGCCTGCTTTCCTTAATCTGAAAATTGATTTCATACACCAGATAATCAACCCGCATCATATAATTCCAGGGGATAAAAATATATTTGGAAACAATGCTCTGTTTCCAGGAAATTCCCTGTTTATCTAACCTCACAAAATAATCTCCCCTTAATTTAAAATAGAGAAAGCCTACTATCGCCAGTGCAATAAACAGAGCAATAAAACCGCCCATAACGCCGAATATCGCGTAATGAATGGACCATACCACAAAACACATAAATCCCGCCACTATCATTTGCGGTAATTCCGCCTTGGTACGGGGAATAGAAATGATTAAAGGGTTCATGCTCTTAGGGAACGAGCAATTTGGTTTTTCTTTGACCGTCGGTCACAATATAAATACCCGATTTTAGTTCAGCTACTGAAAAACGCATACTGTTGGGTGTTTTGTCAATCACATTAAAAGCCACCTTTCTGCCGGAAAGTTCTGTAATAAACCAGTTTGCACCGGTGTGGCTGTCTTCAATCTCCACAATATCATTACCGGGATTGGGAGAAACGCGGAACGAGCTGGACACCGGTTGCCACAAAGAAGTCGTTCTGTTTACAACCTCCAGAGTGTATGAGCTGATGGAATCGTCTTGTGTCTGTCTTAAAAAGCCCCCTGCTACCACAGAGGCCCTCACATATATTTTTAGCGGGTAGGAACCCACGGTGCCAGTGGTACCATAAAAACTAATGCAACGCACAGTATCCCACAAAAACACGCAGCGTGGGTGCTGACATTTGTATTTGATACCGGAAGGAAGACCACCAATCCTTAAAACTTTAATAGAATCGACTTTTACCGGAAGTTTTTGCCCAAAAACAATGGTAGACGTGTCGCGGAAAGTGAGCACTGAAATACCCTGATTGTATGGGGTATTAACCACTGCCGGAGGAAGTGTGGCAGGAAGGAATCCTGCTTTTGTGAGGCTTTTATCTGGGATGCAAGTCTGACCCGAAAGAGAAATAAACCAGATAAAAATCGTTGCGAAAAAGTAATTTTTAATCATTATTATTGTGTTGTTATTTACACAAATGTATATAAAAAATCTATTTATCAAACGCCTGGTTGTGTTTTTATTTTTTGGGTTTAGCTCATATCTAAAAGCCCAGGTTGTCATAATAATAAAATCTGAGGACGGCAGCAGTATAACCCCCGATACCTTCAATGCCTACAACAGTATGGGGGTAATTCGGTCATTTTTGGTTTCAGAAAACGGCATTGTGATAGAAAAGGATGTTCGTAGAATACGTGTGGCCGCAAAAAGCCATTTTACGCTGGATACACTGCTGAAACAGGATCTTATGCCAGGCCAGCAGATAGCGCTAACATTGCAGGTAAAATCAGTTTTTATTGACGAATTTATTATCAGCACCAATAAGAATCTATCGCGTCTGAGCCGCAGTTCGGTGAGCGTTTCCGTACTAAAGCCATACCTGATCAATAATAAAATAACGTCGGATATTTCTACGGCTCTAGAGCAAATGCCGGGGGTTACCATTAGTGACGGGCAGGTCAATATTCGCAATGGTAGTGGTTGGAGTTACGGGGCGGGCAGCCGTGTGATGGTAACGCTGGATGAATTGCCCATGATTAGCCCAGATGCAGGGCAGGTACAGTTTGGTTTTCTGCCGGTTGAAAACTTGGCTTCGGTGGAAGTGGTTAAGAGTGCAGGCAGTGTGCTGTATGGCTCAAGCGCTTTGAATGGTGTGGTGAACCTGCGAAGTGGAGAACCCGGGCAACAGGCCAACGCCAGGGTTACCGGTTTTGCCGGATTTTATGATTTTCCGCGCCGCGACAGCCTGCGCTGGAACAAAAGCCGCCGCGGTGTTCATGGCACCAACGGGTTCTGGTCTCAAAAAATGGGCAATACCGGAATTATGGCCCAATGGAATGCGCTTTATGACCAGGGCTACCGCCGAAATGAATACAACCAACGGGCAAGAATGGGTGTGCGGGTAAAACATACATCAGCCAAAGTGAAAGGACTTAACTATGGCGCCAATACGGGTGTGCAGCAGTCAAACAGCGGATCTTTTCTCCTATGGGAAAGCTTTGCGCAAGGCTATGAAACCTTCGATTCAGGCTTCAATTACAACAAGGGTTTCCGGCTGCATATAGATCCATTTGCGGAGTGGAAACGCAAAAAAGTAACCCATAAGTTTCAAGCCCGTTATCTGGCGCTGGAAAACGATGCTACTGCCAACAATGCAGGTTCCGATCAGAGCAATGGCAGCAGTTTGTTGTATGCGGAATACCGCATGAACAGATCTTTCCGGCATTTGAATATTACCCTAGGGGCCGCAGGGATGCTGGCCGAAACCCATTCACTGTTGTTTGGCGGCAAACAGACCGCAGAAAACAGGGCGGCATTTTTCCAGACTGAATACAAGCGTGGAAGACTGCAGCTTTCCGGTGGAGGGCGATATGAGATGTATGCCATCAATGATGCGATTTATTCAAAGCCGGTTTTCAGGGCGGGAGTGAATTATTCCGTAGGCCGCGCCACCTTTCTGCGTGCCAGTGCCGGACAAGGTTTTCGTTTTCCCAGCATGGCAGAATTGTTTGTAACCACTTCCGTTGGTGCGCTAGCCGTTTACTCCAATCCGGGCCTAAGGCCTGAATCCGGCAGCAACGCTGAATTGGGGTTGAAACAGGGTTATAAAATTGGCGGTTTCAAAGGTTTTGCTGATGTGAGCCTCTTTCAAATGACCCTGACCGACATGATGGAGTTTTCGTTTGGCTTCTGGGACCCCAACCCCAACACTGGCTTTGGCCTTGGTTTTAAAAGCATTAACGTAGGTGTGGGGAAAGTAAGTGGTTTTGAATTTGAAACCATGGGAGAGGGTAAAATCGGCAACACCCACTGGCAATTGCTGGGAGGGTACACCTATACTCTACCCAGGGTAATGAATCCAGAATACGTGTATGCCAGGGACAGTGGGGGTTTGCAGTTGAATTTTGAAAATACCCGAAATGATACCAATACCCTCATGAAATATCGGTTTCAGCATTTAATCAGGGCCGATCTTCAATGTAGCTGGAAAAACCTGGAATTCGGGCTCAGTTACCGTTACAACAGCCGTATGACCAATATAGACGGGGCATTTACCAAGGGAATATTGTCTTGGTTTATAACCGGCATTCAACGTTCGATGGACCAGCTGGGTTCTGCCCATATTTTTGATGCCCGTGTGGCTTACAAGGTTAATGATAAATGGAAAGTGAATGCGCAGGTTTCCAACCTTTTTAACAGGGAATATCTGGGCCGCCCCTGCGATCTGCGCCCGCCGCGGAGTTTTCAGCTGCAGGCCGTGTGGACTCTTCGCTGAGCATAACTGACAGGTATATTTTCAAAAGCCCGTAAAAAGCGGTAATTTTGCGGCACAAAATTCAAAATTCAGAAACATGACTACCGTAAAAGTAGCCATCAATGGCTTTGGCCGTATCGGCCGACTGGTTTTCCGCGAAATTTATAACATGCAGGGCATCGATGTGGTTGCCATCAACGACCTCACCAGCCCTCAGGTACTGGCACATTTGCTGAAATACGACAGTGCTCAGGGCCGTTTCAACGCTACCGTGTCTCATACCGAAAACAGCATTATTGTTAATGGTGAAGAAGTAAAAATCTATGCTCAGAAAGACCCGACCCAGATTCCATGGGGGGCACATGGTGTAGATGTGGTAATCGAAAGTACCGGTTTCTTTACCGATAAAGCCAAAGCCGAAGCCCATCTGACCGCAGGTGCCAAACGTGTGGTAATTTCAGCACCTGCCACAGGCGATCTGAAAACCGTTGTTTACAATGTAAACCACCATATTCTGGATGGTAGCGAAACCATCATAAGTGGTGCCAGCTGTACCACCAACTGTCTGGCCCCCATGGCCAAAGTACTGAATGATAATTTCACCATTCTGGCCGGCAGCATGACCACCATTCATGCCTATACTAACGATCAGAATACCTTAGACGCTCCACATCCCAAGGGAGACCTGCGCCGTGCAAGGGCTGCTGCACAGAATATTGTGCCCAACAGCACCGGAGCTGCCAAAGCCATTGGCCTGGTATTGCCCGAGCTGGCCGGTAAACTCGATGGCGGCGCTCAGCGCGTTCCCACCATTACCGGTTCTGTAACCGAACTTACCGTTATCTGCCAAAAGAAAACCACCGCTGCTGAAATCAACGCCGCCATGAAAGCTGCCGCCAACGATAGCTTTGGCTATACTGAAGAGGAACTGGTAAGTACCGATATCATCGGAATTTCGTATGGTTCTCTGTTCGATGCTACGCAAACCAAAGTGGTTACCGTGGGCGACAGCCAACTGATCAAAGTGGTGAGCTGGTACGACAACGAAATGAGCTATGTGAGCCAGCTGGTGCGCACGGTTAAGCATTTCGCCGGACTGATTTCCTGATTGCAGACCTTCCAGGTCTTATCGCACTCTGTGATGGAACCCATTAACATTTTACCGGTTATTCCTCCCGTTCATTACCGCCACTAAAAAGACAAGGAGTACGAATTGCTGGTCATGGCCCTGCGCAGCGAAACCTTAGAACCTCTGGTCGTACATAAACCTTTAAACGAAACCCCTGATGTTCTGCCCGGAACACTTTGGGTAAGTCCTGCGGCCATGTATTTGGGAATGGTGGAAACCACTGAGGGAATGGTGCGGCGGTTTGTAAAAACCAAAAACTAACAATCGTTAGTAAATCAGTCCCTTTTCACCCAAACCACCTTGGCTTTACCGGCCGCGAACTGTAATTCCACTATGTACATGCCCGGTGCCAACATAACGGTGGCATAGGGTCCTGAGCCGTTTTGTAATTGCAGTATCTTGCCAGACATATCGCGCAGAATCATGGTTTTGGCAGGTTCTTTGGCTGAAACCATCAAATGGTCGTTGCCAGGATTGGGATACAGCATAAATTCAAGCTCCGGCAAAGTGCTCACGGTGTTGTAAACCACCCTGAAGTGGCTGCGCAATGTATCGTTTTCTGGAAATAGGTCGGTAAACTTTTCCAGCACAGCATCGGCTTTAAACGTCCCTGCAATCACAAACGGAAACATTTTGATAGATGTGACGGATATCGGGATGCCTTTTCGAACGTTGTTAAAGCTGACTGTATCGGTAAAAAATACCACACCGTTGCTGCTGTCAAGCACCCTGAATATAGCTTTGCCATTGTATGTGGTTGTGTCTTCACCCGCCTGAATCAGCGATGCTTTCAGCTTCGCTTTACCCGAGGTATTCAGCAACCATTGCCCCGTGACGGGTGTTTCAAAGGTTACCCAGGCTACATCATGACGC
Organism: Bacteroidota bacterium; assembly: GCA_016868535.1. GTDB lineage: Bacteria > Bacteroidota > Bacteroidia > NS11-12g > UBA955 > RGEC01. Next base: position 5,730 of record VGGQ01000038.1, on the reverse strand, counting down.
CTTACACCGAGAATGGTTGTGGTAAGTGTGTCATTCAACGGATTCTGATCCTCAGCACTGCTGATGCGAACCCGCAGCGTATAATTACCCGAATCGGGCAGCAAAAGGTCTTTCAGCACCACTTTTTGTTCCATTTTTGCCAGATTAAGGGTATCAAATCGCAATGACTGACTGAGGACGGTATTGTTTTTCCCCAGCACTTCGGCGGTTGTGCGCACAGGGCCCAATGCCTTTCTGGCGCTCGATGAGATAGTAGCATGTACATCAAAGAAGGTTTCGCGGGCATACACTTTTTGTCCTGCAAATGGCGTATCAATACTCATCACACCGGCGTCTTTGCCAATCACAACAGTAAATGTAGCCAGCGCTGTATCGTTTTTACGGTTTACATCCGATGCGTAATTGGTGTAGGTAATAACCCTGAAGGTTCCGGCATTTATGGGATTCAGGGTTTTCAGCATAATAAAATCAAGTGCCTGACCGGTATCGAGGGATGTGGTTTTAATGTCTTGATAGATGCGGGTTTTACCGTACCAAACCTGACAGACAAAAGGAACAGCATCGGTATTTTTCACAAAACCCAGATTGGCGATGCGCACCTGGGGTGCAAAGGGTCCTGTTCCGATAAGCAGGGTGTCTTTGCTGGTGGGATAACCTACAGACAAAACACTGTAGTCATAGGGATTTCCAACAAAAAAGTCCCGCACAATACTGTCATTAGTTTTCACATAATCCAGCGGGTGATACACCTTGAAAACCGCCTTGTAAATGCCTTTCTTCTGCGGTGTAAAACTGCGTGGCATGTTCACTACATAACCATCTTTGCCGGCAAGCGGATAAACGAAAGTATCGCGGAATACTGCTGGTGTATACGCCGAGCTGATGCGAACTGTAAGTCTTGTTGCACCGACGTTGAGCAAACCGTCATTGTATACGCGTGGTCGCAGGACAATGGGTTTGCCCACAGGATAAAAGAAGTTTTTCATGGGCGATACCACACTGTCAACACCCAGATCATAAGATTTCATGACAAACACACTCACTTTTTGTGTGTCATTTAGAGGCTGCTTGTCGCCTGTCATTTCAGTTGTAAATATTACGGTAAGCCTTCCGGTGTCGGTACAGCGGTAGGTAGGCCATGAAAGAATTCTGCTTTGAAACTTGGGAAGACTGAGGGTATTGGTTTTATCGTAAATTACTTTGGTTCCTTTAATAATCAAGCAGCGGGCATCGAAGGTTACTGTATTGTCATATCCGGGATTCTGAATGGTTGCAATAGGCATGAATGTATCCCGCACATATTCATAAATGGCGCCTGAATAGGGATCAAAAACCGACGATACCATGACGTCTTTTTTCACCCCCACAAAGAATTTCCGGGTAGTAGTGTCGTTGTCATTGATAAAGTCGCCTTTGGCCGAAACAATGATCTTCAGCAGGTGTTCTCCATAATCCAAGGGATAGAATTTTTTAGGAAATGTGTAGGTTTTGCGACGGCCTGCTGACAGGGTGTCTCGCAGGGTTTGCTGATAAACGAGTTTGCCAAATACATTTATTTCACAGCGAATACTGAAGCTGTCTTTCATGTTTTTAGCACCGATATTGGCAATGGTTCCCTGTGGTGCCATGGTATCCATGGTAAAGCGATCTATGCTGTCTTTCGGAAAATCGGCTGAGGCTGCAGTCAGGTCGGTATCTCCCTGTAGGCGGGGTTCAATAATGAACTTAAATGGAGCATTGGGTGCAAAATCTACCCAGTTGGTATCTCCGGTAGGTGTGGCATAGAAAAAAGTATTGGGCCTAACCGGGTTTTCATCCTGATAGCCAAATGCCACGTTGCTGGTTCCCAACTGTCTCACACCCACATAGAAAGTGCCGTTTACCGACACAGGGCTTGCCAGATCCAATATATAATTACCGGTAACCGTGGTTAACATATTGCTTTGATACAGCAGTTTGCCCGGTCTGCCGCGACGGCCGGTGTTATCCCAGATTCCCAGCCGGAAAGAGCGGCCGGCTGCAGCGAACGCCACGGTTACTTGGTTGATGGCTTTGCTTTTGTTGGAGAAAAAACGCGCTACAAAATCACCGGTTGCGCCATTAAAACCAATGCCACCTGATGCTGGCGGCAGGGTCATATCGCGGTAGCTGTAAATATTTTCGTTGTTTTGTCGGTAACTGCGTACCGTGTTGTTGCCGCTATTATTGTCTACGGTTATGGCAAAAACGGTATCCAGACCTTTTTTCGAGGGTACCAGACTGGGTAAATTGATAAATGCCTGAGCTCCGCGGGATAGATTATAGGTAATGCTGTCTGTGCCTGTATTTGTGCCTTTTAGTAAGGTTCTTATTTTGGCGCTGCTGAGGTTTTTTTTGCCCACATTGCGCACAAGTAATTTCACGCTGTCAGGGTTGCCCAGCGGAATGGGCAATTTGCCTAAAGTGTAAAGTTTAATAGCGGCTGCATCAAAATCAAAACGGGGATAATTGAAGATAACGGTGGGATGGTAGTCGGAAGAAGTGCCTAGGCTGTCAGGCATAGGCCATCCTGTAAAGCCCTTGGTTTGGTTGGCGGAATATCCGGAAATGCTTGCACTGCTTTCGAAGTAAAAGTTTATGGTTCCGGGTTGTGCCACACTTTGTGAAAACTCCACCATTACAGCCAGATTATCGCCTTTGGTGGTATCGAACACATATTTGCCCAGTGAAAAGGAGAAACGGTAGAAGACTTCATTTGAACCCAGGTCGTTTGCGGGTATGGAGCTATAAACCATGACGGCGGAGCCGGTTTCTCCTGAAAATGAGATACGGCCGCTGCCAAAATCAGTTCGGGAGGTGTTTTTCAGCCAGATGGTAAATTGTGTCCCTGTACCTATAGCTGCGCCGGCACTGCGCAAAAATTCCATGCTTTCCATGCTATCGCCATGTTTAAGGTTTCCCAGGACAGATTTTGGAAAAATGTAGGCAAACCGGCAACCATAGTTTGCACTGGTGGTAGATACAACCATGGGACCTGCCTGTGTACCCAGAAAATAACCTTCCCCTATTTGCACAAACTGCGAAAAAAGCGGACTGCAGCAAAGCAATATAAAACTGGTAATTAGTATTCTCACAATAACAAATGTATTAAAAAACAGCTCAAATGGTCTAAAAATAAGCTTGTTTTGGCATAAATGTGACGATTAACAGATTCCTAAATCAGTTCAAATACATTTTCGCAGTATATATCTTTGCCATTGTGAAAACCGGAATGGAAGCCGTTGTGTTTTTTGCCGAAGGATGCGGAAGATGTTCGCTGGGCGGCGCACCTGCCTGTTAGGTTAATACCCGGTGTCAGGAACTGGCACTACTGCGTAAAATATTGCTAAAAAGCGGACTCACAGTAACCCTTAAGTTGGGTGTGGCCTGCTAAAATGTATGGCAAGCAGAATATAGTTTTACTGGGAGCCTTAAAATAAATGTACCCCTCAGTTTTATGAAGGGGTCTCTAATATATGATCCGGGAAAACGGCCAAACAGCCCCGGGGAGAGCAGCCAGGCGGTAAGGTACATGCAGGTTACAGCACCGGAACAGGTTTCAGAACAGGCTGACATCATCGCTGAATACCTGCGTGAAGCCATGGTATTGGAAGAAACCAAACAGAAAGTGACGTTTAAAAAGGCTGATGAACAAGAAAAATGCGAAGAACTGCAGCTTGCGCTGAAAGAAGATGCCGAACTAAACGATGCTTTTTATGCTTTAACACCGAGCAGACAGCGGGGATATATATTATTTTTCAACGGAGCCAAACAACCCAAAACCCGGATTGAGCGAATTGGTAAATGCAGGGATAAAATACTGATGGGTAAGGGCTTGCAGAACTGATTACCGCTCCGCGATAAACTTGTTAAACTCCGCCTTGGCACCTGCGTTTTCAAATATTGACGGATGTCCGAAACCTGTTACCTCATGCACCTTCACCGTTTTGCAATCGGTGCATTCGGTTACTTTTTGCTTGAACAACGGCCATGAAGCCATTTGAATGGGGCTGTCGTCTAAACCCTGCACAAACAGAATATCCGATTTAAATCCGGTGGTAAATTTCAGCAGCGAACGTGCCTGGTAGGCTTCAGGATTGATGTTGGTGGAACCGAATTTGGTTTTCAGAAGATTGCAAACCCCGCTACCGGCAATTTTACCGTCTTCCTCCAGCTGGCAGCGAAACACAAGATTTAGTGGTCCGGGTGCGTTAGCGATAACGCCGTTGGTTGGTTGCAGGGTGTTCAAACGGGTTACCACGTAGCCGCCCTGCGAATGCCCGGCCAAAAAAACCTTTTTAACCTGAATACCCAGTTCCGCGGCGGCTTTGTTTTTTACCCACAGCAGAGCTGCTTCGGAATGTTTGATATTGTCGCCCATCAACAAATTCTCCTCCGGATAAGCCACACTCACGATTATCATATCTTTTCGGTCTAATATGCGTTTGAAACCATCAAGGGTATTGTAGGCGGCGTCGAGTATCAGACTGTCGTAGGTTACGGTGCCGTGAAATACCATCAGCACATCAAAAGAAGTGCCCTTGGGTTTGTCAATTACCACATCTACCGAAAGGCTGTCGCCCACAATGGTTTTGGTGATCTGGTAAGCGCTGTGATTAAAGGTATTTTGCGGGGAACTTGTTTTCTTTTTGCAAGCCGCAGAAAAAGCGAGCAGCAGAAAAAAGGCGGTTATCAGTTTATTCATATACGATGTTACAATTATAGACGCAATAATGTTCGAAAGGTTTAATGCCCCGGCATTTATTCTCCCATCATTTTCAAATTGTAATGTCATATCCCATTTTACGCGGATTTCGGCAAAGTAGACAAAATAGAACTGCTGGAGAAATTTGCCCTCGGCCGGATAAATCTGGCAATGGCGCAAGGGCACGGACGGAATATGGCAACAAAAATTCTAAAAGAGTAATCAATACCTGGCATATTGATCCCGGTATGTTTTCCGATGCCGATTTTCTTGGTGTTTCCAAACATCACTGTTTGTTCACACCGCACGCAATAGATCCCCTGGCATTGAGGATGTATAGTTTTGATCTGGAAAATTACAACTTACGAAATCCGAAAAGCCGCTATAAGAATGGCAGTGCGCACATTCGTCCCATGAGCAATGATTTCGACACCCTGATGCCGAGTGATGAAGTGAATTGTTACATCAGGTCAAAAGCCGCGTAACGGCACTTTTAAAAAACAATAAAGGCGGATGAAAAATCCGCCTTTATTGTTTGGGGTCTTTAAAACTTATTTTGCCACACCCACACTGCGTTTTTCGCGGATAACGGTGATTTTAACCTGTCCTGGATAGCGCATTTCAGTCATGATGCGGTTGCTGATCTCAAATGCCAGCACATCTGCCTGATCGTCGGTGCTTTTCTCGGCACTCATTATAATGCGCAGTTCGCGGCCGGCCTGAATTGCAAAGGCTTTCTCCACGCCGGGGTATCCCAGGGCCATGGTTTCCATGTCTTTAATGCGCTGCACATACTGTTCATCGCCGCGGCGCGCGCCGGGTCTTGAGCCGGATATGGCATCGCACGCCTGAATAACCGGGCTGAGCAGGCTGGTCATTTCAATTTCGTCGTGGTGGGCACCCACGGCATTGATGACTTCAGGGTGCTCGCCGCACTTTTCGCAAAGTTTCATACCCAGCAATGCGTGTGGCGTTTCCTCATCGGTATCGGGTACTTTGCCTATGTC
>VGGQ01000037.1 GCA_016868535.1 Bacteroidota bacterium | reverse complement strand
AGTAATCCTGAATTCATTTAGTTGCTGCCCGCCCTGAAGAACCGTTTCTGTGCTTTGTCCTTTGTTTTGGCTGAATACGGTTTTTACCGTGGTTTTACCAAATTGCGTGGTGGTGCTGAACCCAAAAAGGTTGTTGGCAGGTTTAATAAGCTGGGTAGGTAGATTTAAACTGACATTACCCACCTGCACATCTTTTAAAATCCCGTCTGGTTTGCCTTTCCAGCCCAGATTGGTCTGGTTATCAAATTCAAATGCTGCTTCGGTGTCGTAATTAATACCCAGCTTTACATTTTGTCCAATCGACCCGTTGGCACTAATCTGCAACTGCTGGTCAAACACAGGCACAAAATATCTTTGCTGCCGTTTACTGAAGGACGGATTGCGGTTAACATTTACATTGCCGCCCAGTTTAATCATGGCAGATCCGTTCAGCTGAAAATCAACTCCCCCCTCTCCAAAAATCTTGCTTATGGTAGGATTCGTGAGTTCTGTTTTGATGTAATCATTGATACTCCCCTTGCCTGCACTTTCGGCATTAAAACTGGCATTCTGAGATTTTTCGCGGTAATAATCCATTCGGTTTGCACGGGTTGTTTCTTTAAAATAATCGGCTACAGACATAGTCTTTCCGGTAGGATAAGACATTCCGCCAATGGTTTTAAATTCTTCGTATCTGTTGGTTTTGGGGTTGTACTTCCACTCCGAAGTTATGGGATTTTGTAAATCAACATTCGATGTTGATTTGGATTTCTGCCATGGTTTTCCGGAATTTATGCTGTATTTAAGTGAAGAATCTGTTTGTGCCGATACGTGATGATTTAACAACAGCAAAATAAGAAAGGATACAATACCTTTTAGCAAAACTGACTTTGTCCTGAACCATGCCTTTCGGCCGGAATTTTTCATACTTAAAACAGAAACAAGTAAACGTAGTGGTTCGTTCTATATTGTCAGGTTTGTGTTAAACAACGCAATTTACAATATTTTCAGTGAATTACGAATAAATTCCTCTACAGTAAGTGTTGTTTTACCATTATCTGATACTTTCATAAGTGCCTTTTCCGCAGCGCCTTTGTTGTATCCAAGACTAAGTAAAGCTGACAGGGCCTCATTTATAGCATCAGACAAGCCCGGACTTACCATCGTTGCCATGCCTTTTATTTTTTTACCGCCCAGTTTGTCGCGTAATTCCAGCACAATACGCTGTGCTGTTTTTTCACCTATTCCTTTGATGCTTTTAAGCAGTTCCACATTGTCATTGAGTATAGCGACCGACAATGACTCCGAATCCAGGCTGCTAAGCATCAAAATACCGGTGCTGTTACCCACACCACTTACAGAAGTGAGCAGACGAAACATTGCCCTTTCTTCAGGCTCACTGAAACCGAACAATACAATCCCAACCGGATTCTGGTTTTCAACCTTGAAAGTTTGTTCAACAAAAACCCTGGCCAGTTTTTGTGACTTTATTTTTTCATAGGTATAAATGCTGATGGACAAAAGATATCCCATTCCTGCATTCTCGATTACCACATGGGTCGGGCTAATTTTTTGAATATTTCCTTCAATAAAATCAAACATAATTAACGGGTATATTTTTTTCTGCGGATAACAAAGTTAACTAGTCCGAGCAATACGATGAAACACAGTGGCAGCAATATATTGAACCACTGCCAGTAGCTTTTCCCCTCTTTCACCTTCACCTGATCCAGCAAGCGAAGCTGTGTTTCTCTCGCCCTGATTTCAATTAAGCCATTATCATCAATCAAATAATCAACACAGTTTTGCAGAAACTTCTGGTTGGCAAATGTAATCTGGCTGTATCGGTCATAGCCGGTGGGGAAATTACCACCTTTGCTACTCACAAAATTACGGATAATATCACCATCTGAAATTACAACCATGACACTTTGCCCATCAGGCAAATAATTTCCAAGATCAGGTTTCTTCTGGTACTGAAAAGGCGATTTAAATTTACCCTCCATTAAAACTCCGCTGACCTGTGGGCCGGACTTCATGGTTTTGGCATAGTTTCTATCGGTACTCATCATGGCCACAGTTATTAATTCTACTGTTGCCGGTGCATTTGCCACTTTTGTATATCCTGATGAAACCAGCAATGGCGTTGTTTTCAACCCCTGCCTGTCTTTTATTTTGAGGGTGCCTGGAAACTGGGTCCATACTGCCCCGATATTTTTATTGATAACATGCTTAGTGTATTTGCTTGTGAAGAGCGGAAAATACGGAAATGGTATTAATTCCATTCTACCTCCCATTGGCAGAGGAATACGATTGCAAGTCAAATCCTGTAAAAGATCGGTATTTACTCCAACACCATACCCAAATAAGCTTGTGATAATGTTTTCCAGACCTTTGTTCATGGCCATCACAGTAGGTGCCCGCTGAAAACTGTCAATTTCAACATGTACAGGATCTAGCAACCAAATTACCTTGCCACCTTTCATGATAAACTGGTCTATCAGGAATAATTCTGCAGGAGAGTAGTCTTTTTCTGGTTTTACAACCATGAGAAGATCTGCGGCATTAAGGCGATGCTGTAAACTCCGCAACAATATTAATTCGGTGCTGTCCTTAGCTGCTTTTATCTGTGTCTCAAATGGGCGTGCAGATTCAGGATCCGAGACATTCAGATTTAATGGCTCTACATTGTAATATCGGCTCAATTCTGCAGCAAAAGAACCAACCCGCGCATCCAGCATCTCCCCATTTCCGTCTGCCACTATAATTTTTTTGGCTTTTTCGGTAACGCACTGGCGCAGTGCATTGGCCATCTCATATTCAATGTTGTCAATAGATCCTTTGATATTTTTTTCAAGATCCACCGAAACATCATACTGAAAAAACCTTATGGCAATGGTTTTGCCTTTGTAAATAAATTCCGCACCCGGTATCAGATATTTAATCCGGGTTTCATCTCCGTCTTCACTATCAACATCCCTCACCGGCTCCATTCCCCTTTCGGCAAAGCTTTCCAGTATACCGGCTACTTCTTTTTTGTCCTTGTCTTTCAGCGGATCGGTAACCTCAATTTCAATTTTGTCACCACTGGCTTCACGAAATTCATAAGCCATATCACGGATTTCGTTCCGCAATTGCTTGAATTTTGCACTCATTTCGCCATCCAGATACAGTTTAAAGTATAATTTTTCTTCTACCCTGGATGTTAACTTACGGCTTGTTTCACTTAGCGTGTAGCGTTTTTCCTGGGTGAGGTCAAATCGCTTATAATAGAATGATGACAAGGCATTAATTACTACAATGCCCACCAACAGCATCAGCAGTTCAAGCCAGCTTTGGGTCTTATACAATCTGTGTTTTTTCGTCACCATTTTCTGCTTTCAAAAACAATTTTGGTACAACCAATAAACAACGCGCTGAAACTGAGCATATACAATATATCGCGGGTGTCCAGCACCCCGCGGCTCATGCTGTCGTAATGATATTGCAGGCTAAACCATTCCAGGCTCTTGCCGATGGCATCCAGCACCGAAATATCGCCCATCATGCCCAACACTACATAAAAGAAAAAGCCCAGAGCCATACTGCTGATGAGCGCTACAATCTGATTGTCGGTTATGGCAGATGAAAAAACACCCATTGCGGTATAAGCCATTCCCAGCATCACCAGGCCGAAGTAACTTCCCCACATTGCCCCTGTATCCAAATTTCCTTCTGTTTGGCCAAGCTTGGAAAGACTGTAGTAATAGACAAGTGTTGGTAGCAGAGATATCAACAACAATGAAACACCAGCAAAGTATTTACCCAATATAATTCCTAGATCTGAAACAGGCCTTGTGGTTAAGGTTTCCAGGGTCCCAAGTCTTTTCTCTTCCGAAAAACTGCGCATGGTTATGGCCGAAATCAGAAAGATAAAAATAAAGGGCGCCATTTCAAACATCACCTGCATGCTGGCCAGACCCAAATCGAATACAGAATTGCCTTTAATTACCCACATAAATAAACCCGTGGCACCTAAAAACACCAGCATCACCATATAGGCAATCAGCGAACTCAAAAAACTACGTATTTCTTTTTTATAGATTGTCCACATGGCCGGTTAATTGTCTGAAAATAGATTCCATTGAGTCTTTTTCGCTCACCAGTTCGGTTACCTCAAGGTTCGATGACAAAGCAAACTGTGATACAGCCTGCCTGAATTGCATATTATCACCGGCAAGGCGCCAGGTGTTGTCGCCCAAAGCGGTAAGCTCCAGCAAACCCTGAATTTTTTTCAATTCATCTCCACTGACAACCGATGCAAACTGCACACGCACCAGCCATTTTCCCTCAGATCGATTGCGAAGGTTTTCCAGTTTATCATCAGCCACGATAACGCCTTTGTCAATAATTATCACACGGCTGCAAATGGCCTCTACTTCCTGCATGATATGGGTGCTGAGCATAATGGTTTTGTTGCTTCCCAGGTTTTTAATCAGGTCGCGTATTTCCATTACCTGATTGGGATCCAGACCGCTTGTAGGCTCATCTAGAATCAGCACATCCGGGTCGTGAATAATGGCTTGAGCAAGCCCCACACGCTGACGGTAGCCTCTGGAAAGTTGCCCGATTTTCTTGTGTTTTTCTTTACCGAGATGGGTAAGCGCAATTACCTCATCAACCCTTTCGTTAACATTTTTCACACCACCCAGACCAGCGGCAAACGCAAGGTATTCCCTGACATACATATCCAGGTACAACGGATTATGTTCGGGCAAATAGCCAACATGTTTCCGCACCTGAATGCTCTGGTCTGAAACATCGAGCCCGCAAACTTTAGCTTCACCGGAAGTCGGAGGAATATAGCAGGTGAGCATTTTCATGGTGGTACTTTTTCCGGCACCATTAGGCCCCATAAAACCCACTATTTCACTGGTCTCAATTTCAAATGAAATGTTATTTACAGCCTTTTGAATGCCGTATATTTTGGTCAAACTATTTACCTGAATACTCACGTTGGTTTCGCAAAAATAGGCATTACACACACGGTTGAATACCCAACATTCCTGTGTGACTTATTTTCTAAACAGCACCCATAAAGAGTCAGGCGCCAGCCTCTTCACCATCAGCTGCAGAGGCAGCCATTTCGCCCAATTCGCGATCCAACAAATATAATCCGCTACCGTCTTTACCAATGATCTTAAGCTTATTGAGAATGCTTTTTACCTGCTTCTCTTCTTCCATCTGCTCACTCACATACCACTGCAGAAAATTATTGGCCGCATGATCGCACTGCTTCAGCGAAACATCCACCAGTTCGTGAATACTTTTGGTAACTTTCTGTTCCTGTTCCAGTACATTTTTAAAACAGGTATGAAAATCCTTAAATGATTTGGGCGGAGCCTCAATGGCAGGAACCATAGCGCGGCCGTCATTGTTGTTAATAAAATGAAAAATTTTGAGCATATGCATTCTTTCCTCGTCGCTATGCTTGTAAAAAAATGCAGCTGCACCCTCGAAACCTTCAGAATCCATCCAACTGGCCATACTCAGGTATACGGCACTTGAGTATGCCTCTAACGCAATCTGATGCTGAAGGGCTTTTTCAATCGTTTTTGAAATCATAAATTTGGTGTGCTAAATTACAAAATAAACCCACAAGTCGCTTTTTTGTTTTATTTGTCGGCAAAACGCTTGATCTGGGTCTCAAGTTCTTCCTCTGCGCCGGGGGTATAACCTTGATGCGACCATACCACAATGCCACTGCCATCCACAATAAAAGTCATAGGCGGATTGTTCACATTCATGGCACGGGCAAGATCAGAGTTTTCATCCATAACGATATCGTATTCCCAGCCATAACCAAGAACCTTGGGCTTTACCTTCTTGCTGGTACGTGCATCATCAATGCTCACTGCCACAAGTTTAAGGTTGTATTTTTCTTTCCATTCTTCATAATGCTCGTTTATTGCCTCCAGTTCTTTGATGCAGGGAACACACCAGGTCGCCCAGAATGAAATTACCGTAATTTTTCCGGGTTCGGCTACGGCTTTAAAATCCATAGGCTGACCATCCATATTTTTCACCTGAATGGAAGGCAGGGTTTGGTTTTGTGCACCTGCTTGAAAGGCAAATGCGGCAAGCATAAAAGTAAGGAGCAGAATGTTTTTCATATACGTTTGGCAAAGTAATTCAAATCATGTGCCAATTTTCAAAATGGTATCTTTTACAAGGCTTCTTAAATTTTATCACAGCTGTCTTGTATCCCAAATTTGAGGCTACAATGGGTGGCGGAAACATTAGCTTTCCCGTATTTATTCACTATTGTTATTTTTTGGGTTTGTGATCGTGGCTTAGAAAAAAATATGATTTGCCAAACAGGAAAACCTAGAAAAAGGTATACTTGTCATTAATAAACTGTTTTGGATGTTTTTTGCCGCATATGCTATGGTTAATCTTCTTTCAGCACTCATTCATCTTTCAGATTCATACTGGAGAAATGGCACTGGTATGGAAATCGTTTTACAGACCAATTACTGGGGGAAATGTTTTGCTTTATTTAGAGATTTAAGATTGAAATACCCGGAGATTATGAACATTATAATGCCGGCTGAAAAGTATATTACTGTATATTCTCAAATAATTATTTTGTCGCTTTTTTTATGGAAATGGGGCAAAAAGATCGTATCAATATAATTTATCGCGTATTTATTTCATGTAGTTTTTCTTCTCAGAATTTTGTGGATGCCGCATTTTACATTGTTGTTAACGGTGCTATTGTTTTACATAGAAATGCTTTAGCTTTATGGATGGCAACTCATAAGACGACCTTCCCAAGACATTGAGGAATTGCGAATTTTCATGTGGATTGGATATGCATTCTTCCTGCTGTTATTTTCATTGCGTACACCGGACATTGCAGGCTATACGGATATAGCATTCTGGTTTTTGAGGGAGTGTAATATCCGCGTTGTGTTTAACCGGAGAATAAACCAAATGGGGCTTTGGCAACCAAACTTCTTTAATACGGAACACATCGAAAATTCACGCAGGTTTATTATCTATCACAAAAACGGGAAAAAGAAGGATATAATTCCAATCTTAGGGAAACAGGGGGAGAGAATGAATTATTTGCCAGATCTCTTGCTCATTGACAATCAGGGGTTGGAAAACATTTGCCACAACACATGTTATTAAGTAGTTTCGGCAGATTCTTTCTCATACATGAACTCCCCCACTCCCTATAAATGGAAAGGCTGTGCCGTGGAAAGACTAAATTATAATTGATTATTTTGCGAAAGGTTACAAAGGCATGCATGAATATGAGGTAGAATTCTGGGATAGAACCAAACCTAATAGGAAAGGGATTCCCAGCTGGGACTATTCTGACACCATGACGGAAGTGAGAAAGTATAAATTGGAGGGACTCATTTGCCCGAAAGAATACCCATTAAACGTTGAAAAGAAAGTGCATACAATCGCCATCCTTAACCACATACTCTTTCCCTTCCACACGCAATTTACCCACTGAACGACAAACCGCTTCGGTTTTGTATTGCACATAATCCTGGTAGGCAATTACTTCAGCACGGATAAATCCTTTTTCAAAATCTGAGTGAATCTCGCCGGCCGCCTGCGGTGCCTTGGTACCTTTGGTAATAGTCCAGGCACGCAGCTCTTTAACGCCAGCAGTGAAGTAGGTTATATAATTCAATAATTTATATGCGGCTTTTATCAGTTTTTCCACGCCACTTTCGGTCAGCCCCATTTCTTCTAAAAATAGTTGGCGGTCTTCAAAGCTTTCAAGTTCGGCAATTTCTGCTTCAATGGCAGCCGAGATAATCAATATTCCTGCGTTTTCATCTGCAATGGCCTGCTTCACCTTCTCAACATGGGCATTGCCTTTTACCACACTTTCCGGATCGACATTGCACACATACAGCACAGGTTTGTCTGTTAGCAGGTGCATATCCTTCACTAGGGCGCGACGCTCTGCGTCTAAGCTTAGCGTTCTGAAGTTTTTACCCTGCTCTATGTGCGACTTGAAAGCCTCCAATACTTCCAGCAAACGTGCAGCCTCTTTGTCGCCGGCCTTGGCCTGTTTGTGAATTTTGGTGATGCTCTTTTCAATGGATTCAAGGTCCTTCAGCTGCAGTTCCGTATCTATAATTTCCTTATCTGCCACCGGATCTATTTTGCCATTCACATGTATCACATTGGGATCATCAAAACAGCGCAGCACGTGCAGTATAGCGTGTGTATTTCTAATATTTCCCAAAAACTGATTGCCCAGCCCCTCACCTTTGCTGGCACCTTTCACCAGACCGGCGATGTCTACAATTTCTATGGTTGTAGGCACCACGTTTTGTGGATTTACAAGTTCGGTGAGCACGGCTAGTCGTTCATCAGGAACGGTAATGGTCCCCACATTGGGTTCTATGGTACAGAAAGGGAAATTGGCAGCGTGTGCCTTGGCGCTGCTTACCGCATTAAAAAGTGTGGATTTACCCACATTGGGCAGTCCGACGATTCCGCATTGTAAACTCATTTTTTTAGTTGACAGTTGAAAGTTGATAGTCTACTGTCTGGCTGGTAGCTATGGATTTAATCATATTCTTTACGATTTGCTTTTGATGCATCATTTTCTTTATTTAATTGTTTTTTGAAATATTGATTATTGAGGTAAGAATTCTCTGCAATTCAACCACATCATTTAAATAGTAGCGAAATTCGAAATCTTCTGGTATTTCAGAGGCTTTTATCAGTTTAGGCCAGCATTCAGTCTCCTGCGCTTCTTTGAGTGCAATCATAAATTTATGAATGAAATCTTTACGGGTTCATGCAGCAAGAGACTCATTAACACTGGCGCCAATCGATGTCCCCCTGCGCAAAAGCTGCCCGCTAAATATGAATTGCTCTTCGGCAGTTAGTTGACTATTGAGCCTCACAATTTTGTCAGCAAAATCAAATGCCTTTGTTAAAACGATGCTATTCTCACGATTACTCAATGACGTTTTTGTTGCTTAAGTGCTTTTCTTGCTGGTGACTATCAACTGTATTGTTTAAAATGTTTTGTTTCAAACTATTTACTTTCAACTGTAAACTAGATTAAATCCCCTATATCCTGAATAACCTTTCTGGCAAGAGCGTCAGCGGTATTTTGGGTATTGCTTTCGGCATATATACGGATAATAGGTTCAGTATTGGATTTACGCAAATGCACCCAGTCTTCGTCGAATTCAATTTTCACACCGTCGATGGTATTAATAGGATGCTTTTTGTATTTTTGTTTCAATGCCTCCAGCACAGCATCCACATTCATTCCGGGCTGCAGCTCAGCTTTATTTTTACTGATAACATAGGATGGATAGGAAGCACGTAAAGCGCCGGTCTTCATACCGCTTTTAGCTAGATGTGTTAGAAACAGGGCAATTCCAACCAAAGCATCGCGGCCATAGTGTAATTCCGGATAAATAATCCCTCCGTTACCTTCACCGCCTATCACTGCACCGGTTTCCTTCATCTTTTCAACTACATTCACTTCACCAACCGCACTGGCACTGTAGGTTTGTCCGGCTTTTTCAGTTATTTCCTTCAACGCCCTCGTGCTGCTGAGATTACTCACAGTAGGACCAGGTGTATTTTTCAGTATGTAGTCAGATACTGCAACCAGGGTGTATTCCTCGCCAAACATCTCTCCGTCCTCGCAAACCAGTGCAAGTCTGTCCGCATCAGGATCTACCACGATACCCAAATGGCATTTTTTGCTCTTTACCAAGGATGATATTTCGCCCAAATGTTCAGGTAATGGCTCTGGGTTGTGCGCAAAACGACCTGTTGGCTCACAATTTAGTTCCAGAACTTCTTCCACTCCCAATGCCTTCAGTAATTGGGGAACTGCTATACCACCAACGCTGTTAACGGCATCAACGGCAATTTTAAATTTCTTAGTCGCTATAGCTTCTGTATCTACGAGTGGTAGAGCAAGAATCATTTCTATGTGCCTGCCAAGAAAATCAATCTGTGTGATTTCGCCAAGATTATCGACACCCGCAAAAGAAAAATCGTTGTTTTCAGCCAGTAAAAGCAACTCTTTTCCGTCGTCATCGCTGATAAATTCACCGCGGGCATTAAGCAATTTAAGTGCGTTCCATTGCTTTGGATTGTGGCTCGCGGTAATAATGATTCCACCGGCCGCCTGAAGCTTAGTGACCGCAACTTCCACGGTAGGTGTTGTTGCCATTCCGAGGTCAACAACATCTATACCTAATCCCACCAATGTAGTGCTGATCAGTCCGTGCACCATCGCACCACTCATGCGGGCGTCTCGGCCTACTACAACCTTATTCCCAAGCTCTTTGGCAAGAATCCAAGAGCCGTATGCGGCTGCAAATTTTACAATATCTACAGGGGTGAGGTTATGCTCGGGAACGCCACCAATGGTGCCACGAATACCGGAAATTGACTTAATGAGGGTCATAATCGAGGGCTGCAAAATTAACGTATTTGAGCGGCAATTCTGCACGAAGAGAGCACTTGGGTAATAAAATTAAAGATTCTAATTATTTTTTTACTAATTTTTAACAAAATTTATATTTATTACTATTTTATAATAATTTTGTTATATGTTATTTAATTATAATTATATTATACTAGGGCGCATTACAAAACCTGAAAAAGCGACAGT
This sequence comes from Bacteroidota bacterium, assembly GCA_016868535.1. GTDB lineage: Bacteria > Bacteroidota > Bacteroidia > NS11-12g > UBA955 > RGEC01. The sequence goes on along the minus strand of VGGQ01000037.1, from coordinate 4,777 downwards.
TACTGCCAGTCGCGTACTTGCAGACAGTATACCTTCTGTCAACAAACGGATTAAAAAACGTAATCTATTACCATTAAAACTCAACTACGGCAGTGAAGTAAGCGGATTTCAACTCAATTGCCGACGCTGTCTGTGCCCTAGTTTTTCTCGAAGAAGAACTACGGCAAAAAGGTTTAGGGCCTGTTTTGCACTGGAGCATAAGTAAAGGGCTTTTCCCCATAATCAAGGATGAGAACCGCAATTCCATTATCGGCGGGAAGGAATTACCCGCACTAAAACAAATCCCTATAAAAGAAAAATCAAAAAATCGATTTTTTATCAGAACCAACAACAGAGAAGACGATTTCTATCTGTTGCAAGGATTGTTAATTTGGGATTTTGTGACGGAAATGTGGAATCTGAAGCGGGATAAAGAAATTCTAACCATATTTCTGGATGGATATGACTATAAATATGCCGCTGATATTCTTAATATCGCCAGGCCACAGGCATGGCGAAAATACCAAAGCATGCAAATGCCAGCCTATTTTAATATCAGAGAAATATTACTTTCCGGCAGGCTTACTACCGAAAACGGCGGCATAGTGAATTCATCCTTACAAATCAACAAACCTTAATACCTTTGCAGCATGGAAAAACAGCTCATTGAATGTGTGCCAAATTTCAGCGAAGGCCGCGACATGGCCATTATCAAACAAATAACCGATGAAATTGAATCTGTGGATGGTGTGTGCCTGCTGGATACAGATCCCGGGAAAGCCACCAACCGCACGGTTGTGACTTTTGTGGGAGAGCCTGAAAATGTGATAGAGGCAGCATTTCGAGGTATTCGCAAAGCAGCACAGCTTATAGACATGAGCAAGCACAAGGGCGAACACCCTCGTATAGGTGCTACCGATGTGTGTCCGCTGATTCCCATTCAAGGCATCAGCATGGAAGAAACCGCGGTCTATGCAGTGAAACTGGCAAAGCGTGTAGGCGAGGAGCTGAATATACCCGCCTATTTAAATGAATACGCTCAGCCCGATAAAAAACGCAGTAACCTGAGCATCATCCGTGCAGGTGAGTATGAGGGCTTTTTCGATAAAATAAAATTACCAGAATGGAAACCGGATTTTGGCCCTGACACCTTTAACGCCACCGCTGGTGGAACCGTTATCGGGGCCCGCGATTTTCTTATTGCCTACAACGTAAACCTGAATACCAAAAGCACACGCATTGCAAACCGCATCGCCTTTGATGTAAGGGAGGCAGGGCGTGTGGTGCGGGAAGGCAACCCCTACACCGGAAAAATCAAAACCGATGAGAATGGCAAACCTGTAAGGATTCACGGCAAACTAAAACATGTAAAAGCCATTGGCTGGTATATTGAAGAATACCGCATGGCCCAGATTAGCATCAACCTTACGAATTGCCGCGAAACACAACTGCACCGTGTTTTTGAAGAATGCCGCAAGAGTGCAGATGAGCGTGGTGCCCGGGTTACCGGCAGCGAACTGGTGGGACTGATTCCCTTACAGCCCATGCTGGAAGCCGGTAGGTATTTTCTGGAAAAACAAGGTCTCAGCACCGGGGCAAGTGAGGAAGAACTTATTTGGTCTGCGGTAAAAAGCATGGGACTCGACGAGCTTGGACCGTTCAATCCACAAAAGAAAATTATTGAATACCTGCTGCAAGATGCGCTGGAAGAAAAGCTTATTTCCATGTCAATAAAGACATTTGTTAATGAAACTGCTGCAAACAGTCCTACCCCCGGCGGAGGCTCGGTGGCAGCAGCTGCGGGCGCTTTCGGGGTGGCGCTGGGAACCATGGTTGCCAACTTATCCGCATCCAAAAGAGGGTGGGAGAACAGAAAAGCAGAATTTAGCCCTTGGGCAGAAAAAGGTCAATTACTGAAAGATAAACTGCTCACTCTGATAGATGAGGATACCCGTGCTTTCAATGCTATCATGAATGCCTTTGGTTTGCCCAAAGACACGGAAGGGCAGAAAGCAACCAGAAAAACTGCAATACAGAATGCCAGTAAGCATGCTACAGAAATACCCTTCAGAACTTTACAAACTGCTGTGAATGCCATTCCATTGTTGCAGGAAATGGTAAACAAAGGCAATCCCAATTCGCTGAGCGATGCGGGTGTGGGTGCAGCATGCCTGCTCACAGCCATACAGGGTGCATGGATGAACATACTGATCAATGCTCAAGGCCTGGATGACAAAGCATGGGCCACCGATATCACAGCGAAAGCTCAAAAACTCATACAGGAAGGCCATAGTGCCTGTAATGCCATGATAACGGAAGTCGAAAACCGGTTGAGGGGTTAAAACTGTGCGAATACACGTCCTATTTTTTTTCATCTCTGTAATAAAGATAACCAACGCCCAGTTCGCGCCGGCGGTGGGCAAACCTGGCAGCACTGCTCTAAAGCATGACAGCACTTGCTTTGTTGCATGGGCAACAGGATGTAATGTAGTTCGCGGCTACCGTGATGTTTCCCGGCCCGACAGTGGCTATGCCGATGCAGGGACAGCGCAGGCTGCGATTGGTCCAGCCCTGCAAAACGGAATTGTGAGCCTGGGTGACGGCGGTACGGCTACACTCACATTCAGCAATCCTATTACCAATGGTCCCGGCTGGGATTTTGCTGTTTTTGAAAATAGTTTTCTTGACACCTTTTTGGAAATGGCATTCGTGGAATTAAGTAGCGACGGAAAAAGATTCGTTCGATTTCCGGCCATCAGCCTTACGGATACTACCCTACAGACAGGGACTTTCGGATACACGTTTCCCGAAAAAATCAACAATCTTGCCGGTAAATACCGCGTAGGATTCGGAACCCCCTTCGATCTGGAAGAATTAACAGATTCGTCGGGAATTGACATTGCATCCATAACCCATATCAGAATTAAGGACGTAACCGGGAGCCTGCTGCCTGCGTTTGCATCACGGGATTCGAAAGGAAATAAAATCAATGATCCATGGCCAACCCGGTTTTCATCGGGTGGTTTTGACCTGGATGCAGTTGGTGTCATCCATGAAAAATTGTCCATTCAGAAAAACAAATCGAACCTAAATTCGTCCATAAAATTAGGGCCCAATCCATTATACGGTTTTTTTCTGAATGTTTACATAACAGGACAGGCATTGGCCTCCTTGTATGATATTGCAGGCAGCAAAATTGTATCCTGGAATATACAAACTGGTGTAAACACCCTAAAAATTGACCAACCTACCGGTATGTATTTCCTTTTTTTCAGCAACAATCACGGGACAAGCAGCCACCACATAGAAATAATACGATAATGCCTGATTTTAGAAAATACTATACCATTCCTGCTCCGCCTGAAGAGGTTTATATGGCACTAACCTATGCTCCAAGTCTGTCGCTTTGGGCAGGTGAAAACATAGAAATGCGAACGGAGCCGGGAACAACTTTCAGTCTTTTTGACGGGGAAATCACAGGCACCAACATCGCCTTTGAACCCAACCAAAAAATCATTCAGCATTGGGATTTTGGCGATTCAGAAATAACCAGTGAGGTAACCATTAAACTTCATCCGCACAAAAAAGGATGCAGCGTTGAAGTCAGGCACAGCCATATCCCCGAAGAAGCCTGGGAAGACATTACCTCCGGCTGGGATGATACCTACATGGCTTCTCTGATGGATTTCTGGAGGTGAAGTGGCTTTGTTAAGATGCACGGCTGTTCTTTGAATGCATCAATTCAAAAGCCCCACCATGTCCACTGTCCTCAAGAACGGCCCGTATACATGATTCGTGAGCACCACAAAGCATTTATCCTCGTCCAGACAGCGCCAGAAATAAGTGCGGAAGCCCTTCCACCATCCGTTGTGAAACACCCACTTTTGTCCGTTAATCACTTTCACCCTCCAGCCCAGGGCGTACCCGGCCCCCTCGGCAGACACCTGCACCTGCGGTGTCCACATCAATTCTTTGCTGCTTTGGTTTAGCAAATAGTTACCCCTAAGGGCACGATCCAGAAAAAACAACTCCACCCCATTTGAGTATACGCCTTTATCTCCGGTGGTGCCGTTGTGAGGAATATCTGAAAACACGCGTCTTTTATCGTAACCCTGCACCGGATAATTAAACAGAGGAACAGAATCATGATTACATATATGCGTATATTTCATGCCGCAAGGTTCAAAAATATTCTTGCGTGTATACGTCCTGAAATCCATACCCGTAAGCCGCTCTACAATGTAAGCAAGCAATGCATAATTGGTATTACTATAGGAATGATATGTTCCCGGTTCTCCAAAATTTCTTTCAGGTTGCTGATTAACCTGTATAACCACGTCCGAATTTTTCATGTGTGCAGACTGATTTGGCCATAAATAGGATGAAAAATAAAAATAGTCTGGCAATCCGCTCATATGGCACAGAAGATTGCGAATGGTAAGATTGCAACGTGTCAGTTCCGGGATGTACCAGTGAACACTATCATCAATCAACAGCATTCCATCCTGCTGCATCATCAAAACAGCAATGCCGGTAATAATCTTGCTAACAGAAGCTAGTTGAAACAAATCATCATTAATCAGGGTATCTAACTTGCCAAAATTCGCATAGCCATGCGCCCCCTGAATCATGCTGTCATTTCTAAAGAAAAAGTAAGTCCCGTTAAAAATGCCCGTTTTGTGATAATGCTGAAAAAAATCTGAAATCTTTTTTTCGGTGCTGTCCGAAAATCGAGTATAGCAAGACAAATCATAATATTTGGATGGTATGGGCCCCGGTCCCGGCGCATTAAAGGCCG
>VGGQ01000036.1 GCA_016868535.1 Bacteroidota bacterium | reverse complement strand
CAGCCCAAAGCAACAATGGGTGTGCCGATACCATCCGCAAAACGTCAAGGGTATTCCCGGTTCCATCGGCAGCATTCACCTTTATCAACGTCTGCTCCGGCGATTCCTTTGCCTTTGCAGATGTTTCCAAACTCTTTGGTGACACCCTCAAATCGCGCTTCTGGAACTTGGGTGCCATGGGATCGGCCACCGACAGCAGCTTCAAACGTATTATAAAGCCATGGGGCAAATACCCCGTTTCGCTAAGAGTTGAAACCCTTTACGGCTGCAGTCATACCCAATCCGATACGGCCAGGGTTTATCCTTTGCCCCTACCCGCGTTCTCCGCAGATTCAGTATGCGAAGGGCTGACTACCTCATTTACCAATACCACCAAAATACCACAGGGTAGCGTAGCGGCCTACGGCTGGCAATTTGGCGATGGCAATGCCTCAGCTGCAGTTACACCTTCAAATGCCTATGCCAAACAGGGATTCTATACAGTCGCGCTGAAAGCCTCATCCGACAAGGGTTGTGTAGATAGCGTTAAAAACACAATAACGGTTTTTGCACCCGCATGGCCTGTTTTTGCAGTTAATAACCTTTGCTTGCGCCAAAGCCTTATCAGTTCGGCCACCCACCGCGGTACCGGTACACCGCTAAGCTACAAATGGTTCCTCGGCAATGGCGACAGCATCAGCAGTCCCAGATTGAATTACACCTATCCTGTGCATGGAACTTACAATGTTCGCATGCGCATGGTAACCAACAAAGGCTGCACACGTGATTCTGTTGCCGTGGTTACCGTGCATCCGCTTCCCCTAGTGGCATTTACGGCTGTAAATCCCTGCAAGGATGATAGTTTGGTGTTCACCGCCCAAACGGGCATAGCACTGGGCAGCGCCGGTGTGCCACAGTGGTCATTCAGCAGCGGACAAACCGCCGCAGGAAGCCCTGTGCGACGCATTTTTAGCACACCTGGAAATTATACTGCCAAACTTAAACACACCTCCGATAAAGCATGCATGGATTCGCTGACCCTGCCTTATACAGTGGGAGAGAAGGTTATTGTGAAATATACAGTAAACGATGTTTGCCTTGAAGAAACCACCCGGTTTACAGACTCTTCCTACAGTGTTCAGGCCATAAACCTGTGGAACTGGGATTTCGGCAACGGGATAAAATCTACCAAAAACAATCCGGCATATACCTACAAAATACCCGGCAAGTACAATACTCGTTTGCAAATCAGCACCCTGCCCGGTTGTTATTATTCGGCAGGCAGAACAGCAACCGTTCACCCAAAACCACAGGCATTTTTCACCCATAATCCGGATCAGGGAACGATTGTAAACCCCAATATTACCTTCACAGATAAAAGCCAGGGTGCAGACGACGTGTTGTATGTGTTCAGTACGGGATACAAAACACGCAACCGCAACTTTACGTACTCGCTGCCTGATAGTGGCGTATTCTCAATAACCCAGTATGTTTCCACACAATTCGGCTGCCGCGATTCGTTCACCAAGCAGGTGGTCGTCAATTACATGTACACACAGCATGTTCCTACCGCTTTCACACCCGATCGAAATAATCTTAATGAAGGATTTGCCCCCATGGGAATGGGGATCAACTGGTATTCTATGAAAATTTATACGCGCTGGGGCGAGAAAATTTTTGAAACCCAAGAAAGCAAGCCTTGGGATGGCACTTACAATGGTGAACCCGTTCCAGAAGGTGCATATGTGGTGCTGATGGAATTAAAAGACCATAAAGGGCGGAATCACTTTTACAAAGGTACCGTACAGATACTTCGCAAACCGGAGTAGGCAGGTTACGTGATAAACTGCTGCAGCTCGCGGTAAAACCTTGACATCGGGAAGCCCATAACATTGTAAAAGCAGCCGTTAATGCGTTTTATACCCATATATCCCATCCAGTCCTGAACACCATAAGCACCGGCTTTGTCGAAGGGTTTGAAATGTTCGATATAATAGGCCATTTCAGCGGGGGTTAAGGGATAAAATTCCACTTCACTACGTTCGTAAAACACCTGTTGTCGTTCGTTATTACGCATGCAAACACCGGTAAAAACCTCGTGAATTCTGCCACTCAGCGATGCCAGCATTTCTGTGGCTTGTTCTTTAGTGGAGGGCTTGTTGATGACCCTGTTACCGAGGCAAACGATGGTGTCTGCTGTAACCAGTATCTTTTCGCCCAAAGACTCCGTAAAATGTGTGGCTTTATGAGACGCCAGAAATTCACACACCTGTTCGCGTTGCAGATAATCGGGGAAATCTTCCTCGGCTTTAATATTCACCACCTCAAAGTGCAGTCCGGCTGCGCGTAAAATCTGATGGCGGCGCGGACTTTTGGAAGCCAGCAACAGGGTAGGGAAGTGAATCATGCCGCAAAGGTATTGTAAGGGCAGGAAAGTAGAAATTAGCGGTCAAAGGCTTATTTTTGCAGCTACATATGAGGCAAATTGCAGTAATCGGCGGCGGTACCATGGGAAATGGCATCGCGCATGTGTTCGCACAAAACGGCTATCAGGTTTCTTTGATTGACGTAAAAGCCGAAATAATTGAAAAGGCACTGGCCACCATCACCAAAAACCTCGACAGGCAGATTGCCAAAGGGGTTATTGGTGCGGAGCAAAAAGCGACTACCCTGGCCAACATCAAAAGCTTCACCAACATTGCCGATGGGTTAGAGGGTGCGGATCTGGCGGTGGAAGCCGCCACCGAAAACCTGGAAATCAAGCTGAATATTTTCCGTCAGTTGGATAGTTTTGCTAAACCCGGTTGCATACTGGCTTCCAATACTTCATCCATCAGCATTACCAAAATCGGTTCGTTTACCAACCGCCCCGAAAAGGTAATAGGCATGCACTTCATGAACCCCGTGCCTGTGATGAAGCTTGTGGAAATTATCAGAGGCTATAAAACCGATAAAGAAACCTTGGATAGCATTACAGCACTCACCAAAGCCATTGGCAAGGTGCCCGCGGCAACACAGGATTATCCCGGCTTTATCTCCAACCGAGTGCTGATACCCATGATCAACGAAGCCATTCTTTCACTGGAAGAAGGCGTAGCCGGTGTTGAAGAAATCGACACCATCATGAAACTGGGTATGGCACATCCCATGGGTCCACTGCAGCTGGCCGATTTTATAGGACTGGATGTGTGTTTGGCTATTCTGCACGTATTGCACGATGGCTTTAAAAACCCCAAATACGCACCCTCTAATTTGCTGGTGAATATGGTTACGGCGGGTGACCTGGGCGCTAAATCCGGGCGTGGATTTTACGATTATTCCCATGGCACCAAAGACCTGGTGGTTTCTCCGAAATTCGGCAAGTAATACCGCGTATTTTTCAGGGTAACAGACTTTAAAACCCTTTGTGGCAAGGGAAATCGTCGTATTTCCTTGACTTCCCTTTAATATTATAGTACATTCGCTTTTTAATTAATCACGGGCGCACTGCAACCGCATGAAATTAAGTCAATTTAAATTCGAACTTCCTGAAGAGTTGATAGCCCAGGAGCCCCTTAAAATCCGTCACGAAAGCCGCCTTTTGGTGGTAAACCGCAAGGAAAAGGCCATTGAGCACAGAATGTTTCATGATGTGCTGGATATTTTTGACGAAGACGACACGTTTGTGGTAAACAACACCAAGGTTTTTACGGCCCGCATGTATGGACAAAAAGAGAAAACCGGTGCTCAGATTGAGGTTTTTTTGCTCCGTGAACTGAACCATGATTTTCGTTTGTGGGATGTGCTGGTGGATCCTGCGCGTAAAATTCGTGTAGGCAATAAACTTTATTTCGGTGATGATGACCTGGTGGCCGAAGTGGTTGACAACACTACTTCCCGCGGTCGTACCATCCGTTTTTTGTTTGACGGTGATGACGAAGCCTTCGGCCGTGTAATCAAGAAACTGGGCAAAACACCTATTCCCAAATACATTACCCGCCCTGTGAAGCCCGAGGATGAACTTTGGTACCAGAGCCAGTTTGCCAAGTATGTAGGTGCTGTGGCGGCACCTGCTGCGCAGTTGCACCTTACCCGTGAGTTGCTCATGCGTCTGGATATCAAGGGGATAAGATTTGCCGAAATAACGCTGCACCTGGGTTTGGGTGCGTTTCGTGAGGTTGAGGTAGAAGACCTTACCAAGCACAAAATGGACAGCGAGTTTTACAGCATAGACCAGACAGCCTGTGACATTGTGAACGAATCCCTTGAGAAGCACAAACGTGTGGTTGCGGTGGGCGGATCGGTGATGCGTGCCATGGAAAGCAGTGTTAGCTCTACCAAAACCCTGAATCCCGGTGCAGGATGGTCGGATAAATTCATTTTCCCGCTTCATGTTTTCAGTGTGGCCAATGCGTTCATCACCAACCTGCATCAGCCTGAGAGCCCCTTGTATATGATGGCCTGTGCTTACACCAGCCACGAGTTTATGACCCACGTATACCAGGAAGCTATTAAGGAAAAATACCGTTTCCTTTGCTATGGCGATGCCATGCTGATTATGTAATCCCGTTTATTTCTTACAATACCCAAAAGCCCCGGAAACGGTGCTTTGCTTTTGCTGCCCCATGCAGAGACGCTAAATTTGTGTGTTTCTAGGGGGCTCTCCGACCGCGTTGGGGTCGCATGAACAGGCAATGAAAACACACAACTTGTCCCTGTCCTGCTGCGGATTATCTTCGGTGATCCAGGATGTCATACGGAGGGGCTAAAACTCCAAAAGTCCAGGCTCGCTGCGCTCGCCCGTTATTGTTTTATGTCTTGCAACCTCAAAGCGGGGCCTTGGTTGCGGCATAAAAAAGTCCCGCAAGAGAGTGCGGGACTTTTGGGGTTGTGCCCAAGACTGGATTCGAACCAGCACGCCGTTTCCAGCGCTACCACCTCAAGGTAGTGCGTCTACCAATTTCGCCACCTGGGCAATAGAAAGAAATTAGTGCCCAGAACAGGACTCGAACCTGCACACCTCGCGGCGCCGCCACCTGAAGACGGTGCGTCTACCAATTTCGCCATCTGGGCATTCACGGCCATTTTACATGACACTGAATTTCTTTCAATCGTTTTTAGAACGGGGTTTCGAATGTAGTGAATTTGGATGAATTTTCAAAGAGAAATAGGAAGCCTATTTGCCTCTGTCCAGCCTCAGCCATTTCCAAATTCCAAACACTATTACCGGCAGAATAGCACCGGCTAAAAACGCTACCTGGTCCGTACGCGCATTTTCCGGAATGTGGAACAAAAGCGCTACCAGCGCCCCGCTCACAGCTCCACCCAGATGCCCTTCATGTGAGATACCCGCCTCACCTGCCCTCGGTAACTGTGATAAAATTATCGATATCCAGCAAATGATGATGCCAAACAGCCAGCCCGGTATAAAAACAGGTATAAAAAACAAGGCAAGACTGGCGTCAGGCTTCATCCATACAAAAGCAAAAACCACCCCGAACAAGCCACCAGAAGCCCCGAGCGCGCTGTAATTGAGGTTGTTGCGGTGGGTGACCATGGTAAACAGATTTCCACCCACAATAGAAGCAATGTAAACTACCGCAAAACCCAGTCTTCCATAAAGCCTTTCTACCTCGGGGCCGAAGTAATACAGCGTCATCATGTTGAACAGCAAATGAAAAAAGCTGTGGTGCGCAAAGCCGGAGGCAATGAGGCGGTCATATTCCCTGTCGCGCGCCACCGAACGGTACACGAAAATCATCCGATCCAGCAGAGTGCGGTTGCTTTGCAACATCAGCCACAAAATTACGTTGGCCACAATAATGGCCAGCGTGAAGCCGGGTTCTAGACCAAGGAAACTCATTGTTTCACAACCCTTCCCTTGCCCAGCTCTTTTTTGTCCAGCTTCACCTGCGGGTCGCGGTAATAAACAATATTCCCGGTGCCGTAAACCGTTGCTTCCAGAATATTTTTCGGGTTTACCCGCACATCCCTTGCCGCATAGTGGTATATGTAAGCATCATCCGAGCGCAGACTGCTTGCATCAAAACTGCTGCCGTTTTCGCAGCTCCATGCAAAGATGGTTCCCTGACCTTCCATGACGACTTGCCCTGTATTTGTACCATTTCCATACAAATTGCCACAGTGTAGTAAAAGTTTCTGGTTCTCCACACTGTTCATCAGTACATCCACCTGGTCTGTATATATCGTATCCAAAAAGGTTACCGATGCTGCACCTTGTATGTCAAGCGCATTGATTTTGTGGATGTTTAATGTGCAAACAGGCTGAACCTTAAAACTGCGCACCCAGTTAAAGTTGTTCTTGTCCTCAACCACACAATATCCATCTTTCCACTTCACCGAAATCTTATCAATCAGGTTGCTGCCATAATGTATATTTATCTGCTCGGGTTTTGCGGTATCGGAAGTAATAAACACCCTGAATTTTTGCCCCACCCGCAATTTCAGGCAAGGCCTATCAATCAGTCTTGTAGTAGTGTATTCACTGCCATAGGATTTCAGGTAATCGGGCTTTTTCTGGCAGTGTTGCAAACCTAAACAAGAAATAAAAATAGTAAGAATGATAAAGCGGCCCAACTTTTAAAGTTTATTTTGCATTACAAATTTCCGAAAGGTGAAGCACATTTCAGCCAATCTGTTAAAATTAATTGTTCTGATGCTGTCATTATTGTCCTTGCCAGCATTCGCGCAGGATGATGATGAGTCGCTCAGCGAAATAGCACAGGTACAGCAGGCAATTCGCAAAAAAGAGTTTCTGAAGGCTGAGCACATCTGCCTGCGCATGCTGTCGAAACACCCTACAGACAACGACATCAGACACCTGCTGTCGCACGCACTTATCTTTCAGTTGCGGTTTCCCGAAGCCGACAGTTTGCTGAGAAAGGTGCTGGAATCCGATACCAACCTGCCCGGAACCTACTGGTATATGGGCCTAAGTGCAGAAAGGCAGGGCAAAGACCTAAAGGCTGTGGGGCTATTCAAAGAATATGTTGCCAAAACACCCAATCCCCTAAATGTGAATGTGAGTGCCTGGTTGCACGCGGCCTCAGGTTTCCGCCGTATGATGCACAAAGAAGGTATTAATACTGCCCAGTTCGACGAGATGATTTATCTGTATAATCACTACCTGGAAGCTATACCCACTGAGGTTTACGCAGATAACATCCAAACGTTTATTGAGAATGTAAAACTCAGAAAACCTATACCGGGCCAAAAACTGATTTGGGACGAAAAAGGGGAATAAAACGCGGGAATTGTACCTTTGCCAACATGCAGCCGCTGAATAAAAACAAAATCATCAACGATCCGGTGTATGGTTTTATGACTGTGCCCTCCGCACTGGTGCACGATGTGATTCAGCATCCTTATTTCCAGCGGTTACGCCGTATACGACAGCTTGGACTCAGCGAAGTAGTTTATCCTGGGGCTACGCACACACGTTTTCACCATGCGCTGGGTGCGTTGAATTTGATGGTGCGGGCTATTGAAACCTTGCGTGGCAAAGGCGTTCAGATTTCGGGTGAAGAAGCCGAAGCGGCCTGGCTGGGTATTTTGCTGCACGATGTAGGACACGGTCCATACAGCCATACCCTGGAACACACCCTGATTGAGGGCGTAAGCCATGAATACATTTCCAGGCTTGTTATGCACCGGCTCAACAAGGAGTTTGGAGGCAAACTGGAGCTGGCTATTCGCATTTTCAAAGGCGATTATCCCCAAAAACCGTTTTTGTCACAACTCATTTCCGGGCAGCTGGACATGGACAGGCTGGATTACCTACAGCGCGATAGTTTTTATACCGGCGTTAGTGAAGGTGTGATAGGCGGAGACCGCCTCATCAATATGCTGAACGTGAGAGATGGCAACCTGGTGGTAGAAGAAAAAGGCATTTATTCGGTAGAGAAGTTCATTGTAGCCCGGCGCCTCATGTACTGGCAGGTATATCTGCACAAAACTGCCATTGCTGCCGATGAATTGCTCATCGCTATTTTGCAGCGGGCCCGACACGTTGCAACCAACATGGCATCGTTGGGCAGTTATCATCCGCTCATTCATTTTTTGGGTAAAACCATTTCAGCAGTAAAGTTTAATGAAGAGTCGCTGGATTTGTTTGTGCTGCTGGACGACCACGACATCATGACAGCCGTGAAGGCCTGGCAGTTTCACGAAGACTGGGTTTTATCAATCCTGACTCAGGCCATGCTGAACCGCAATTTGCCCAAAATTGTGATACAGGATAAGCCCATTTCTGACAATCTCAGTTCGGAATGCCTCAGAAAAACCCGTCATCGTTTCCCCGATATGCAGGAGAATGAAACCGGCTTTTTTGTTAGAACCGGACTGCTTGAAAACCTTGCCTATAAACCGCAGAAGGGCGGAATTCATATCCTCAGAAAAGACGGCACTGTATGTGATGTCGCCGAGGCCTCCGATAACGACAACCTGCATTCCCTCAGCGAAGCCGTTACCAAACATTTTATAACATACTGGCCCTGATGCAAAAGGTAGCTCCAAAAAAGCAGCTGGGTCAACATTTTCTTACCGATCCGGCCATTGCCCGTAAAATTGCATCTTCTATTCCGCTGGGTGCATGGGACAGTGTAGTGGAGGTGGGACCCGGTATGGGTATTCTCACCAAACCCCTGCAGGAAGTGCATGGCAAGGCACTGCACTGCGTGGAGATTGATGCAGAGAGTGTGCAGTGGCTGCATCAACAGATCTGGGCTAAAGAACTGAATATAATGCATGGCGATTTTCTTGCCATTCCCGAAAAAGATTTATTCGGAGAAGGCAACGTGGCGGTGATTGGCAATTATCCCTACAATATCTCCACCCAGATTGCCTTTCGGGTTTTGGAAGCCAAAAATCCGGTGCAGTTTTTTGGGGGAATGTTTCAGCGCGAGGTGGCGCGACGTTTTTGTGCCGAGCACGGCAATAAGGAATATGGCGTTACCAGTGTGTTGCTGCAGGCATTCTTTGATTGCAAATACCTGTTTACGGTACATGAAGGCTGTTTCAATCCTCCGCCTGCCGTTAAGAGCGGTGTGATGGCCTGTGTGCGCAAGCAGCAGCACCCCGGTTGCACCTTTAAAAGCCTGGCACTTGTAGTAAAAAACGCATTTAACCAGCGCAGAAAAACCTTGTCCAATGCTTTAAAACCGCTCACATCCTCAAAACCCGGATTTGTGTTGCCCGAAGAACTGAAAGGGAAGCGGGCAGAACAGCTGTCGGTTGAGACATTTATCATGCTGGCGGCAAAGTGGGATTCGCTGAACGTATAATTTCAGCAGTATTTTTGTCGTTGTAACATAAACAATCCCGATGCGGCGTCTTTTTGCTATATTCTTTTTTCAGTTTTTGATGTGTTTATCGGCCCAGGACGCCATGTCGGACAGGCAGGTGTGGGATTTTGGCGATGTGCTTTTCTGGAAAAATGATACGGCCCGGTTTAAGGTCAGGAATGCTACCGACAAGGATTTTGTGTTCCTGCCCACCTATTACAGGGAAGAAGCAGCAATTTTTTTCAATACCCGCCTGGTAGAACTGGGAAAGACAGTTGAAGTGTATATGGTCTATTACACAACCCGCAAGGGTAAATTTCAGCTGGATGTACCGCTGTATATAAGTAGCCGCACAGAACCGCTAATGTTCAAGCTGAAAGGCAATATTAAAGGTTTTGATCCGTCGGTGCAGCTGCGCTGCCCGGTCGTCAACCCCGCCAATGCCGATGACAATAAACAAGAGAAGATGGTGCAGGTTTATATTCGTAAACGCAATACAGATGAAAAGATTAAGCCTGATGAATTTTCGGTGCAGGAGAACAACGGCAAGCGCGTATGGCTAGATCCATACAACGAGGAATTCCGTATGGCCGTTATCCCGGGGAATTACCGTGTTTCATGCACCAAAACGGGTTTTGAGGATTATCTCGCAATCATTACAATAGAGCCTTACCAAAGCAAATTCATTATTTATATGGATCCAAAACCGGTGGAAGAGCCAGTGGTCGCGGAAAATGAGACAGGTAGCGGGAGGGATGCAACTTCCTACGAACTTTCGCTGATGGATACCATTGAAAATGAGGAGCATATTCATCCTGATGATAGCCTATTGGAAAGCAACCTGTACAAAATTAACAACCTGGTTTTTATTGTAGATGCCAGCATGAGTATGAAACGCGATGGTAAAATGGAAACTTTGAAATCGACCATGGCCACACTGTTTTCGGCACTGCGCAGTGATGATAGGTTGGGTGTAATTGGATTCAGAAATCAGGCCAAAGTGATTCATCCACACGGACCGGTTGATAACAAAGACAGTATTTACAACCGGATTAACCGCCTGAAGACAGAGGGCGGAACCAACGGCGCAGCGGCACTTCAGCTGGCGTATCAGCAAGCCAGACAGCACTTTCAGCCAGACGGCAATAATCAGATTGTGCTTGTAACGGATGGCGTTTTTACTACCGGAGGTATGAGCCGCAAGGCCACGGAAAAAATGATTTCTGATGCCAGTAAGGAAGGTATACACCTGAGTACCATCATGGTAGGGCAAAATCCAGCGGCTTTGGAATTGCTCAAGCACCTGAGTGCACTCGGCGGGGGTAACAATATCCACATTTTGCCTGAAGTAGACAGCCAAAGCTTGCTGCTTGAGATGGTCAAAAACCAAAGCCGGCGCTGAATAGGTTATTGTTATTCAGACCTTTGTCAAACTTTATGAATTTTTCACATTTTTTGCTTAAATCGTGCAACTGATTCTTAAATTTGCGCCACCAAATCCATAACAGGTATAAATGAAGAAATACCATTTGTCTGACATCGCTGCTTTTGCCACCAAGAAAGTGTATTCATCGATGTTTTTACTGGCGCTGCCTCTTTTGGCAATTGCCCAATCTACCACTGATGTGGTTGAACCACCCAAGGAATTCAGTCTCGCAAACTGGAACTGGGAATTCATCAGCTACTGTGTATTGTCTCTGCTGCTGCTTCTAATCGTTGCCCGTGCCTTTGATATCGGTTCGCTTACAGAAAAAATCACAGGGAAGAAAGTAGTTAACTGGAACTCAACCAACCGCTGGGTTGCGATTATCTTTTTGGTTGCATCTGTTGCCGGTATCTGCTACGAAATGATTTACCACGGGAAATATTTAATGATTGGAGATTCGTATTCCGAGCATGGAGAAACCATTGACAGTATGTTCAACTGGACATTCGGTATTACATTTGTTGTGTTTGCCGTAACAGAGGGTCTGCTTTTCTATTTCATGTTCAAATACCGCTACCGCGACGGACAAAAGGCACTTTATTATTTCCATAATAACAAACTTGAGTTGATTTGGACCGTAGTTCCTGCTATTGTTCTTACCTTCTTGGTGCTGCGTGGTTTTAATACCTGGTCAAAAATCACTTCCGAGAAGCCTAAAGATGCCCAGGAAATAGAGGTGTTCGCCTATCAGTTTGGATGGAAAGCCCGCTACGCCGGTGCCGACAATCAGTATGGTCAAAGCCACTTTACTTTCATCAGCGGTAAAAATCCCCTGGGTCTGGCCGTTCAGGAACATGTTGATTCTCTGCTCTCTGACCTAAAGAAAGATACAGCTATTCTCAATTTGCAGATTGCAACTGCTGATGATTCTGCCAAAGCATGGAAAGCTGCCTTTGTTAATTTCAACAACGGAAGCAACGCCACTGCATACCCTGCAGTTTTCAAAGAATTGAAAACTAAAATGGAAGATGCAGAGTCGGGCTCTTATGTTCGTCAACTAAAAAAAGATCTGCGCCGCAAAAACACCACCATAACCCGCATTACGACATACCGCAAGGATGATAAGGTGTTCAACAATGCAGGTAACGATGATAAAATTACAACTGAGATTGTGCTCGTGAAAGGCAAGTCTTATACTTTCAACTTCCGCGCCCGCGATGTAATTCACTCTGCCTGGTTCCCCGATTTCCGCGGCCAGATGAACGTGGTTCCCGGTATGGCTACCTGGTTCTCTTTTGTGCCTAATAAAACTACCGAAGAAGCCCGTTCCGAGAAAAATAACAAGGACTTTGAATTTTACCTATACTGCAACAAAATTTGTGGTGGGGCCCACTACAACATGAAAATAAAAATTACCGTTGTGGGTTCTGAGGCAGAATACAATACCTGGCTGGCAACCCAGGTTCCTTTTGTAGCACCTCCGGCCGCTTCTGCACCAGCAGAAGGCGATTCAAATGCCAAAGACTCAGCCGTTGTAAAACCAATCGTCGTTTCCATACGTTAACTTAAGAAGAAAAAGAATATGAGTACTACTGCTTTACGTTCAGACCACCACCTCAATCACGACCACCATGATCACAAGGAAAGCTTCATCAGCAAATACGTGTTCTCAATGGATCACAAGATGATTAGCAAACAGTTCCTGATTACAGGTATTGTTATGGGAATCATTGGACTTGTTATGTCACTTTTAATGCGCATGCAACTAGCATGGCCCGACGAGAAATTTGGCATCTTGGAAATGCTGCTCGGCAAATGGGCACAGGATGGGAAGTTGGATCCCAATTTTTACATGGGTCTGGTTACCATTCACGGAACCATCATGGTGTTTTACGTACTTACCGCCGGTCTCAGCGGTACCTTCTCAAACCTGCTCATTCCATTGCAGGTAGGTGCCCGCGATATGGCATCGCCATTCCTAAATATGCTAAGCTACTGGTTCTTTTTTATGTCTTCAGTAGTCCTGCTGATTTCCGTTGGTGTTGAAACCGGTCCTGCATCTTCCGGATGGACAGTTTACCCTCCGTTGAGTGCCATGGAAAAAGCCATGCCGGGCTCTGGTCTGGGTATGACCCTGTGGCTGGTTGCCATTATATTGTTTATTGTATCTGCCCTACTGGGTGGTATCAACTATATCAGTACCGTTTTGAACATGCGAACCAAAGGTATGAACATGAACCGCATGCCTCTGACCATCTGGGCATTCTTCCTTACGGCCGTTCTGGGTGTGCTTTCATTCCCTGTTCTGCTGGGTGCCGCTTTGTTCCTTGTTTTTGACAGAAGCTTTGGTACTTCATTCTACCTGTCAGATATTTATTTGGAGGGGGTAGGTGCCATGGAAAACATCGGTGGAAGCCCTGTATTGTACCAGCATTTGTTCTGGTTCCTTGGTCACCCTGAAGTATACATCATTCTGATGCCTGCACTGGGTATTACTTCTGAGGTTATTTCTACCAACGCACGCAAACCAATATTTGGTTATACCGCAATGGTAATTTCGCTGTTAGCTATTGCCTCCCTGTCTTTCATAGTTTGGGGTCACCACATGTTCATTACCGGCATGAATCCATTCCTGGGCAGTGTGTTTATGATACTCACGCTCATTATCGCGGTACCGTCGGCGGTAAAAGTCTTTAATTATCTCACCACCCTGTGGAAAGGCAACCTGCGTTTCACGCCGGCCATGCTCTTCTCCATAGGGCTGGTATCATTCTTTATTTCGGGTGGACTCACCGGTATATACCTCGGTAACGCTGCGCTTGATATTCAGCTACACGACAGCTATTTTGTGGTAGCCCACTTCCACCTAGTAATGGGCTCATCAGCCATCTTTGGAATGCTTGCGGGTATTTACCACTGGTTCCCACGTATGTATGGCCGCATGCTGAACAACACGCTGGGTCAGTTCCACTTCTGGATTACCTTCATTACCGCATACCTAATGTTCTTCCCTATGCATTTTATGGGTCTGGCCGGTGTACCACGTCGTTATTACATGTTCACCCTGTTGAAAGAATTTGATGTGTGGATGGATGTAAATAAGATGATGACCATTGCTGCCATCGTTGGTGGTGCCGCTCAGTTGCTGTTCCTGTGGAACTTCTTTTACAGTATTTTCCGCGGTAAAAAAGCCGAGCAGAACCCCTGGCAGAGCAACACACTTGAGTGGAGCGCGCCTGTAAAACACATTCACGGAAATTGGCCCGGTGCTATTCCTGAGGTGTATCGAGGCCCCTATGAGTATAGCCGCCCCGATCGTGAGGACGACTATTTTCCTCAGTATGTGCCTGATGAGTCTGATTCTGTTGGAACAGGCGGAGATGGCTACGGTTCTGCGCCCAAGCGCAAATCAACCAAAGAAGAACTAGTAGCTGAAAACGTAATGTTTGCTGCCATCAAACGCGTGTTTGGTTGGAGCTGATCGATCCTTGTTTGCACTGCCACGAATATTCTACGACAATTTTTTCAGACGAACAGGTATTCTCGCCTGTTCGTCTGTTTTTTTATTGTTTCTGCTCGGCGGACTGGTGCGGGTAACAGGCAGCGGCATGGGTTGCCCCGACTGGCCCAAATGTTTTGGATTGCTGGCGCCACCCACCTGTGATTGCCAGTTGCCACCCAACTATAAGCAGGTTTTTCTGGAAAAGCGTATTCAAAAGGTTAATCGCTTTGCCACTATGCTTGAAAAGCTTGGCTGGACAGAAAAAGCGGCTGAAATCAGAAACAACAAGGCTATCTTTCAACCTGAAGCATTTAATGTGGCAAAAGCCTGGATTGAATACGTGAACCGCCTGTTTGGTGTCCTGGCCGGGTTGTTTGCCCTGTTTTTCTGGCTTTTTTCCTATAGATTTCTCAATACTTCAATAAAGATTTTTGTATGCGCCACACTCGGTTTTATCACTCTTTTGCTGAATGCATGGCTGGGAAGTATTGTGGTTGCTACCAACCTGCTACCCGGTATTGTATCCGTGCATTTTATGCTGTCTTTTTCCAGTATTTACTTTTTCATGTTTGCCCTGAATAATCAAGCCGGATTTGTATTTGCCCGCGGTGAGACAAAGCAAAGAATTCATTGGACTATCCTACTGCTGTTATCGCTTTTTATTGTTTTTCTTGGAACGCAGGCACGCGAAAATGTTGAGGTTCTTAATGTGTCCGGCACACTTGCCAAAGACGGTATACTAAACTGGTCAGCCATGGGTACATCTTTTGCCATGCACCGATATCTGCCGGTTTTATTCATGGTGTATGCTTTTTGGTTGTGGAAATTGTGTAAAAAAAGCACACCCATTCAAGCGCGTGCTTTTGGTGTTGCAGGCTGTCTTGCATTTTGTCAGATTGCACTGGGTGCCATCAATATCAATTATGTTTTACCACCGATAACCCAGGTGCTTCATATAGTGCTGGGTGCCAGCCAGCCCATATTAATTTTTTATTGGAGAATAGCCAAACCAATTGAGGTTAATTAATGTTAAATCAATACCCTGTGAAGAGTAAGCTAAAAGCATATTTTGATCTGGTAAAATTCCGCCTTACCTCAACCGTAGTGGCTACCTCTATTTTTGGTTATTTGCTGGGCTGTAAGTTTAATTCTACAGATGGTAGCCTGGACGGGTTTAACTGGCTTGTTTTTGCCGGAGTTTTTGCAGGTGGCTTACTGATAGTGTTTGGTTCAAACGGATTGAACCAACTGCTGGAAAAAACGCAGGACAGCCAAATGTCACGCACCCAGAGTCGACCCATTGTGGAAGGCCGCCTCAGCGAATCACAGGCACGAGTTTTTTCCTTGCTCTGCGGTATTGCCGGCATGTTGGTTTTATTGTTCACCACAACGCTGCTTA
>VGGQ01000035.1 GCA_016868535.1 Bacteroidota bacterium | reverse complement strand
CCGGGATTGCAGACGATACAACCGGTGGCAATCCCTTTTTCACGACAGGTATTCAGGGCTCCCACAACATAAGGTGTGCGGCCGCTGGCAGAAATACCTACCACCACGTCGCCTTCATTGATAGAATATTCCTGTAAATCCTTGAAACCTTGATGCGTGTCATCTTCGGCAAACTCCACCGCTTTTCGTATTGCCGTATCGCCTCCGGCAATAATGCCAATAACAAGACCATGGGGCACACCGTAGGTGGGCGGGCACTCACTGGCATCTAAAATGCCAAGGCGTCCACTGGTACCGGCTCCTATGTAAAACAGCCTGCCTCCTTTCTGAAGTCTGTCATGCACAAGTTTGCAAAGTGCAGTAATCTGTGGTAATTTTTCCTGCACAGACAGAGCTACACCCATATCTTCTATATTGATTCCCTGAAGCAACTCGCTAAACGAGAGCGTATGCAGGTCATTGTGGTGCGAATCCTGTTCAGTTACATTCATGATGCGGGCTGATTGGTGTATGCGTTCACGTGTTCAACCCACAATTCAAACAGTTTGTCGGATAATACCCTTGGAAACTTGCTTTGTCCGCCCAGTTTAAGGTGTTTTTCCAGAAAATCCAGAAACATTTTTTCGGGCAATACGGTCATGTACATACCTGTCAGGACGTGATTACGCTCGGTGTGGTAATCATCATTCAGTTCACGCAGGTGCTGATCCAGGCTGCGGCACAAAGATTCTGCATCCAGTTCTGAATTATGGTGGGCTATGTACCAGTGGTGGGCAAAAACATTTCCCTCTTTTACGCCTTTCACGGTAAATTCCGTGAAATCTGTATTAAAATCTTCGGCCGTTCTGCGCAAGCCTTCCATCATATTGTCTACACTCAAGTGTTCGCCGGTGATACTGAGGAATTGCTTGGTTCTGCCCGTAATTTTTATTTCGCAAGTATCCGTATTGGTAAAACGAATGGTATCACCAATTAAATAGCGCCATGCCCCTGCCGGGGTAGTGAGAATAATGGCATAATCGGTGCCAGGCAGAACGTCATCCAGGCCTATGGCTGTGGCCGTCGGTTTCAGGTTGCTGTCCGCATCAAAATTCTCATCATTGAAGGGCACAAATTCAAAATAGGTATTGTTTCGGAAAACCAGCCGCATGCCGGATGCATTTGGTTTGGTCTGGTTGGCCACATAAGCTTCGCTGGCCATGTAGGATTCCATATAGATAATAGGCCGTCCCATCATCGAATCCAGTGCCTGTTTGTAGGGCGCCAGAGCCACCGCCCCCCAGCAATAAAAACTCAGGTTGGGCCATATTTCGTGAATATTGTTCACATTGTAGCGCTTGATGATACGTTCTATAAGCAGTCGCATCCATGAAGGGGCGCCTGCCAGCATTACAATATCCCATTTGGGCGCTTCTTCAACAATCCTGTTTACCTTTTCTTCCCAGTCTTTAATTGCTGTTATTTCGGGTCCGGGTCTGCTGAATCTTTCAAACCAGTTTGGGATGTTCGCTATGGTAATACCGCTCAAATCACCGCTGTAGCTTACCCCATTAAAATTTAAATCGGTGCAGCCACCCAGTACCAGATAATCTTTGGCAAGAAAATCCTTGGGCACATCCGTAAGTGCCATGGCAAGCAACTGCTGCCGTGAAGCCCTGATCATAGCTTTCAGCTGGTCGTTGGTAACCGGAATGTATTTGCTGGCGCCTTCCGTTGTTCCAGAACTTAACGCAAAATACTTGCATTTTCCGGGCCATGTTATACCTGCTTCGCCATTGTATTGGCGCAGCCACAGGTCATGCATCTGGCTGTAGGTAACCAGCGGAACGCGCCTGCGGTATTCTTCAACCGGATTTTTGGAAATCAGGATATCGTCAAAGCCATATTTTTGGCCAAATTCCGTATTTCTGGCCTTATACAACATTTTTTTAAGTGTGGTTTCCTGCCACTTTACCGCTTTGCGGCGGTTAAAATTTAAGATATCCGTAATCTTCCGACCCCGATTCATCAACTGAGATAAGAAATCACGTCCGTTCATTGCTGTGGCAAAAATACGAATTTGCAAAAGCTTATTTAATAAATGCGTCATTACATCATAAATACCTGAAATTTGCCATGTGAAAACCGGGTTGTCACTAAACGATGAAATACGCCTGAAATGGTCTCAGGTAATGGTTTTTTTCGAAAATACCTTTCATAAAAAACCAGATCTTAATGCCATTTTATTCCTGATAGGAATTCGCGAACTGGGCGAACTGCCCGAGAAAAAATTCACCAAAGAAGAAAAGACATATCTTATGCATATGGCCAACTGTAAGCTTTTCAGCTATTCGGGCTACTACCGAATGAACGGACATGATACCAAGGGATGGCCGGTATGGGAAAACCTGAAACCCCTGCCCAACCTCACACTCGTTGAGCAGGAACATGTGCTGAGACAACACATTATTGAATATTTTGAAAAAGAAGAAATAATCACATTTACCTTATGAAAACCATACTTCGTGTAGCTGCATTTGTGATGATTGCTGCAACAGCCTGCCAGCCCAAAAACAGCAATACTGACCGGGTAGACAGTACCCGCAAAGCACTTGAAGAAACCTTCAAACCACTGGCTCCAGATACCGCAGCCATGGCAAAATTTACCAAAGTGGAAATGGTTACCGATCTGGGCAGGATAGAATTGGCTTTGTTCGATGCTACGCCCAAACACCGCGATAATTTCCTGAAACTGGTTAAAAGCCGCTATTATGAAGGTATGCTGTTCCACCGCATCATCAAGGAATTTATGGTGCAGAGCGGCGATCCGGATAGTAAAGGTGCAAAACCTGATGCCATGCTGGGTCAGGGCGGGCCTGGATATGCACTGGAGGCAGAAATTTCAGATACGCTATACCATTTCAAAGGCGCGCTCGCCGCTGCCCGCCAGGGTGACGAAGTAAACCCGGAAAGAAAAAGTTCGGGCAGCCAGTTCTACATTGTAAGCGGAAAAGCAGTTGGAACCACGGAAATGACAGAAGTATTGCACCAGAAAGCCATGATGAAATTCATGCAGGATCCGGAAAATATTTCGTACCAGATGCGATACCAGGTCGCTACACAACGTCAGGATGGAGCTGCACTCCAGGATTTGCAGAGCGAATTGGATAAGAAAATAGGCCCCATGGTGGAAACTGCCTATCAAAACCTGCCCCAGCGTGTAAAACAGATATACGCAACCTGGGGTGGTTCGCCTTATTTAGATCAGGATTACACCATTTTTGGGTTTGTAACCAAAGGCTATGATGTACTGGAAGCATTACAAACAGCAGAAACCGGCGAAGGCGACAGACCCGTAAAGGATATTCGGATTTTGTTGGTGAAGGTGCTGCCGTAATTGGGTTGTAAATCGTTTAATTTTTTTCGATTTAATAGTTGCGGTGCCTGTCCGCGCATGCCATACTGAGCCTGCCGAGGCATGACTCTACCCAATCACCTCAAGCAAACTTCGGTATGCCAGCACACGCTCGCCATATTTCTCGCGGGTTTTGGCCTGTAGGACCGGGGCGTGTGTGTCGCGGTAGCGCTCATAATCTGCCATGCTTTGCGCAGTGTACTGAACTGCAATGTTTATGCCCTTATCGTCATCAGCCTTGGTGAGCAGGCGCATCATTTTCACCTCCAGAAAACACCCTGTGGCCATTACCTCCGGCAAATGCTCGCCGTGCATCCAGACAAGCCATTCGGCCTCCATGTCGGATGAAATATGGCAAGTGACGTTGTAAACGATCATTACAGCGCTTTTACGCGGATATGGTAGCTTTCCATGATGTGGTTGGCGAGCAACTTTTTACAGGCTGTTTCAGCCGCCGCATAAGCCGCCGCTTCGTCTGCAGTTTCCATTTCCATGGTCATGAATTTGCCCACACGAACCTCGCTAACCTGCGACAGCCCTATGGAAGACATGCTGTGTGTAACGGCCTTACCCTGGGGATCCAGCAACCCTTTCTTGGGCATGATTTCAATTTCTGCGAAAAATTTCACAATACAAAGTTACCCATAATTGCGCAATCGCAAAGCTGCCTTTTACACAGAATCTGCACAATGAAAAATGACTTTGCCATGTCCTCATTCCATGCTTATTTTGAACAATAATGCAAGAATTCATCATAGGCTTATCTATTGCCCTTTCAATTTGGGCTTGCAACAGCAACTCAACAGAAAATACCAAACACAAGGATTCAACCCTTATACAAACAGCGGCAGACAGCATGTCGGTGCATACCCAACAACCCGATATTCTTGATGCCAGCGAACACAGCATCGCCGATAAGATCGCATTAAAAAACACATTTTTAATGGGCAAAGAAATTAGCTGCCGCTACTTAGAAATACCATCTCAACTGAAGGAACAAATCCTCGGAATTATGCGGGCCATCAGCGAAAAAATAGCAGTAATAACAGATGGCTACCACAGCGTGGTGAGCAAGGCTAGATTTTACTACCATTTGCTATGAAACCCTGGATGAATCTTTCCGACCTGATGGGTGGGGTGCGCAGGGCTCTGGAGGCGGGTTTTTCCGGCCATACCTTCCGCATTATTGCGGAAACTACAGACGTAAAAATTTACCACAATCGGCAGTACGTGTTCCTAAACCTGATTGAAAAACAAGGAAATGAAATTGCAGCTGCCGCAGGCGCCGTCATCTGGCGCGAACATTTTAACCTTATCAAAGAATTTGAAAACGTTACCGGCATCACCTTCGAACAAAACCTGCAGGTAGTGCTGGAAGTGGAAATTCAGTTTCATGAGCGTTACGGGTTGCGCTTAAATATTTTGGACATTGACACGGCATACACCCTGGGCAAACTAGAGCAGGATCGCGAAAAAGTATTGCGCAAACTAGCATTCGATGTGCCACACCTCGTGTGGTTGGAAGATGGTGATTATGTTTCGGCCAACCAACTGGTAAACAAATCACTGGTAATGCAGCGCGTCGCCTTGGTTGCCGCACCCGGCAGCGACGGCCACCAGGATTTTTTGAAAGAATTGAAACAAAATAGCTGGAATATTGCCTATGAAGTGGAAGAATTTCCAGCCTCGGTGCAGGGCCAGAATGCCGCAAGGGAACTGCTGAAACAACTCAATACCATCGTTGCCCGCGCCGCTGAATTTGATGTGATTGCCATGGTGCGTGGGGGCGGCAGCAATACAGATCTCACCGCCTTTGACGACTACGAACTTGCCAAAACCATTGCCGATTGCCCCAAACCCGTGCTCACCGGCATAGGTCACGACCGCAATATATGCGTGGCAGATGTGGTGGGACATACCATGCTAAAAACCCCCACCCGCTGCGCTGCCGCCATCACCGAGCATAACCTGGCTTTTCTCGGATGGCTGCAGGACGGACAAACCCGAATTGGAAATGCCGCTGCCCGCTTTTTTGAAACCGGTAAACAACAGGCGCAAGATGCAGCCCGACGGCTCAAAACAGCAGCATCGTGGCTACTGGAGTCTGAAAAAAACAAACTGCTGCAGGCAGAAAAACACCTGGATATGATGCAACCCTCCAAAACACTGGAAATGGGCTACACACTTATATCCAAAAATAGACACATTGTTACCTCACGTCAACAAATTTCGGAAAACGATGATGTTGAAATTCGCTTTTCAGACGGATATTCGCATGCCTTGATAACCAAAAATGACAACTAAGGATACCTTTTCTTACGAAGCAGCCAAAAAACGGCTTGAAGTAATCATGAAAGACTTGGAAAGCGGTAAAATTGGTATTGATGATCTGGAAGCCACCCTGAATGAAGCCAAATACCTGATTCAGAAGTCTCTGAGGAAACTTACAGAAACCGAAAAAATCATCAAAAATTGGAAAACCTAACCGCGTTAAAACCCGGTGACCATGTTGCACTCATTGCCCCTGCCAGGGCGGTGAACAGGCAGGACATGTCGGCTTTTACAATCTGGTGCAAAAAAAAGAACCTTATACTCCATGAAGGTCAACACCTCTATGGACGCAACCACCAGTTTTCAGGAACGGCTGAAGAGCGCGCTGCTGACCTGCGTGAGGCATGGCAAAATCCGGATATAAAAACCATTTTTTGTGCCCGCGGTGGTTATGGCTGTGTGCAAATGCTGGAATTACTTGAAGATATTGACTGGAAAACCCAACCCAAATTGCTGGTGGGCTTCAGCGATATTACAACCCTGCACCTGCACTTGAATAAAATGGGAACTCCTACCCTACACGGCCCTATGGCCATACATTGGGGGATACAACATGCGTTTACCACAGAAAACATTAAGCGCACAGAAGAAGCTTTGTTCAACCTGAAGGTTGAAATAGAATGTGCTAATTCAATTTCTGAGCATCAATTAAAATTTTCCGGACAAATACTGGGTGGAAACCTCAGCCTAGTGTATGCAGCGCTGGGCACACCTGAACAACCTGACACCGATAACCGTGTTTTGTTTTTGGAAGACCTGGATGAATACCTGTATCACATAGACCGCATGATGATGTCACTAAAAAGGGCCGGATTGCTTAAAAAACTAAATGGTCTCATTGTCGGCGGTGTGACCGACATGAAAGACAATGCTGTTCCCTATGGCCAAACAGCAAAAAAAATCATCCAAAATGTCACTTCCAGCTATCATTATCCGGTAATTTTTAATTTTCCCGCAGGGCATACAGCAAAAAATGCTTGTTTCTTCATGGGTGCCGAATGTACTTTTGAAAACGGAAAACTGATCCAGCAACCGTAAACCATGATTTCCCGCGAAACCTATATAGAACTGACCAAATTTGGTATTGTAGGTGCCATGTGTTTTGGAATGGACCTGAGCATTTACTATGGGCTCACCATGCTGCCATGGATACCCACGTTCATCGCCAAATCCATCAGTGTTGTTTCTTCAACCCTGTTCAATTACTACCTGAACAAAACATGGACCTGGGGTCAGAAAAACCGCGATACCAAGCGCTTTGCCAGATACATAGCACTCTACAGCATTAGCGGCTTGCTGAACGTACTTTCTAATGAATTTTTTCTTCAGTGGCTTCCCGACAATGAATTTCAGATGCTGATTATACCCACGGAACAAGCCTTGCAAAAGCCTTTATTCACCATCAAACTGGATAAATTTCTTGCTGCAATTGGCGCTACCACTGTGGGAATGATGATAAACTTCATCGGACAAAAATGGTGGGTTTTCAAAGAGACTGCCAGTGCTATATTTCCGGAGGATGAAGGAAAAATTCACTAAGCAGTACCCTGTTCTGAAAACCGGTACTAAATTTGTCTTTATCAATCCAATGATAATGCGCATACTTTTTTCTTCTCTGGCAGCTGTAGCCTTGATTTCCGCCTGCGATACCCTAAACCGGCTACCGGTTCAGATAAGCCCTTCCCCCGTGGAACGCAAGGTTCCGTCTCAGTCTGAGGTAGCCTCCGGCCTCAAGGAAGCCCTGATAAATGGTGTTGGCAAAGGAACAGTATCCCTGAACAAACCCGGAGCATTTTTTCAAAATGATGTACGAAAGATTCTGCTGCCTCCGGAAGTGCGCGACCTTGAAAGCAAGATCCGCGGAAATGCAGTGCTGAACGCCGCCATTGGCGGACAACTCGACAAAGGCGTGAAAGCCATGAACGAAGGCGCAGAGAATGCCATGGGAAAAGCCATGCCTATTTTTAAAGATGCCGTAATAAATATGTCTTTCGCCGATGCCATGGGAATTCTGCGCGGAGGCAACGGTGCGGCAACCCGATACCTGAAAAATACCACATCAGAAGCGCTGCATCAAGCCTTTAAACCTGTTATACAACAGGCACTCAACGATGTAAAAATTACCGAATACTGGAATCCAATTATTCGTGAAATCAATAAACCACTTAACAAAACCCTGCTGGGTATCAAACAGGATATAAATCCGGACCTGAATGCTTATGTGACCGAAAAAGCCAACAATACATTGTTTCAGGAGATAGAACAGCAGGAGAATGCCATACGCTCCAATCCGGTAGAACGCGGTACCGCTTTGCTGAAAAAGGTTTTTGACTATGCTGACAGCCAAAAAAAGTAAGCTCCTGAGTGTTCAGGCAAACCTCTTTTTGTTTTAATTTTACCTCGTGAGAGGCTTATTTATTCTGTCTGCTTGTTTGCTCGCAGTTAACGGGCTGTTAGCGCAAGACAAAGGTCTTTCGCAAAATATCAGCTACACCGCCGTCTCCGTTTCTTTCCAAACTGCTATCGCCGGTCTCGAACAACGCATTGGACTGCCTTTTCAATACGATGCCGCGCTGGCCCCTGAAAAAGACAAAAAATTCAGCTTCAGCTACCGGAAGGTGCGCGCCTCACTGGCCCTCCACGATTTTCTGGCAAGTGCCGGACTGCGGTATGAAGCTATAAACGGACAAATTTTTCTGCAAAAACGCCTTCCCCGGAGTCCCGATGCAGGTTATCGCATTTCAGGACGGATTTTATCTGCAGGCAATGGCGAATTTATCAGTGCCGCCGTGGTGGGCACCCTGCTAAAGCCACACATGACAACTACCTCCGATGCAGGATTTTTCAGCTTGAGACTTCCTACAGGAATACATGTTCTGCAAGTCACCTATCCGGGATACAATCCTGTTACAGATACCCTGAATATTGACCGCGATTACAACCTGCAGTACGAAATGCTGAAACAATCCACAACCCTAGATGCGGTGCACATACAGGCACTGAAAGGACGTGGTCTTCAGTCGGTTGTTCAGGGACAGACCGACCAGCACGAAATGAACCGCATTCGCCTGGGCTGGATGCCACAGTTGCTCGGAGAGCCCGATGTGGTGCGCACCCTGAGTATGCTGCCCGGGGTGGTAGGCGGCAGTGAGGGCATGCTGGGCATGTATGTGCGCGGTGGAGCCGCAGACCAGAACCTGGTGCTGCTGGACGACGTACCGGTATTTAACAGCTATCACCTGTTTGGCGTTTTCTCTGTTTTCAACGACGATGCGCTCCGCTCGGCACGGTTGCTGAAAGGAAGTTTTCCCGCTCGGTATGGCGGTCGTATGAGCAGCGTTATATCGGTACAAAGTAAGGAGGGAAACCGTCAAAAATTGAGCGGAATTGCCAATGTAGGCCTACTCTCGGGGCGCATTTTTCTGGAAGGTCCCATATGGAAAGACAGAACCACCTTCACGCTGTCCATGCGCCGCAGCTACATGGACCTTATGGCTGCACAAGCCGCCTCATTTTTCAACCTAAGCGACAGCATCAATCCCAACAATATCTATTATTTCTGGGATTTAAATGCGCGTATTACCCATCGTTTCAACAGCAAAAGCCGCATCAGTGCTGGTATCTATGCCGGTCAGGATATTGGCGGACTCAATGAATATGCTAAAAATGAACAGCCCGAAATCAGCACGGAAGAACGCAAAAAGCAGTTAACAGGCTGGGGTAACCGTGTGGCGGGTATCAAATGGAATTATCAGGCAAGAACCGGCATGGAATGGCTGCTCAGAGCGCATATAACAAGGTACGTTTATGAATACAGCCGCGAATTTTCCTTCCAAAGAGAAAGCAAATTAAACCCGCAAACCAATGTGGACGATTACACACGCTATGAACTGGAAAATGGCATTCAGGATATGGAAGCGGCATGGGAAATACGCCTGCGCATCAAACCTGGTTGGGTATGGGAACAGGGATTTGGCGCAGCCAATCACAGGTTTATTCCCGGAAACAGAAATCAGTACAGCCGCATTAATAATACCGAAAGTGATCTTGTTTTTAACGATGCCCGCCTGAATGTGCCCGAGTATTTTACCTACACTGAGTTTCAGTTCAATGGTGAGCGGCGCTGGACTGGCTCGGCAGGCCTGAGACTTAGTAGCTTTAAATTGCCCGAGCCCTACTATTTTGTGATGCCTGAGCCCCGGCTCAATCTCAAATACAAACTTCGCAACAACCGCTTCTTGCATGCCTCAGCTACCCGAAACCGACAGTTTTTTCACCTGCTAAACAACTTAAGCCTCGGCCTTCCCAGCGATATCTGGGCACCCAGCAACCGGCAGTTTCAACCCGGGAGAGCCGATCAACTGAGCCTGGGCTATGCACAAAGCAACTCATCCTGGTCCTTCATAACAGATATATTTTACCGCAGTTTCGGTAATATTCTGGAGTATAAAGACAATGCCGGCTATGTTACCTCAGGCAAAAACTGGGAAGATGCCGTAACTGCAGGTAATGGCGAGGCTTACGGACTGGAAATGCTGGCAGAAAAAACTATCGGAAAACTAAACGGATGGGTGGCTTATACCCTCATGTGGAACAGCCGCTGGTTTGCAGATTTGAACAATGGACAATCATTTCCGGCCCGATACGACCGCCGCCATAACCTCTACCTGGCGGGTGTTTACCACTGGAAGCCACATATTGACATCAATGCCGCCTGGACATTCAACAGTGGCTTTGCCTATACCCTGCCTGTGGCAGTTTACAGCTCACCCACACCCAACGATCCCTACCGCGATATTTTCATCTACGGAAACCGCAACAACACCAGGGCTGCTGATAACCACAGGCTGGATATCAGCATTACACTGCAAAATCAACGGAAAGAATATACCGGATACTGGACCCTGGGCTTTTTCAATGTGTACAACCGCTTAAATCCTTTCTACATCAACCCCGGCTTCGACAAACTAGGCAACCGAAAGCTATACCAGGTAAGCATGTTGCCCTTATTGCCCAATATCAGTTACAAAATCGCTTTTTGAGATATCGCATCCTACATATTGCAGCTATAGCCGTTTTGAGCGGATGCGTAAAGGAAATTCCCTACAATCCGGATAACCAGGCAACACCCTTGCCTGCAATGCATTGCTTTATAACACCCGACAGTATTTTAACGGTAGATTGCAGGCTTACCGCACCGTTTGGGAGCAAAGACATGCCTGTGGCGAACGCGTTTTTCTCCATTCACAAAACAAACCAGACAAAAGATACCTCACTTTACAAAGGAAAAGGCATTCACCTGTTTGGCTCCAATTCCCTGAAAGCCGGCGATACCTTTATTTTCCTGGGTAAAGTAAATGGTAAAACATTCAGTATTTCGGAAATCGTACCCAGGGGGGTTGTCATAAAAACCTTTGACACAACCAGGCAGCTTATACCCGGCATTGGTCTTGCTTTTTCGGTGGCTGTATGGTTTGATGATGATGCCGTTTTCGATAACCATTACCGCTGCTACCTCTACAAAACAAGCTACAGGTATGTCTATGATTACACCGGAAAGTTATCCGACAGTTTTTTACAAAAAGACCTTATTTCCCTTTATTCGGATGACCTTGCCGCAGTAGACAATGACTACAACAATTACAGTTCACGCGAAGTGATTTTCTCGGATGCCACTTTCAACGGGGTGAAAAAATACATGGTTTTTTACACCTCTGATCCGCTGCTGAAAACAGCCACTGAAAGGCCTGTCGGTATTGAGTTTCACCTCGAAAATATCAGCAAATCCCTGTTCAGTTTCTACAATACCCGAAATGCCCATATCTGGCAACAGCAAAGCATCAGCCAGCTGCCCGGCAAAATCATGGGCAATGTACCCGGTGCTTACGGTGTGGTGGGGGCATACACGGCAGATTACAGAAAAGTGGTCCTCAGGCGCTGATACTTTTTGTAGCAGGGTTGCCCAAAATAACTTCAACAAGCCGCGGATAAAACCCATTTATTTCAGTAAATTAATTTTATAAACATATCTTATTTATTTGATATGTAGTAATTTAGACAATATTTTCTCGCTCTCCAATGCATACTTATTGTATTTTTTACAATAATCTTATTGTTTTTTTTACAATATGATTGATTTTTTCTACCTTTGTTTATAATTAAACTAAAACAGACATGAAAAAAATCATTACCGCTTTATTCCTGAGCGCTCTCTTCACAGGCCTGACGGCTCAAAAGAAAGTTACTTTTCAGGTTGACATGAACGAGTATGCCGGTGGCTCATTCACAACCGTGTATGTGAGTGGCAATTTCAACAGCTGGTCGGGCAACAGCAATGCGCTCAGCGACGCTAACAAAGACGGCGTTTGGGACGGCACAATCGACATAACCGATGATTCCATCGAGTACAAGTTTACCATGGACAATTGGTCAAAGCAGGAGAAGCTGACTGTGGGTAGTTCCTGCACCAAAACCACAGGCGGTTACACCAACCGCTTTGTAAAACTCACCGGAAACACAACCTTAAACAAAGTGTGCTTCGAAAGCTGCGCTGCCTGTTCCGTAACCAAAAAATTAGTTACCTTCAACGTGAACATGAAACAGTACAGTGGTTCTTACACCAACGTATATGTTTCCGGCAACTTCAACAGCTGGTCTGGCAATAGCAACCAGCTAACAGACGCAGACGGCGACAAAATTTTCAGCGGCACTTTCGACATTACACAGGATTCCATTGAATATAAATTCACAGTAGACAACTGGAAAGGTGAGGAGAAACTTACTTCCGGAAGCGCCTGTACCAAAACCACAGGAATTTACACCAACCGTTTTCTGATAGTAACTGGCACCAAGGTTCTCAGCAACGTTTGCTGGGCAAGTTGCAGCGAGTGCACCAACGATATTACATTCAAGGTAGACATGAATAAATACAAAGGCGCCGCTTTCACCGGTGTATTTGTAAACGGCAGCTTCAACGGATGGTGTGGCAACTGCAACCCCATGGCCGATGCTGATAAAGACGGAATCTGGGAAGTAAAATTGCCCCTGCCTCAGGATTCAATTGAGTTCCTGTTTACTCTCGATGGCTGGGCGGTAAAAGAGATGATGAAAGAAGGTTCATCCTGCACCAAAACAACCGCAGGCTACACCAACCGCTTCATGAAAATCACCGGCAACGCAGTTCTCGATGCTGTGTGCTTTGAATCTTGCGTAAGCTGCGCAAACACCAAAGAAAAAGCCAATGTTACCTTTAATGTAGATTTGAGCAAATACACATCTTCATTTACTGCCGTAAACCTGAATGGATCATTTAACGGCTGGTGTGGTACTTGCAACACCATGACCGATGCCGACAACGACAAGGTTTACGAAATCACCCTACCCCTAAATGCTACAGACACCTTTGAATATCTGTTTACACTGGACGGCTGGGCAACCAAAGAAACATTTGCCGGTGGCGAAAGCTGCACCAAAACTACAGGTCAGTTTACCAACCGCATGGGCGTGGTAAAAGCAGACACCACACTGCCTGCTGTTTGCTGGGAGAAATGTGTAAGCTGCGCCACTCTGGGCAATGCAAATATTGCATCAGGTGGTGTGAAAGTGTATCCCAACCCCGGTAATGGCTTGTTTGTGGTAAATGCTATGTTCAGCAGCATGACATCAGGATCTATTGAAATCACGGATGTTGTAGGTCAGAAGATTTACAGCAAAGGTTTCAGTGGCAATAGCATTAACACCGAAATCAACCTGAACAGCGCTAAACCAGGTATGTATCTGATAGTGATTAACACCGCAGAAGGCAGCTACCAAGAGCGCATCTTCATCAATAGCAAATAATCATTTGGTTTGATATACAAAGAGGGAGGCTTTGTGCCTCCTTTTTTGTTTTTTAGGGGATATACTCAAACGAGCGAACCACCACTTCTACCGGTTTTCCGTCAGAGGGGGGCAAACCATTCAGCAGCCACAAATTCATGCGTGCACGTGTGGTGGCACCCGGTGCCGGAATTATTATGGGATTAGAAACATTGCCACCCTCAATCTTGGTTCTAACCGGATTGCTCAGGTTAAAACTCCAGCTTGCCAGCGGACTTCCGCCCGGATACACCGAACCTGTATAGGAATTCCAGGTAACCTGATCGGTGCGCCAGTTAAACAGGTGTGTGCTGGGCTGTTTTAATTTACCAACCTGCATCACAGGCTTGAACGACCTTTCACTGTAGGCAATGGGATTATCGAATATTACCGGCTGAACCGAATATGTTAATGTTGAGCTGTCGCCGGCCTTAAACCATTTGGAAAACTCAATATCAACCTCACTGTTTGCCTGCTCTTTAAAGGAATTATCATCCCAGGTAAACAACCCCAAAACCACACGCTCGTTGAAGGTTGCCACATCACTTTCCAGGCAAAACACATAGGTTCCGTATCCTGAGTTTTCCGTACATATTATCTCACTGCTTTGCCACTTGCCATTTATTTGGGCAATGCGCAGGTGCAGGTAGCCCTTACTGTCTACCCATACCATGCTGTCGCTGCCGTTAAAATAATTGGGGCCCGGTCCGACAGGACCCGTGCTTGACTTTATGTTCCAGCCATAGCCGGAAAACACAAGGTCACCGGAATCGCGAATAACCCGGTTTTTATTGTCAGGCGGGTCGGATTGCTTACAGGAATAAACCGGAAACAGCAACAGTGCTGCCACAGCGGGAATGAAATATAATATTCTGCTCATCAGGGTTTGTGGTTAAGGGTTACGGTTTGCTGTCCGGCGTGGAAAACGATTGTGCCGGATGCTTTAAAGGGTTTCATATCGGCGCCAATGTCTCCTAAATCGGAGAAGGGAGCTTTGAGTGTTACTTTGGCATTCTGACCGGGTTTCAGACTTATTTTGCTAAATGCGCAAAGTTTTTTCTGAGCCGGGGTGACCGGGGCGAATTCATCACGGTAGTAAACCTGCACAACTTCCTTGCCTTCCCTACTTCCTGTATTTTTTAAAAGTACCTGGATATTAAAGGTGTCGTTTTCCGGCTTGACGCTCATGCCCCAGTAATCAAAACGGGTATAGGAAAGACCATGGCCAAAATCATACAGAGGATTGTATCCACTGCTCCCGAAATTGATATCATTATCTTCTGTACGTTTACGGTCGTAGTGCACAATATCTCCTGATGAACGCGGGTAGGTAAAGGGCAACCGGCCTGAAGGATTAATCTTGCCATACAATAAGTCCGACAGCGGCTTTGCGCCCTCCTGTCCCGGGATGTAGGCATGCACTACTGCACGGCTCAATTTATCCAGATCGGTTATGATGCGCGGCCTTCCTAAAAGCAACACCAGTATCACAGGCACTTTTCGGGCTTTTAACGATTCCAGCACCTTGCGGTCTTCTTCCGGAATGGCAATAGCCAGATCATCAATGTTTCCGGGGATTTCAGTGGCTGGCGTTTCGCCAAGGCAATAGATTACGGCACCCGGCAGGATTTTTGGTTTCCGCTGGTTCTTCAAAACATATTGCGGCTTTACCTCCGTAATTATTTCCTTGCCATATCCGGCCTGCAAAGCCTGCAGAATGGTCATTTTGTTGGGTTCGTTGAACCTTGCATCTTGTCCAAGCCAGGTCTGTGACCAGGCTCCGTTCAGGTAATTGAGGCTGTTGGCAGCGTTCCCCATCACCCATACTTTGGTTCCGGGTGATAACGGTAACACATCTCCGTCATTTTTCAGCAGGGTTATTGATTCGGCTACGGCGTTGTAAGCCACACGGGTAAAGCTGTCTGAACCAAATAGCGGATAACCGGCCTGCATTTTTGTATTGACCATATTTTCAAGCCCTAAATCCATTTTGAGCTTCAAAATGCGTCTCACAGACATATCCAGGCGGCTTTCGGGAATTTCACCCGACTTTACCAAATCCAGTAACAGTTCATTGAACTGAAAATCATTAGGGGTCATGCTCATATCAATGCCCGCCATCACCGCCATTTTCACAGCATCTCTCAGCGTTTCAGCAACCTTGTGTGTGGTGTGCAGCTTGTATACATCCTCCCAGTCAGTAACAGCCACACCTTCAAAGCCGAGTTCGTTTCGGAGCAGGGTCGTAAGTATCGGATAACTGGCATGTATAGGCA
>VGGQ01000034.1 GCA_016868535.1 Bacteroidota bacterium | reverse complement strand
GCAAGCCGACGGCAGTAGCTTAAAACGCACCTTGGGTGCCTGGAGCCTTGTAGCCCTGGGCATTGGCGCCATCATCGGCGCCGGATTGTTTGTGAGAACTGCGGCTGCGGCCGGACAGGCAGCAGGACCCGGTGTAACCCTGGCCTTTGTGGTAGCTGCCATCGGATGCGCTTTTGCCGGGTTATGCTACGCTGAAT
Organism: Bacteroidota bacterium; assembly: GCA_016868535.1. Classification (GTDB taxonomy): domain Bacteria; phylum Bacteroidota; class Bacteroidia; order NS11-12g; family UBA955; genus RGEC01. The sequence goes on along the minus strand of VGGQ01000034.1, from coordinate 15,960 downwards.
TTGCCTCCATGATTCCCATTGCCGGAAGCGCGTATGCCTATAGCTATGTAACTATGGGAGAAATTGTGGCCTGGATTATCGGATGGGCGCTCATTATGGAATATGCCCTCGGTGCCGCTACTGTTTCCATTGCCTGGAGCGAATACCTGAACAACCTGCTGGGAGACGGGATACCCTATGAATGGTGCCATTCCCCGTTTGAGGTTTCTCAAAGCGGGGTGCACGGCATTATGAACCTGCCTGCGATCGGAATTCTTAGCCTGCTTACCCTGCTGCTTATCAAAGGCACGCAGGAGTCGGCTTTCATCAACGCCATCATCGTTTTTGTGAAAGTAGCCATCGTGCTGCTTTTCATTTTCATCGGCTGGAAGTTCATCAACCCTGCCAACTACGAGCCCTACCTGATTCCCGAAGGAACTAAACCCGTCTTGAACCCTGATGGTGAAATTAAAAACGCCTATGACGGATTTTTCCGCCACGGCTGGGGCGGCATCATCGGTGGAGCAGGTATTGTGTTCTTTGCCTTCATTGGTTTTGATGCCGTTTCTACTGCCGCCCAGGAAGCCAAAAATCCAAAACGAGATATGCCCATCGGTATTCTCGGTTCGCTGGTGGTTTGCACCATTCTTTATATCCTTTTTGGGCACGTTCTCACAGGTGTAGCCAACTGGAAAGATTTTGCCGATCCCGCCAAAGGAGGTGAGGCATCCGTGGCCTATGCCATCTCCAACTTCATGCGCGGTTATGAATGGCTGGCAACCGCTGTAACCATTGCCATTCTGGCGGGTTTCTCTTCCGTAATACTGGTGATGCTGATGGGGCAAAGCCGTGTGTTTTATACCATGAGTACCGACGGTCTCATCCCAAAAGTATTCTCCGACCTTCACCCCAAATTCAAGACACCTTACAAAGCCAATATCATCCTGTTTGTATTTGTGGGATTGTTTGCCGCGTTTGCACCTATTCATGTGGCAGGCGATTTAACCTCTTTTGGAACCCTGTTTGCTTTCATTCTGGTGAGCCTAGGTGTTCTCATCATGCGCAAAACCTCACCCGAAATTCAGCGGCCCTTCAAAACACCGCTGATGCCTTTTGTACCCATCATGGGCGCATTGGTTTGCCTAGGTATGATTATTGGGTTGGATCAGCAGACGCTACTGGTGGCGGCTGGTTGGATGATGGTAGGATTTTTGATTTATTTTTTGTACAGCAGGCAAAAAAGCAGGTTAAGACTTTTAGATAATGCATATTATCTACCTAATTCGCAGGTGATTATAAAATTAGGGGTATTAAGTTTGTTTATAGGTTTAATTAGTCTTGGTATCATTAAACTATATTTTAACTTTATGTTATTGTTGATTATTGCATTAATCGGTTTGTTTTTAAGTGTTTTAGGAATTGTCTTATTCACAGTAGATAAAAAATCATATGACCTTGTTCCAAATAAATTTAATACTGACGCTAAATTAGACTTTAAGTTGGGTCGAAATTTTAATTTCCTTGGCGCTTTTTTATGTTTATCTAGCCTTGCATATCTAATTTACATATTCACATATTAATTGGATACTGCACATTGAGTGATTTAGTCCAAAAAAAAGGCCTGGGCCTGCTTGATGCCACCCTCATCGTGTCGGGCAGCATGATAGGCTCGGGTATTTTCATCGTGTCTGCCGATATGGCCCGCGGTGTGGGCAGTTCGGGCTGGCTTTTGCTGGCATGGTTGCTGGCGGGTGTTATTACCCTGCTGGGTGCCCTTAGCTATGGTGAACTGGCGGGCATGATGCCCAAAGCCGGCGGACAATACGTATACATTCAAAAAGCCTTTGGCAAACTTACTGGGTTTGTTTACGGCTGGACAGTTTTCACGGTTATACAAACAGGGGTAATCGCCGCGGTGGCAGTGGCTTTTGCCAAATACACCGGACAAATATTTCCTTTCTGGAACGAGAACCACATTTTGGTTCAATTGGGCAGTTTCACCGTTTCCTGGGCACAGGTACTGGCCATCGTGCTGATTGTATTTCTTACCGCTGTAAACACCATGGGCATAGAGGAAGGAAAATGGCTGCAACGCTTGTTTACCCTCTCCAAAATGCTGGCCATTCTGGGTTTGGTGGTGGCAGCTTTTGTTATTGGCGGGAAAATTGATTATCTCCATCAAAATTTTGAAAATGCCTTTCGCGCCACTGACTCCGCTGAAAAAAGCATAAACTGGCACTCCATAGGTTCGCTGGCACTGTTGGCCGCATTTGGTACCGCTATGGTAGGCAGTTTGTTCAGCTCGGATGCCTGGAACAACGTCACCTTTATTGCCGGTGAAATTCGTCAGCCCGAGCGCAATATTCCGCGCAGCTTGTTTTTGGGTACGCTAATGGTTACAGTGCTTTATATACTGGCAAACCTAGCCTATCTGTCTGTACTTCCGCTACAGGGAACTTCCCTGGGTTCAGTTGAAAGCAGAGGAATCAGCCATGCGCCATTTGGCCGTGTAGGAACATCTGCAGCGCAAATGATTTTTGGCGAGCCCGGTGTAATATTAATGACCATACTCATCATGATTAGCACCTTTGGTTGCAACAACGGAATGATCCTCGCGGGGGCACGGCTGTTCAGCACCATGGCCAAAGACGGATTGTTCTTCAAAGCCGCAGGTACTTTAAACAAAAACGGCGTTCCGGCCAATGCGCTCTGGGCACAGGCGCTGTGGGCATCGGTGCTTTGCCTTAGCGGCAGCTACGGCGATTTGCTAAACTACTGCACATTTGCATCCCTGCTGTTTTATATGGTTACGGTGGCAGGTCTGCTGCGTCTTCGCAAAACCGAACCCGATATGCAAAGACCTTACAAGGTTATCGGTTATCCGGTTGTGCCTATTCTATACATGCTGCTGGCAGGTTTTGTGGCCGTGAGCCTCATGGTGTTTGAATGGAAAAATTCGGGCATCGGGCTGGGCATTGTTGCGCTGGGTGTGCCAGTGTATGTGGTTCTGAAATCAATAGGGGAAAACTCGGAAGTGTGACTTTGCTCCAAACAGCCTTGAACCAGTCAACGAGCAAAGGGGAACAATGCTGTTTAGTCACCATGTTTGCCGCCGTCTACCCCACAAAAAGCCACACCGTGAGGGCATACACACCTACCTTCAGCAAGATGGTGAGGCTGAGGTTTTTTAGTTCGGCGTTCCAAGGAGCGCGGGTTTCAGGGGTTGTAGGTGCTGCATAGGTGTTCAGTTCAGAAACCCGGTTTGTATGGCGCGTAAGCAACAAAATGACCGGGGCATATACCAGTAACAATAGCATGGGTTCTGTAAGATTGGGACGAATTTGCAAACTGCCTTCTTCGCTCAAAAAGCTGGTAAAAACAAATAGAAAACCCAGCAAAAGCAGGGCTTTGTGGTACACCAAAGACAGGCGCTTGCCCAGCCGTAAAGCCAGGGTTCGTTTACCGGCCAGTGTGTCCGTTTCGGTATCGCGCATGTTGTTTATATTCAAAACGGCGGCACTCAGCAATCCCATGCCGATGGCTGCCAGCCAGATCTGAGGCATCAGATTGCCTTCCATGAGGTAAAACGTGCCGCATACCGCCACGGAACCAAAAAAAACAAACACAACTGCATCGCCCAGCCCGGAATAGCCAAAGGCACGTTTGCCCATGGTATAGCCCAGCGCGGCCAGAATGCCTAAGATGCCGAGGGCAAGGAAAAATCCGAAAGCTTTTAGGTTGGGCAAGGATACATACAACAGCAGCAATCCCAGTCCCAGCGATAAAAAACCATTAACGATAATTGCGGTTTTCATTTGTGCCGGGCTGATGCTGCCCGATGCCAGGGCTCTGTCGGTGCGATTGGCGGCCCCATCCGTGCCCTTCATAAAATCACCGTAATCGTTGGCCAGGTTGCTCAGTATTTGTAAACTCACCGCCGTTAGCGCTGCCAGAAAGAAAACTGTGCCGTCAAACTTGTTGTGCATGCCGGCAAGGGCAGCACCCAGGGCAATGCCGCTAACCGCCAGGGGCAGGGTTTTCAGCCTAAATGCTTGTATCCAGTATTTCATAAGGGTTTAAAGACAGGCGGTACGTCCTCCGTCCACCACCACGTTGGTTCCGTTGATGTAGGCAGCTTTATCGGAGGCCAGAAAACAGATGGCATTGGCGACTTCCTGGGGTTTGCCAAAACGGCCTGCGGGAATTTCGTGCAGCATTTCGGCCTTTACCGCATCGATGTCGGTACCGGTTTTCGTACTTTTATTTTCTATAATGCGGCTGAGGCGCTCGGTTTCGGTGGCTCCGGGCAGTACGTTGTTTACCGTGATACCAAAGGCAGCAAGTTCGTTGGCCAAGGTCTTTGACCAGTTGCCTACCGCTCCGCGGATGGTATTGCTAACACCCAAGTTGGGCAGGGGCACTTTTATGCTGGTGCTGATAACATTGATGATACGGCCGTAGCCGGCAGCTTTCATCCCGGGGATAAACGCTTGTGCAAGGTTGTGGTTGTTGATGAGATGGTTCTGAAATGCCTCTATAAACGCTGTGGTTTCGGAGGTGTGGGCCGGCCCTGCGGGGGGACCGCCGGTGTTGTTTACCAATATATGAACGGTATGCGCAGCGGCTATGCGGGCTGCGGCTTCGGCTACCTGTGCATTGTTGCTAAAATCGGCAACGTTATAACTGTGGCCGGTGCCGGGCAGTTCGGCCAGAGTTTGCTTTAGTTTTTTCTCGTTGCGTGCCAGCAGAATTACGGTGGCGCCGGAGGCCGCCAGTTCCATGGCTGCGGCTTTGCCGATGCCGGCGGTGCTTCCGCATACAACTGCGGTTTTGCCCTTGATGTCTATAATCATGGTGCAAAGTTAGGGGAAGCGGGCAATTTGAGTGCCGGATGCGCAATAAGGCAATGTGAAGCCAACAATTTTTAATTTAAAATAGATGTGGCCGGAAAAAAATCATGCAATTTTGCAACCATGATGCGTTTGGCGGTTTGGATTGTGGTGTTAGCTTCCGGCTTGCACCTGCATGCCCAGATTCGGGGTGGAATGGGCCGCATGGAACGCGAAGCACCGCAGAGCCGCACCGATAGTTTGCGCAAACTCACAGGCACCAAAAGTGATCCCGGAACTGTCCGCTACACGGATCTAAGCGCCGGAAGAGATTCGTTTGCCCGATGGGACAGCACAATGCCCATGGTTCAGCGCTATGATATTGCGAGGGCAACCGGGCAGCCCGTTTTGGATTTGGGCCATTATGCCTCACCACAGAAAAGCCTGCTGCTTCAACCCTCTGTGCAGACAGGTTTACAGACGGGGTTTAACCCATATTGTTTTCAGAACGCAAATCCCGAAATGTTCTCTTTTTACCGGGCAAAAGTACCACTTACCCGTTTCAACTACCAGCAGGGTGGCAGCGGATTAATTGCCCTGCAAGCGCAGCATACGCAAAACATTCGCAAAAACTGGAACATTGCCCTGGATTATCGCAGTGTGAACAATAAGGAATATTACATCAACAGCAAGCAGGATCACTTGCACAGGGGAACATCGCTGGGTAGCTGTTATACTTCGAAAACCGGGCGCTTGAAGCAGTTTACTATCCTTACCTGGAACCGTGCCCGGCGACTGGAAAATGGTGGAATGACCAATGATTCACTGTTCTACAACGATAAGGCTATCGACACGCAGGCACGCTTCAGTTTTAATACCCGCGGGGTATACAGAGCCAGTCTGTCCCGTGCGCAATCGGTTTACGGAAGCCGGCATCATCTTGCTGAAACACAATACAGCATGGGCAAAGGCAAACCATATCTCTTCCACCGCGCCGACTGGACGCGAACACAGTATCGCTACCTTGATCCCCTCAGAGATACGGGTTTTTACGGCGCTCAAAACTATAGAAGTGCCGACAGCCTGAATGACAGCAGTGTTTGGAACGGACTTAGCAACCGGCTTGGGCTTGGACACCATATCAAAACCGCACATATGCAAACAGGTATGAGGGTATGGTATAGCTACGAATGGATGAGTTACGGCGCAAAGTATTTTTTGTCGGGCAAAGACGAAAATGTATCGCAGGGCCTGCATGCCGATGCCTACGGGCAGCGCAAAAACTGGCTGTGGCAGGCTGATGTCGCTACGTATCTGAACGGCTACAACAAAGGCGATTACAACCTGGTGTTGAACGGTCAGTGGAATCCGTTAAAAAGATGGATGATTACCGGACGCTATCAGGCACAGCAGGCAACACCGGGCATGTTTCAGCAGCAGTTTTTCAGCAACCAGTTTCGCATCAGCAATAGTTGGCCGGCAGTGAAGAGTACAGCTGTTGAATTGGGCGTAGCCCACCATGGAAAGCGCACAAGGGTTGGGTTGGCATATATCAGCGGCAAGGCCGAAGGATTGATATATAACAGCGGTGATGCGGTTTTCAGGCGCTCGGCTGAAATAACCTACAACCGGCTACGCGGTCACATCCACCTGCAGGCAGGCAAGCTTCACACCGACCACATTTTCTACCTGCAAAATATTTCGGATGAAAACGTCTGGTCAGCACCCCTGTTCAGCAGCCTAAGCAGCCTGTATTTACAGGGGTATATGTTCAAAAAGGCATTGCACAGTCGCTTTGGCGTGGACGTGGCCTGGCAAAGCCAATACAAGGCGTGGGCCTACAGGCCTGATATGAACACGTTTTATATCAGCAACGTGGGAAGACCCAGTGGCAACTACCCTGTGGCGGATTTGTTCCTTTCCGGTGAGGTAAAAACGGTAATCGTAACTTTTAAAATGGCCCATATCAACAATTACCTTGTGAATTACGGGGTTTCGAATGCATTTATGTCAGCGCAGGGCTATGCCGTAGAGCCGCTGCGCTTTGTGCTGGGGTTGGTGTGGCGGTTTCATTATTGATTTTACAGCATCTGCTTTTTCAGCGCTAGAATACTGAAATTCGAGTTTTCCTTGCGGATGGTGTTGCGCAGGGTTCCCAAACCATCGATGGTCAGCACCACTTCATCGCCGTCCTGCAGCCACTGCTCTTTGTAGCCGGGGTCGTTTAACTTGCCGGTTCCATTCAGTTCCAGAAAGCAACCCGTTCCCACGGTGCCACTGCCAATAACATCGCCGGGATGGATGTCTACGCCATAGGCGCAGCGCTCAATGATTTCGGCAAAGGTCCAGTCCATATCGCCCATATTGCCTTGGCTCACCTGAACGCCATTTACGGTGCAGGTCATGCGCAGGTTGTAATTCGCGCCGGCGTGACCGGGTTTGGCGGGTATGCGGTAGGGTTGCAGTTCATCGGGAGTAACAAGCCACGGTCCGATTACGGTGCTGAAATCCTTGCCTTTTGCAGGCCCCAGGTTTAGCAACATTTCTTCCATTTGCAGACGGCGGGCGCTTATGTCATTCATAATCATATAGCCTGCAATGTAGTTGTCGGCCTCAGCTGCTTTAATATTGCGGCCTTTTTTACCAATCACTACGGCGGCCTCCAGTTCAAAGTCCAGTTTCTCGAAATGGTCGGGCATGCAGAAAATATCGCCGGGACCCTGAATGGCCTGGTGGTTGGTGAAATAAAAAATGGGGTACATGTCAAACTCCGGTATCATGGGCACTCCGCGGTTGCGTCGCGCGGCCGCCACATGCTGACGGAAAGCATATCCGTCTCTACAGCTTGTGGGATTGGGTACAGTAGCCAACAGGGAAGCAGGATTGTATGCAACGGCAACCGACGCGTGTTTGCCCTCGGCAATTTCATGCTCAATGCCGTGTGCCGCTTTGGCGTTGTTTTCCCAGTCTTTCAGAAAGGTTGCCATATCTTTCGGCAAAGCCGGATTGATGGTATTCAGGGAATAGATCGCATTGCCGGTATAAAGTCCTACGGATGTTTCACCATTGTGAGCAAAGGTTACCAGTTTCATGCTACAAAAATACAAAATGATTGAAGCATAGTGCATGAATAACAAATGCAATTCTCTTGTTACTTTGCAGTACCATGGTCATTATTACCGGATCCAACGGCCTACTGGGCCAAAAACTCACCGATTTATACCTAAAACACCCTGAAAAGGCTTTCGTGGCAACGGGTAAAGGCCCCAACCGTCACCCTGTGAAAACCGGTTATGTGTATGAAGAAGCCGACATCACCGACCATGCCTCCGTGCGGGTATTGATGGAGAAATACAGGCCTGCGTCAGTTATCAATACTGCTGCCATGACCAATGTAGATGCATGCGAGTCAGATAAAGTGGGCTGCGATGCCATGAATATACATGCAGTGGAAAATCTGGCTCTTTTATCGGCTGAACTGGGCTTTCGGCTCATTCACCTCAGCACCGATTTTATTTTTGACGGCACACATCCCATGTATACTGAGGATGAGCAGCCCAAACCGCTCAGTTATTACGGCAAAAGCAAATGGGAGGGAGAAAAAAGGGTGACGCAATATGCCAAAAACTGGGCTATTCTCAGAACCGTGCTGGTGTATGGCGTGGTATCAGACATGAGCCGCAGCAACATTGTTTTGTGGGCTTACAACACCTTGAAGAATGGCACTGCTGCCAAAGTGGTTAATGACCAGTATAGAACACCCACCCTTGCCGAAGATTTGGCCATGGGATGCTTCCTTGCCGAACAAAAACAAGCACAGGGCATTTACAATATCGCCGGATCGGATTACTTCGGCATACACGAGCTCATGGAGCGTGTGGCCCAATATTTTGGCTTTCAGCTGGATGCGATTTCACTCGTCAGCAGCACAACCCTCAATCAGCCGGCAAAAAGGCCGCCCACTACTGGACTCGACATCAGCAAGGCCCAAAAAGAATTAGGCTATGAGCCCCACAGCTTTAATCAGGGTTTGGAGGTTGTGGCAATGCAGGCCGGATGGCTGTAAGAACGGAATTTTAAAACTCCAGTGTAATCAAAGCCTTGAATATTTTTTAAGGTTTAAAACCGCGAAACGCCCATTTAAAACCTTCTCTGAACCTCGGTTTTACGGTGGCTTTGGTGTGAATACGGTAAGAAACACCCCATTCCACGTAATCGGCCATACTGAGGTGGGTGCGCAGGCGTACCATGGCCGTAAGCGATGAAGAAGCGTAATATTTTACACCCAGTGCCTGATAATATTTCCGTTTGGTGTCGTCGGGGCGATAGATGTAAAAGCCTAGGTCCATGACCAGACCGACGCGGCCAACGCGGTATTCATGGCCACCGCTGATGGCAATCTCAGAGATTTTGTCCAGTCCCGCTTTTGGCAGCGGTTGAAACTTGGTGTACACATAGCTTCTGTCGTAAAAACCGCTGATAGCGGCCGTCCAGAACCGCCAGGGTTTACTGGGATATAGCACTTTCAGTTCGGCCAGGTAATTAAAAATGTTGCGCGGATCGTCCATGCTCATTTGCTTTTTACCAAAGCGCAATGATGGTTGCCATTCCACGGTGTTGTGGTTTTCGGGGTAGCGGGGTTTGTAATAATTGTTGTTGCCGTCAGACTGTTTTACAGCTAAAAACAGGCATGGCATATTGATACCCAAGTTGGGCAGACCGAAATTTCCGTTGGAGTAATGAATTAGTGAGAGACCCAGCTGTATTTGTTTTCTTACAGAAATGGGTTCTTGTACATACATCGCCGCCTGCATCATGCCATTAAACCGGCTGCCTATGGCGCGGTTTCTCGGGTTGGTATATACATCCCACTGCCGGGAAAACATGCCTATTCCGGTGGTGAGCCTAAACCTCAGGGATGTTTTTTCATTGCCGCTGATGCCTGCATCATAATAGCAAAAAAGTGAACTCACATTGCCGTTTATGTCATTGAACAGCATAACATGGTTGGCGCCTATACCGGCAAATGGTTGGCGCTGCTTTTTTGCCAGTTCACCGTCTTTGTCAATTCTCCATTCCCTTGCTGCTTCCAACCCTATCAGGTGGCTGCCCATGGCCTGCATGTCTTCGTGGTGTGCTGCCAGAAAACCGGGATAGGCACGAAAAGCCCATGCATGTTGTGCCTGTAATTTACTAAGGCTAAATAAGGAAACAAGGAGAATTGCGGTTATGCGCATACCGCGCCGGTGGTTATTTTTTGTTTTTCTCGGTGGCCAAAACCATTTTGATACCCAAATTGGCACCCACCTGCATCACATCCACCAGATCCTGCACGTAGGCCTTGGCATCGGCACGAAGCACCACCACCAGGCCCGCATCTTTGTTGATGGTGTCCTGAAACTGATCTCGAAGCGCCTTCAGCTTACTTTCAAGCTCTTTGTAGCTTACCTCCTGCTGCTCAATAAAAACCTGCAGCGCTTCGGGATTGGCGGGATCTCTTCTTACAGTGAGGGGTATGGATTTTGGACTAACTATGCTTGTGGTTTTTGCCTGTGGCAGCATCACCTTGATTACATTGGGATTGGCCAGAGTACTGGCTATAAGGAAGAACAGCAACAGGAAGAACATGATATCGTTCAGAGACGATGATTCCACCTCTGCTTCTTCGCGTTTGCTTCTTCCTATTTTCATGTTATTGGGACTAAACCGGTAATTAAAAGTTGGATTTATTCAGCAGCTCCAGGAAGGCCAGGTTTTGCTCCTGCAGACGCTCTGCAAAACGGTCAATTTTGCGGATATACATCTGATAGCCGAAGAAGGCAATGATACCCACCAGCAGGCCGGCAAAACTGGTTACCATTTTCAGATACAAACCACCGGATATTGCGCCGATACTGAGGTTGTTGTCTACGCTGATGGCGTAGAATATGTTGATTACCCCCCAGATTGTTCCTACAAAGCCAATCATGGGAGCCAGTCGGCTGATCAGGCTGAGCATATTGAGGTTGCTTTCCATGGCGCTTAGCTCCACGTTGGCACGTGTTTCCATGGCACTTTCAATTTCGCGCATGTTGCTGCCTAAGAAACGAAGTCCGGTGGCAATAACCTGTGCCTGTGCAGTAGGCGTATTTGTACAGTAAGCCAGGGCGCTGTCGGGGCGGTTTTCCTTCAGGTGGTCTTTTACCACGTTCATGAGGTTGAAGTCCATTTTGGCGCGGCCTCTGATGTACATGTATCGTTCAATGAGAAAGAAAATGGCCGCCAGCAGGGCTATGGCCAGAAATATCATGGTTACACCGCCTTTTACCATAATTTCCAGAATGGGCGCGGAAATATGTTCGGTGTTTGCGGCAGTGGTTGCTACTGCGTCGGTTTGAAGAATGGTGATGAGCAAATGCATGATTTAGGTTACGCGAAAAAAAGCAATATTTATGGTTAAACGATTAAATGAGCCTGAAAATTATCCCCAGTGTTTTATTTTTCGGCCGAAGGCGGATTAGTCCATTTTGCCAAGCTCGGCCACACCCCCGCTGATGATGTACTTTGTCCAGTGGCTGCTTTCTGCATTCACGGGTTTGATTTTGCTTTTCTCCACCAACAGCATTTCACCGTTAAATCCGTAACTGTAAGGCAAATACACAGCACTGTGTCCGGGCATGTCAATAATCTTCATATCTTCCTGGGTAATAAAACCCATGCGGTAAATTCCGTCTCCAACACACACCAATACCGGTTTGGTAAATTTCTTTTTATCGCCCACAAAGGCCTCGGTCATGTCTTTGGTTGTACCGAAAATAAAACTGAGACCGGGAGCTTTTTCAATAATCCCTTCAAAAAAATCGAGAATCTGCCGCGCAACTACACCACGGGTAACGAAACCCACCGTCAGAATGATGCTAATCACCAGCAGTGTATAAATAAAAAACTCCTTGCCGCTTATTTCCTGCAGATGCAGCACGTCGGTAATGGTGTTTACCAACCATACAATAATCAGTACTGTGAGAACAATGGGCAGCAAAACCAGCAAGCCGCGCAGAAAATAATTAATCAGCAGACGCCATATGCTGCGGGCTTTTCGTTGGTTATCGCTCATGGAAAAAGTGTTTTGTGAATTCATCATGATTGCAGGGCTTGTAAATCTTTGCCTATGTCTTTTCTGTAAAACTTACCTTCGTATTGCACCGTTTCGGCGGCGTGCAGGGAAATTTCCGCCGCCAAACCTATATTTTCGGCCAGGGATGTGATAGCCAGTACACGGCCGCCGTTGGTAACCACACCATTGTCTGTCTGTTTGGTGCCGGCATGAAAAAACAATGTTTGGGCACCGGGTGCGGGAATTTGCATGGGTTTTCCTTTTACAATATCGCCGGGGTAGCCCGCCGATACCAGAAAAACGGTTGCCGCAGTGCGCCCATCCATCTCAAATGGCAGCTTTTCCAGCCCCCCATGGGCAATGGCCACTGCCAAATCCTTCATATTTACCTGCAGGCGGGGAAAAATAGCTTCGGTTTCAGGATCGCCCATGCGCACGTTGTATTCAATAACTTTTGGTTCGCCGTTGCAGTTCATTAGCCCCATAAACAGAAAACCTTTGAACGGATGTCCTTCTTTTTTAAGGCCCTCAAACGTAGGAATGGCGATGCGTTCAGCCACTTTTTGCATGAAGATTTCATCGGCAAACGGAACCGGGCTTATGGCACCCATACCTCCGGTATTGGGACCGGTATCGCCTTCCCCAATGCGTTTATAGTCTTTGGCACTGCCCAGCATGCACCAGGTGTCGCCATCACTTACCGCAAAACAGCTGATTTCTATGCCGTGCAGAAATTCTTCGATGACCACGGTATTTCCGGCGTTTCCAAAGCGCGCATTGGTAATCATATCGATCAGCACGTTTTCAGCTTCGGAAAGATCTTCTGTAATAATCACGCCTTTTCCGGCGGCCAGTCCATCGGCTTTGAGCACATAGGGCGGAGAAAGTATTGCTAAAAAATCTTTCCCCTCGTGAAGATTTTCAGATGTAAAGCTCTTATATGCAGCCGTGGGGATGTTGTGGCGCATCATAAAGGCCTTGGCAAAATCCTTGCTGCCTTCCAGGGTGGCGGCGTAGCGGTCGGGGCCTGCCACGGCAATGCCATGGGGCTGCATAAAATCCACAATGCCGGCCACCAGCGGATCTTCATTGCCCGGCAAAATCAGAGAAATGTTTTTATTGTGGCAGAAAGCAAGCACCGCATCAAAATCAAGCGGATTGAGGTTCACGTTCTCGCCGCACTGCGCGGTTCCGGCATTGCCGGGTGCTATGTATAGTTTGCCCGGGTTTCCCGATTGAGACAATTTCCATGCAAAGGCATGTTCACGGCCTCCGGAGCCCAGCAACAAAATATTCATGCTGCGAATTTACGCGGGGAACAGCAACAAGTGTGTGATATTTTAATGATTTGAGCAGGCCCCGCGTTGCCCATGGTTTAAATCGGGACCTATGTGGGGTTCGTATGCCTTGAGGCAATGGCCATGCAGGCGGTTTCGGTGCGCAAAATCAATGACCCCAGCGTATAATAATGAAATCCTGCTGCCAAGGCCTGTTCTGTTTCAGCCTGCGTAAAATCACCTTCCGGGCCCAACAAAACCAGGCAATCGCCGGAAAGTGCATTTTCTGCTGCTTTGGGCTGTTGAATTTCAGTATGGCAATGACAAATTAGGCGGTTTGTGTGTTTTTCCTTCAGCACATTGGCCCATGCGGTTGTGCCAATTTCAGGCAAGCGGTAACCATGGCATTGTTTAAGCGCGGCAATGGATATTTTCTGCAGTCGTTCTAGGTTGATACGTTGTTTTTCTGAATTGTGGGTTTGCATGAAAGATATCCTCTTTACTCCCAGCTCTGTGCATTTTTCCACCAGCCACTCAAGGCGGTCTGCTTGCTTAATGATTCCAACTGCAATATGAAGCTGCGGCTGATATTCAGGGCATTCTGTATGAATAATTGCAACCCGAAAAGCCATTTTTTCGATGTGTGTAATGTTGCCTTTAAAGCGTTTACCCAGCCCATCCGTAAAAGATATTTCATCACCCAGGCCATGGCGCAGCGCCTGTATGGCGTGCCTGGTCTCGTTTTCATCGAAAACTGCCAGGTTGTTTTGGATATTTTGGGTGAAAAATGAAAAGTGACCGGGCATGGCAAAAAAATTAATGCAGTGCGGCCCTTATGGGCATGTTTTTCACGATGCGGGCTTCTTCAGCAGCAAAGGCTAGCAAACGCTCATACACGGTGTTTTCATCAAAATAGTTCAGCGCCATTTTCACAAAAATGTGCGCATGTTTGGCTTCGCAGGCCCACAGGCGATGGTAGAATTTTTTGGGCTCGCCTTCGGGAAGCCTTTCCCATATAAGCTTGAACCGCTCGGCACCTCGGGTTTCGAATAGCGATGCCAGTAATAATCTGTCCAGAAAACGGGCATCGCGACCGGACCTCACAAACGCCATTAAACCTTTGATATAGGGGTCTTCTTCAAACGTGTTTTCCAGTTTCAGGCCGCGGGTTTGCATCAGGTCATACACATCGCGGAAGTGTTCCAGTTCTTCGAGTGCAGTTTCTATGAGCAAAGGAATGATCTCCACCCTGTCTGGATATTTGGCCACCATGCTCATCATCATTCCGTTGGCTTTGCGTTCACAATCGGCATGATCCTGCAAAAAGGTATCAAAGTCTGCCATCACGGCATCGGCCCACTCGGGGGGTGAAGCGTACTGCAGGTCAATACTCAGTTTCATGGACGAAAATTACAAACTCCAGCTGCTGCCGTCCTTACCATCCTTTATGCTGAAACCCAGTTCGGTGAGTTTGTTGCGGATTTCATCGCTGAGTGTGTAGTTTTTGCTGGCTTTGGCATCGGCTCGCATGGTTAGAAGCATTTGCAACACCCCATCGAGGGCGGCTTCGTTTCCTTTTTCTTCGGTCTGAATGCCCAGAATGCCGTGCAGCCAGGTCTGAAACAGGTTGTTCAGGGCTTCGACAGCGCTCCGGTCGAGTTTAAGTTTACCATCAGCGGCCGAATTGCACACGCGGGCAGCTTCAAACAACTTGGCAATCACCTGCGGCGTGTTCAGATCTTCATTCATGCTGCGCTCGCAAGCGTTTAGAATATCGGCAACATTATATTCCGAGGTATCCGATACGGGCAGTTTGGATACCTGAGCGGCCGCATTCATCAGCCTTTGCAGTCCTTTTTCTGCGGCCTGCAGTGCCTCATTGCTAAAATCCAGGGTGCCACGGTAGTGCGCCTGCAGGATAAAAAACCTCAGGGTCATTGGGCTATAGGCCTTCGCCAGTAAAGGATGATTGCCTGAAAACAGTTCATCAGCCAAAATGCCATTGTTGAGGCTTTTGGCCATCTTTTGCCCGTTGATGGTAATCATGTTGTGGTGCACCCAGAAATGGGCCGGGTTGTGGCCTGTGCAGGCCGTGCTTTGGGCTATTTCGCTTTCGTGGTGTGGAAACAGTAAATCCATGCCACCACCATGAATATCAAACACATCGCCCAGGTATTTACGGCTCATGGCTGAGCACTCTATGTGCCAGCCCGGATAGCCTTTTCCCCAGGGGCTGCTCCACTGCATGATATGTTCAGGTGAGGCGTTTTTCCAAAGTGCAAAATCGTTGGGGTTGCGCTTTTCGTCCTGCCCTTCCAGTTCGCGGGCTTCGTTGCCGACACCTGCTATCAGATCTTCCAGCACGCGGCCGCTGAGTTTGCCATAATCACGGGTTTTGGCGTATGCAAGCACATCAAAATAAACACTGCCGTTTACCTCATAAGCAAGCCCTGCGGACATAATGGACTCAATCATTTCTATTTGTTCGATGATGTGGCCGCTGGCGCGGGGTTCAATACCGGGGGGCAACACATTCATTTGCCGGCACATTTCATTATAAGCAACCGTATAGGTCTGTGCCACTTCCATGGGTTCTACCTGCTCCAGTCGGGCCTGTTTGCCCAGTTTGTCTTCACCTTCGTCGCCATCGCCTAACAGGTGCCCCACATCGGTGATGTTGCGCACATGACGGACTTTATAACCCAGAAATTCGAGGTATCGCCGCAGTACATCAAACACTACCGGTCCACGCACATGACCCATATGCGGAGGGCCATACACC
>VGGQ01000033.1 GCA_016868535.1 Bacteroidota bacterium | reverse complement strand
CATCATTGTACGAAACTCCAACTCATTGAAAACATCCTTGAGTTTTTCCTCATCGGGCGATTTTAATATGAGTTCTTCCGGGTGCAAATCCAAGGGAACCGAGGTGTTGATGGTGGCCAGTCGTTTGCTCATCAGGGCTTGTTCGCGGTTGTTTTCGAACTTTTCCTTTATCGCACCCTTGAGCTGGTCAGTATTCGCCAGAATTTTTTCTATGCTGCCAAACTCCTGAATGAGTTTTTTGGCGGTTTTTTCGCCCACCCCGGGAACCCCGGGGATATTGTCGACGGCATCGCCCCAAAGCCCGAGAATATCAATAACCTGACCAACCCGTTCTACTTCCCATTTTTTT
Source organism: Bacteroidota bacterium (assembly GCA_016868535.1). Lineage (GTDB taxonomy): Bacteria > Bacteroidota > Bacteroidia > NS11-12g > UBA955 > RGEC01. The sequence continues at coordinate 16,052 of VGGQ01000033.1, read as the reverse complement.
AGCACTTCAGGCACGCCCAGCACTTCGTCGGGATTGCCCATGCGGCCGGGTTTGTAGATAAACACATGCTCGCCTACCAGTTGCCCGAAATCTTTGTCGGGGGTCATCATAAACACATCAAAATTCCGGTCAGCAGCCTGCAGGGCAAACGTGCCGATGATGTCATCTGCTTCATATCCGTCGTGGGTAATCACAGGGATATTGAACCCTTCGATGATGCGCTGTATATAGGGCAGGCTGAGCCTCAAGTCTTCGGGCATTTCTTCGCGGTGCGCCTTATAATTTTCATATTCAATGTGCCGGTCTGTGGGTTTGTCGGTATCAAAAACCACGCCGATGTGGGTGGGTTTTTGCTTGTTTAGCACATCCAGCAGGGTGTTGGTAAAACCAAACATAGCGCTGGCATTGAGACCTGTGCTGGTAATGCGCGGGTTTTGGTTAAAGGCAAAAAAGGCCCGGTAAATCAGGGCCATGCCGTCTAAGAGAAAAAGTTTCTTTTCTGCCATGCAAATTCGAAGGGTAAAGATAGTGAAGAAATGGCCTCGACGATACTCTTGTTAAGGCTGTGGCGGAGCAAAAACCCTAATCCAGTCCACCTCCAGTGACACCGGAAGACGGCTGTTATCGATATACTGCAGATAGCGATGATCAACAGCATTGTTCACCACAAGATACATGGGCTCACGGTAAAACTGCCGCATCCATTTGTTCATGCGAATGCTGCGCACAGGCACGCCGTCGGTGTAGAAAACCACCCGGTCAGGCGTCCAAAGACAGGCATAAATATGATAGGTCGAATCTGTATCCTTTCCGAGGTTTACCGCCTTCATTACATGTGTTTTAGTGCGTGTCTCAATTTTGCCGAAGTGCAGGGTCATGGTTTGGCGGTGTATGGTTTTTCCCGTGCTTTTGCCATACATCTCATAAATATCAATTTCCGGCGGCCAGTTGTTTTTCCCGGTAAGCCAGAATGCCGGCCAGGTGGCGGGTCCCGTTGGATTTTTGCTGCGAATGGCAAAAAAACCATACTGAAAGGTGCGGGAATTGGCCGTGTTTATTAGGCCGGTGCCATACGGAATAGTAATACCGGTGTCGCCCGACGGAAATTTTCGCGGAGCGTAGTGGTTTTGCAAAAACAGCACTCCGTTTTTTACAAACACCTCGCTGTCGCCGTAGTACTGGTGGGGTTGTTGGCCATGATATCGACCCCAGGGTTGTCCAATCTGCCAGATAACGGTGTTTAACGAATCAAATTCATCAGCAAAAATTGGTGTGAATTCCAGCGCTTCGTCTGGCAACTGTAGCTTTTCCATATTCTTTTCTGACTGACGATAATGCCCGCTGCCTGGGGTGTTTGCCATGTCTAAACTGCGCTTGAGCATCAATCCGGCCTTACCTCTTGCATAGCCATTTCGGGTGCTGTCCAGGGGGCTTTGCCCATAAATGGGTAAAACCCCCAACAGACAAAAAAGAAGCAGAAGACAGACAAAGCGCATGCTTTTACAAAGATAGCCCCAAAGTGGCCTTTAACGGGTTACCTTTGAAACCGGTAATAAAGATGTCATTTAGAGCAGGTTTTGTCAGCATCATCGGAATGCCCAATGCGGGTAAAAGCACGCTACACAATGCGCTGATGGGAGATAAACTGGCGATAGTAAATCCAAAAGCACAAACCACCCGCCACCGCATTCTGGGCATAAAAACCGGTGAAAACGCGCAGGTCATTTATTCAGATACCCCGGGTATTTTGCGCAAGGCCAGCTATAAAATGCACGAAAAAATGATGGCGGCCGTGCACGAATCCATAGACGACAGCGACGTCCTTATCCTATTACTGGATGTAAGGGCCACGGATATTCCGGAAGAATTGCTGCGCCGTTTTGAAAAATCTTCGGCCAAAAAAATTGTAGCCATCAACAAGATTGATACGGTAAAACAGGATCAACTGGAAGCTGTGATGCTTAAGGTGGCCGGTGTATTCAAAGCCGATGCTTTTATGCTGCTGTCGGCCCTCAATAATTTTCAGCTCGACAAACTGGAAACGGAAGTGATTTCCTATTTGCCCGAACACCCTGCATATTTCCCTGAAGACCAGATTACCGACCGTTCGGAACGTTTTTTTGTGAATGAAATTATTCGCAACCACGCACTAAAACTGTATGAGGATGAGGTCCCCTACAGCCTGGAGGTTACCACCTTGTTTTTCAAAGAAGAAAAAAAAATTATTCGTCTTTCCTGCGAACTGGTAGTGGAGCGCGATAGCCAAAAGCGGATTATCATTGGAAATAAAGGGGAAGCTATAAAACGTTTGGGGACCAATGCCCGTAAGGACCTTGAAGCATTTTTCGGTAAGCACATTTTTGTAGAATTATTTGTGAAGGTGCGTGAAGACTGGAGAAACAGCAAAAACATGCTGAAACAGTTTGGCTACGATCTGGATTAACCTTTGCTAAAGCTGATTTTTGGGGCCCTCCATCTCATTTGTTGTATCTTTGCAGCATCGTTCTATGATTTCAAGGAGGTTGGTTAGAATAAAGACGCTGCAAGCTTTGTATGCGGCGCAGCAGGGTGGTGATTCAGCCAAGGCACAGTGCAGACAAGGTTTACTATCCTCTCTCATGGCCACCTACGATGTGTATGTGTTTTTGCTGGAGCTGCCCCATTATTTAAACGAATATTTACTGAGTAAACAGGAAATAGAAGTAAAAAAATTCTACCCTGATAAAGAAAAAATTCGCAGACTTGGCCTGCTGAATAACAATTCCCTGGCTAAAAGTATTTACGACAATACACTTAAGCACAAACGCCGCTATTTCATGGCAAATTGGTCGGAGTTTGATGAATCGTTTCCCGCTATCACCGATTGGTTATTTCTTCAGGATTTTACCACGGACTATTGTGTTTTCGACGCACCGGTTTCGGCACTGCAGCAAACTTTTCTTCAGGAATTTTACCGCTACCTGCTGGGCGAATGCGAGCCTTTCTATCTGTTTATGCAGGAAGCTTACAGCGCATGGGATGATGATGAATACACCCTGGACCGCGAACTTGAAAAAATGTTTGCCGCCAGCCCCGAAACCATTACACTGGGAACCCCTTATTCCAAAGACGATGATGAGGTAAAAATGGCGCTTACACTTTTCGATCTTGTTGTGGTAAACAGCGAAAACTATGAGGAATATGTGAGAACAGTGACCGAAAACTGGGATCCGGGGCGCATTGCTATTATTGATTTGCTTTGCTTGAAGCTTGCCCTTGCAGAATTTACCTCGTTCCCCCATGTTCCCCTGAAAGTCACCATTAATGAGTACCTTGATATAGTGAGGGAATACAGCACCCCTAACAGCGGAAGATTTTTAAACGGGGTACTGGACAAGTTGCGCGTTTCACTTGCAGACAGTGGTGTTATTGTCAAATCAGGCAGGGGTTTGCGGGATAAATAAACTTAGTATATTTGCAATATGCAACACCGACTCCTGATATTTTTTTCACTATTGTCCATGGGGTTTTTGGCTGCCTGCGGCGACAATAAAGCAACTGTATCTGCAGATAAAATAGCGAATGAGGCCACCGCAGACAACCCCAAGCCAGAAAACAACGGGCCCAAAGGAACACCTTTCTTTATGGATACTGTATATAATTTCAACAAGGTGACCTCAGGAATGCAATTAAAGCACCGCTACAAATTTAAAAATGTGGGCTCTGGCGATTTATTGATCCGAAATTGTCAGGCGGCTTGTGGTTGTACCACGCCAGGCTGGACCAAAGAGGTTATTAAACCCGGTGGGGAGGGTTTTGTGGATGCAACCTTCAACTCTACCGGCCGCGGTGCAAAAGAAGGTCTTGAAAACGAAAAATCTATCACAGTGGAGTTTGAAAACTCAACCATAGAAACCGTTTTGCTGAAATTCAAGGCTACGGTGTTTTCTACCCCTGAGGAAAACGAAGAATACGAACAAAACAATCATTAATAGATATGTTATTTCAATTGTTACAAACCCCCACCGCCGGACAACCCTTTGGTGGAATATTGCCCATGCTGCTGATTATGGTGGTGTTTTTCTTTTTTATGATCTGGCCCCAGATGCGCAAGCAGAAAAAGGCCAAAGCCTATCTGTCAGTGCTTAAAAAGGGTGACCATGTGGTTACCACGGGCGGTTTTCATGCAAAAATTTCGCAAATCACCGATACGCATTTTATCCTTGAACTTGAAGAGGGTAAGATAAAAGCTGAAAAAACGGCTGTCAGTATGGAAATGACCATGGTGGCATATCCTAAGGCGAAAGCATAATACCTTGCTGCGCGTTGGCATCACCGGTGGTATAGGCAGTGGCAAAACCGCTGTTTGCCGTGTGTTTGAAACACTGGGGGTGATTTTGTATTATGCCGATGCTGAAGTCAAACGCCTTTACAGCGAAAACAGCGATCTCAAATCCAAACTCCATAGTGCTTACGGCCCATCCGTACTAGAAAACGGCGAAATCAATAAAGTTTTTTTAAGGAAGGTTGCCTTTGGAAGTGCGGAAGCTTCCCAAAAACTCAACAACCTTGTGCATCCTTTTGTGTTGGAACATTACGAAAAATGGTGCGAAGCACATAAAAAGCAAGCATACACATTGAAAGAAGCAGCCATACTTTTTGAAAGCGGCAGTTACAGGCGTGTTCAAAAAGCCATTGGTGTGGTGGCACCAGTGGAATTGCGCATTGAGCGGGTTATGCGCCGCGATAACTGCTCGCGAGAAGATGTATTACGGCGCATGCAAAAACAGATGCCTCAAGATGAATTAGCGGCAAAGTGTCACTATCTTGTTCAAAACGATGAAAACCACAGCATCGTTGAACAGGTGCGAAGCTTACACAAAAAATTGCTTGCAGATTCAGCAATGACATGGCCTTGTATGGCATAAAAAACCCGCCTTGAGCGGTTTTTTTATTTTATCTGTTTTTAATCAATGAAATATTTTACGTCTTCAATTTTCCCGTTGGTCACATTAAAGCCGGCACCACCGGTGTTGGAAACCATATTGAAGTTGAAGCTGCCTGAGAATTTTTTGGTATCATTATCCCATTTTGTAATGGTAAAGTTGTAACTGGTTGTATACATCAGGAAGGCCTGAAAAAGGGCCGTTTCGTCAAATTTAGGCAGATAAAACATGCCGCCTTCGAATGAGGTGGTACCTTTATAGGTCCCAACCCTGCCGGGGGTAAGGGTCAACTGGGCCAACACAACTGATGTGTCTGAAAAATTGGTGGAGACAAATGTCATGGTGTCGCCCGACATGTAAGCTTCGCTGCCGGGAAAACTATCAAGGCCGGTGTAGGTTCCTGTTTTGCCGCTGGTCCAGGTTTTTCCGTTAACGCTACAGGTGGTAAGTCCCGCGTTGGCCGACGGCGTTGGAGTTGTGTTTTTGTCATCTTCCTTTTTGCAGGAAGTAGTCATCAGGAGTGCAGTGGCACCCAGAAAAAATAGTTTGGTGATATTTTTCATATACTTGCCTTATTGTTTGTTATATCGATTGGTTGAACTTTACCCCCAATTATTTTCCCGGAAAACTGGGTTTTCTTTTGTTGAGAAAAGCGTCTGTGCCTTCTTTAAAGTCCTCGGTAACAAAGGCTTCGCCGAATTCGTAAATCTCGCGCTGCATGCCGTTTACATTGGGACGGAAAAAGTCATTTACGCATTTAATAACCTTACCTACCGCAACCGGGCTTTTAGTGCTGATTTTTGCCAGAATTTCGCGGCATTTGGGCAATAACTCCTCAAGCGAAACCACTTGGTTTACCAGCCCAAGCTGCAGTGCGGTTTGCGCATCAAGGCTTTCGCCAGTAAGCAGCAGCTCAACCGCCTTGCCCTTACCCACAAGTTGTATCATGCGCTGTGTGCCGCCATAGCCGGGAGGAACGCCCAAGTTGACTTCGGGTTGTCCGAATTTGGCGTTTTCTGAAGCTATGCGCATGTGGCAGCACATGGCGAGTTCACAACCACCGCCAAGCGCAAAGCCATTCACGGCAGCTATCACGGGTTTTTCGCTGTTTTCAATGGTGTTCATCACATCATGCCCATCGGCGCTCATACGGGTAGCCTGGTCTTCTGTAAAATGAGCAAACTCGCTGATGTCGGCACCCGCAGCAAATGCTTTGGAGCCGGAACCGGTCAGGATAATTCCCTTAACGGCCTCATCTGACCGGGCTTCCACCACTGCCATACGAATTTCCTGAAGAGTTTTTAAGGTAAGTGCATTGAGTTTGCTCTCCCGGTTAAGGGTAATGGTAAGAACCCCTTCGTCTGTTTGGGTAAGGATGTTCTCGTATGTGGCAATCGTGTCCATGGAAGGTTAAAAAGGTCTGTTTTGTTTTACCCACTGGGTGATATAGTCAACGATAGCGGCCATTTCGGTTCCAGGGGGAAATAATTTGGCTACGCCCAGTTTGTTTAGATCTTCGGCGTCTTTATCTGGAATAATGCCACCGCCGGTTAGCAACACATCATTCATGCCCGCCTGCTTCATCAGTTCCAGTACTTTTGGAAAAACCGTGTTGTGTGCACCGGAAAGAATGCTGATACCAATGGCATCCACATCTTCCTGGAGGGCCGCCTGCACCAGCATTTCGGGGGTTTGCCTTAGCCCGGTATAAATTACCTCCATGCCTGCATCCCTAAGGGCGGAAGCTATCACCTTGGCGCCGCGGTCGTGGCCGTCCAGACCTGCCTTGGCTACCAGCACCCTGATGGGTCTTTGGGCGGTGTTTGGGTTCATTGACGGTGCAAAGTTCGTTAATATATTTTAATCCTGAACACGGGTTGCGTCAGAAAGAAATTTTATCAATTTTTGGGCTGTGTTCCACAAGTTCATCAACACCTTCAACGGATCCTGTTCAATAAAAACCTCAGGCTCCATGAGATGTTGAATGTAGAATTGCGTGTTGTATATTTCCTCGGGTAGTTTTTTTACTGAAGTATATTCAGCGGGAATCCTTTTTTGTTTTTCACCCAATATTTGACCAAAGGTGTTTTTAAACCCTTTTTCCGCCTTGATTTTCTCCCAGATTTCGGGGTTACAGGCAATATGCCGGCGTATCTGCAGCCTCTGTTCCTTTTCCGGCATATAAAAACCCGCATAAAAAGCACACTGTTCGGGGCCGGCCTCAAAATAAAAACCGTCGGGGCCAAGAGATTTTTTACCCACCAGGGATATAACCGCACTGCGGTTAAGTTTGTAAGGTGTTTTGTCTTTAGAAAACCGGATATCGCGGTTTATCCTGAATATACAATCCCCGGGGCGTATGGCAACCTCTGCGTTTTGATGTTTGGCAAAAGCCGAAAGCAAATCTGCCACCAGCATTTCAAATGGCTTCTTTACATCCTGTTCATAGCGGGAGCGGTTTTCGTCAAACCAGCTTTTTCGGTTGTTGGCAGAAAGTTCAATGAAAAACTCGAAAAAGTCGGGTTTTAAGCTGCTTTCAGGCATTGTGGCTGTTTTGAATGGTTCCGTTTTTAAATTCCGGCAACACGTTCAGGGTGTTGGTTTTCAGACAGGCCTCCAGATCTGATTCAATATGCAGACTTTTAAACCGATTCACATGGCTGGCTTTTTGCAGGTATGCGTGCAAATCGGATTCTGCTTTTTTGTAAAGATCAATCGCGGCAAGGGTGGCGTCGTCGGTAATGGTAAACCCCCCTGCCAACAAAGAAGCCACAGCACCAGCAAACACTGTGTCCTCTAAATTAAATTTGTCTTTCCAGCCGGCACAAAACAACAAAACGTCATGGTTGTCGGTTCTGAGTTTTTCTGTGAGGGTTTTTATGTTGAGAAAAGAGCCCACCCACACATGGTTGGCGGCACTGCTCATTTGCAGTGCGCGTGTGCCATTGGTGGTGGTTAATGCGATTTTTTGACCCAACACCCTTTCTTCGGTGTGGTCCTGTGGAGAATTTCCCAAGTCAAACCTTTTTACTGTTTTTCCATGTCTCTCTGCGGCGGCAATCCAGCCCTTCTGTTGCATGGCGGCAGCTTCTTCGGGTTTGGCTACTGGTAAAATTTCGCGAGCGCCATTGGCAAACGCCACACAAATGGTGGTAGTGGCCCGCAAAATATCGATAACGACTACGTTTTTATGCTCCAGATCCTCCTCATAAAGGTGAAACAAGGCGGGGCTCAGTATGGTTTCAATGCTGGGCATTATCCGGCGGCGTTTATACTCGACATGGCAATATTTTGCGGCTGGGTTGTATACAAAAGTACGGCATCAGCAGCTTTCGCGGTAGCCGCTTTAATAGTTTCCATTTCTTCTGGGTTCCACTTTCGCAACACAAACTCAGATTGCTGTCCCTTGGGAAAATCATTGCCTATACCAAAGCGAAGGCGGGCATAATATTTGGTGCCCAGTATTTCATTGATGCTTTTCAATCCTTTGTGGCCCCCGTAACCTCCGTTCAGGCGAAGCCGAAGTTTGCCTGTAGGTAGAGCGAGATCGTCCAGCAAGACCAGCAATTGGGATAATGGTAGTTTTTCTGCCACAAGCCAGTATGAAACGGCTTTGCCGCTAATGTTCATATAGGTGTTGGGTTTCAGCAGAATAATAGTTCTGCCCCTTGCGGATGCTTTGGCTACCCAACCATACCGCTGCTGGGACCACACTGCATTATGCCGTGCAGCAAATTCGTCAAGCACATCGAAGCCGATATTGTGTCGGGTGTGTTGATATTCCTCTCCTGGATTGCCCAGACCAACCACCAGAAATTTCATGCGGTCTGCTTAATGGTTCGGATAGTTGATGTGGTAGTTTTGGGGAAATACAATGTTGTACTCGCCCTGCTGATCCACCCAGTAGCTGGGGGCAATTTTTCTGTCGCGGAAAAATACATTAGGCTTCTTCCAGGTTTTCCCAAAACTTGATAAGTTGGGGCTTGTGTCCGTAAGTGGTTTTCAGATGAGCCCAGTTTTTGTTGTTGCGGTTGCAGGGAAACATACCAATGGGAATTTTGGCCTTGGGGCCCTGGTAGTTTTGAGAAAGAATGGTTACCCAGTAAATTTCGTCGATGAGGCTGTCGGTCATTGGCAAACAACCCACGCTGGCACAGCCCTCGTGAATGTAAATCTCGTTTCCTGGATTATTTTTATCGGCATATACAAGGTCACTTTCATTGGGGTACGCGACCTTCATGCTAAGACGGTAATTGCTGTGGGGGTTAAAACTTTCAATGTAATACAACCCTTCAGGTACCTGCAGATCACCGAGTCTTCTTTTGGGGCCCAAATCTCCGCTGCTTTGGCAAATAGGGTATGTTGTTATTTTTTTGTAGTTTTTACTGCTGCTATCGGTAGCCCAGAGTTCTAGCTGGTCTTCCATTTTGAAAGCGCACCAGTAAATATATTTGGGCGTTTCAGACAGTCCACTGTCGCGAAACATCTTGCGTATTCTTTCTTCTGTTTTCGCTTTGGCTGCTCGCACCCGTTCAAAATTCAACTGCTGTTCGGCTACCGATTGTGCCTGCAGGCTTGTTGTTGCTAAAATTACCACAAGGCCTGTTACAAGGGTTAATTTGCGCATGTTGATTGCAAATTTACAAAGATTGCACAGATTTTAGCGCCGGATATATTGCACTGCTTATCCCCAATAATCCACAAAGCACAGAAATAAAAATGAAATCTGTGGCTTTCAGCGCTACAGGATAAACGGCGGCAATAGTGCTTTGCGTGGTAATAACTCCAAATTTCTGCTGCAGCAGCACCATAATTAACCCCAGCAGCAAACCAGCAAACGTTCCGGCCATAGCCACAAGCAAGCCTTCTTTAAAAAACACAGATCGTATGCTTTTAATACGCATACCAATGTGGCTCAGCAGTTTAATGTCGCACTTTTTTTCCAGCACCAGCATACTCAATGAGCCTAACAGATTGAAGCTAATAAGCAGCAATACAAATGCCATTAATGAGAAAGAAACCCATTTTTCGGTGTTGAACATTTTATACACCGCCCTGTTTTGTTTATATCGGTCCAGAACAGTCATTTCAGAGCCTGTAATTTTTTGTATGTGTTCTTTGATTTGTAAGGCATCTGCACCCTGTTTGACTTTTAATTCTATTGCACTTGCCTGTCCCTCCCTTGCAAAAAGTTCCCGGGCAAATTGAATAGGTACCAGCAATAGTTTGTCGTCTTGTTCTTCGCCAGCCCTAATTACCGCAGAAACCCCAATATTGTCTTCATTCATTTCCATTTGGGCCACTCCCACACTTTCTCTGCGCGGCGCCATAATGGTGATGGTGTTGTTGCTGTTGTTGATGGACAGTTTATATATCAGTCCCTCTGCCAGCCAAGCAAAAGGAGTTCCGTCTTTGTTTTCAAACACCGGTGTTCCTGCTACCAACAAAGAATCTGTTTTTACCACCGAAGGCCAGGTTGTTTCCACCCCTTTCACGGTAGCCACCACCTGGTTGTCGCCATATTGCACAATAGCGTTTTCCTCCAGCACCAGCGCTGTTTTTTCCACGCCGTTTATTCTGGCTATGCCCTGCATTTTTTTGTCGTCAACACTGAAAACCTTACCTGATGCTGGCTGAACTTTTAGGTCTGGATAATAGTTTTCGTAGGTTTTAAAAATAATTCTCTCAAACCCGTTCAGCGCACTTAGCAAAACCAACAAGGCAAAGGATCCAACGGCGTAACCCAGCACAGATATGCCGGAAATAATATTTACTGCCGAGGTGTTTTTCCCCGAGAAAAAATAGCGGCGTGCTATAAACCGAGATAGATTCAATGGGTTGTTTAGCTTTTTTTTATAGACTCCAGCAACTGGTTGATTTTAGCAGCATATTCCTGGCTTTCGTCTTCATAAAAGCGCAGTTCAGGTACTTTTTTTACCTGGTTTTTTACTTTTTTGGCGATTTCCATGCGAATCTCGCGGGCATTGAGTTCAATAGCCTCAAGCACTTTGCCTTTTTGTGGGGTGTTGAAAAGGCTCAGGTATACTCTGGCAGAAGACAAATCCGGACTGACAGTAACGCCGGAAATGGTTACAAACTGCCCCGCGACCCATTCTTTGTGCTGAAGAAATATCTCTCCAAGGTCTTTTTGTAATTGTCTTGTGAATTTTTCCTGTCTGAGTCCCATAATACAAAGTTAAGGACTATCAAAAATTAGAGGCTTGTAAATATCAGAAATCTATTTCCCCTGTGCTTTTACAAAATACCCTATCGCCAGTTCATAGCTTTTCATACCCAGGCCACTGATAACGCCCAGGCATTTTCCCAGCAAAAGATCAGTATGGCGCTCGGGCTCACGGGAAAGTGGATTGCTCATGTGCACAGCAATAACAGATATGGGTATGGCGGCTACCGCATCGGCAATGGCAATGCTGGTGTGGGTATAGGCGCCGGCATTCAATACAACGCCTATGCAATTTGTGTCTTGTGCGACTTTTTGAAGTTCGTTGATGATTTCCCCCTCTACATTAGATTGATAATATTCAATGTGGGTGTTTGGGTGTTGGGCTTGAACGACTGGTAGCCACGTATCAAAGCTTTCTGTTCCATATATTTGGGGCTCACGTATGCCTGTGAGGTTCAGGTTGGGCCCGTTGATAACGAAAATCTTCATGCTGCAAAGCTATAACCCACGTTACCAATAAAAAAGGAGGTTAGATGTTTCTATGCTGTTTGATTTTATTGTCTTAGGTAGATGCCATCTGTCCAAAAGGTGGAATTAACACTACCTTTGTTTTTGGTTATGCCAAACACCCAAACGCGCGCTTTCGTTACCGGGGCTTCGGGATTTGTGGGTGCGCACCTGGTGTTTGCGTTGCTACAAAAAAACTATTTTGTTACAGCGCTGGTACGCAGCAAAAACAATCTTTCTGCTTTTTATGCGCTTTCTGCATTATATCCCGGGGCTGACACATCCCAAATCTCCTGGATAGAAGGCGATGTATTGGAACCCGAAACATGGATGGAACAGTTTGAAAACATCGTTGTGGTGTTTCATGCCGCGGCAGTGTTGTCATTCTCTCCCAAAGACAAGCAAACCATGATGGAAACTAATGTGCAGGGGACCACAAACGTGGTAAATGCCTGCCTGAAATACCACTGTAAACCGCTTGTTTATGTTTCTTCTGTGGCTGCGCTGGGGCGCGCAGAAGGACAAACAGAGGTAACCGAAAACACCACATGGAAAAACACTGGCCACAATACACATTATGCCATCAGCAAACACCTGGCAGAACAAGAGGTATGGCGGGGTAAGGAAGAGGGGTTGCCGGTGGTTGTGGTTTGTCCGGGTATCGTCATCGGCTCCTGGGCAAAACCAATAGGGTCGGGTAAAATACCTGCACTGGTGAAGAAAAAACTTCCTTTTTATCCTATCGGTGAGAATGGTTTTGTGGGGGTGCGTGATTTGGCGGCAATGATGATTGTGTTGTATGAGTCTCAATGTTATGGACTGCGTTTTCTTTGTGTGGCAGAAAACACAAGCTACAAAAATGTTTTAACCTGGTTTGCGGCGGGTTTTGGTGTTCCTCCGCCGCGCATCGGCATAAAAGGTTTATTGCTGCGTTTTTTCCTTGTTACGGCCCGTCTGTTTGAATGGTTGCACTTGCCTTTTCCATTTCCCTCGCAAGGCTTAAAAAGTACTTCGCTTAAAACACACTATACATCTGTTAGGAAACAACTGCTTTCTGGATTTGAATATACGACACTTAAAAAAAGTATTGATGAAATAGTTGCCTGAGGCAACGAACACTTTTGTTGGTTTGTTAAACAACTATGAAGGTGTCCTGTTTGTGTGCGCCTTTGGCTTGTTGTATGTTTTATTCTGTTTTTTCTATGTTGAGATTTGTGTTAAAATATGTGCTGTTCTTTTTGGGGGTGTTATTATGCTCCGCACTGTAAGCGCAACGCCCAAGGTTGTATCATATTATTACTGCTGGAAACTCCATGTTTTTGAGTGATTTGGGTGGACGCCCAACTATTGGCACAAACAGACCGCAGGATTTGAACATTCAGACTATGCGTTACAGCCTGGGGACTGGTTTAAAAATGTCTTTCAGTCCCTGTGTTGCTCTAAGGGCAAACCTTACATATGCAAGGGTTACGGGCAATGACAAATTCACACAGAACCGAGAGCGGGGTATGCGGAATCTAAATTTCTTTTTTCCTATTATAAACACCTCTTTGTTACTGGAGTTTTCTCCCGGCGAGTCCAAGCGTTTGTATATGTTTGCTGGTGCTGAGGTTTTTTATTACGAACCCAAAACATACCTGGGTAGCTCCAAATACCGCTCGCGCGATTATGGCACGGAAGGACAATATTTTATTCCCGGTAAAGCGCCTTACAGGCCTACAGCTGTTATTTTCCCATTTGAGCTGGGTTATAAAATTAAATAGCGTGGACCGGGTGGTGCTTCGTTTTCTATAGAATATGTGATGAACAAAAGCACCACAGATTATTTAGATGAAGTGAGCACCAATTATGTTGACAAAACCGCGCTGGCCAGCAGAAACGGGGTAGTAGCTGTTCGGTTGATGGACCGCAGCGTGTCTGATATTCTGGGTTTTAGTGGTCTGGGCGCCATTCGTGGTAATTCAAGAAACATGGATAATTTCTCTTTTTTGCAATTTGTTTATTCTTCACCGCTAAGCAAAGGAAGAGGGTCTGGATTTAGTGGCGAAAAACACCACCGTAAACCTAACGTGCGATGCCCGCGTTTTTAGAACAACTTGATTTCGTACTTTTGTGCTATGAAATGTGGTGTCGTAATTTTTCCAGGATCCAACTGCGATCAAGACCTAATGGTGGTGCTAAAATCCCTTACTGGTGAAGTGCCTGTGAAGCTCTGGCACCAAAACCCTTCACTTGAAGGATGCACCTATGTGTTTCTCCCTGGTGGTTTTTCTTATGGTGACTATTTAAGAAGTGGTGCTATTGCCAGGCTTTCGCCTGTAATGTGGGCTGTATCCGAACATGCCGCAAAAGGTGGTTTTGTAATGGGAATTTGCAATGGCTTTCAAATTTTGTGTGAAAGTGGACTACTGCCCGGCGCCCTGCTTAGAAACACCAACATGAAGTTTGTGTGTAAGAACGTTTCTTTAAAACCTAGTAATTTAAAAACCGCTGTTACATCCACACTTACAGAAAATAGTGTGCTTACTGTACCCATTGCCCATGGTGAAGGCCGCTTTTATGCCGACGAAAAAAACCTGGATGAGATTGAAAAAAATGGTCAGGTTATTTTCCGTTATTGTGACACGCAGGGAAACACCACTTCGGAAAGCAATCCCAATGGTTCATTGAATAATATAGCCGGTGTATGCAACGCCGGCTTCAATGTATTTGGTATGATGCCCCACCCAGAACGCTGCGCTTCCGAAAGTTTGTTTAACACAGACGGAAAAGCCTTATTTGGGTCTATTCTTTCCTTGGCCACCGCCTAATTTTTTATTTATCTCCGTTTTCTGTCATTTCATCGTTTTTTAAACAACTTTTTAAGGCTATGCTGTGTCTTTCTTGTATAATAAGTTATGGCCAATTTTGGTTATAATAAAAAAGGAGGGCAACATGAACACACAAACCCAAAAGGAATCGCAAACTGTGTTTGCACCCAAACGCCGTTCAGATAAAGGTCCTGTTCAAAAAGCAGCGAGGGCCTAAATACCACCTTCTTTCATGCGCTCAGTATTTTCTGCTACCTGTAGGGCATGAATAATTTCTTCTAGATCGCCATTCATCACCGCATTAAGGTTGTATACCGTAAGCCCTATTCTGTGGTCTGTTAGCCTGCTTTGGGGAAAATTATAGGTCCTGATTTTTGCGCTGCGGTCACCAGTGCTAACCATGGTTTTGCGGCGTTTTGCCACTTCCTCTATGCGCTTGTTGTATTCCACCTCATACAGGCGGGTTCTGAGCATATTCATGGCTTTTTCGCGGTTGCCTAGCTGGGTTCTTTCGGTCTGGCAAATCACCACAGTACCCGTGGGAATGTGGGTGAGCATTACCTTAGTTTCTACTTTGTTTACATTCTGACCGCCGGCACCGCCGCTTCGGGCAGTTTCCATTTTTACATCTGCTTCGCGCAGTTCAAAATCAAATTCTTCGGCTTTGGGTATTACTGCTACTGTGGCGGCACTGGTGTGAACACGTCCCTGGTTTTCGGTAGCAGGAACGCGCTGTACGCGGTGCACTCCGCTTTCGTATTTTAAAATACCATACGCGTCTTCGGCATCCACCTCGAGGATGATTTTGTTGTAACCACCCATACTGCCTTCTATAGCATCTACTACTGCCACCGCCCATCCCTTCTGATCGCAATGACGCTGATACATGCGGGCTAGATCGCCGGCAAAAAGCGACGCTTCATCACCCCCTGTTCCAGAGCGTATTTCTATCACTGCTTTTTTGGCATCCTCAGGATCCTGTGGCAGCAGCATCAAGCGAATGGTTTCTTCTAGCCTTGGCATTTCCTGTTCTATTTCTTCGGCACTTTCCTTGGCTAGGTCGCGCAGGTCTTTATCTTTTTTATTTTTGAGAATTTCCCTAGCCTCCTGTAGTTCGTTGATGTATTTTTTATACTGGTGATATGCGGCTGATATTGGTTGAAGGGTTTTGTATTCTTTGTTTAGTTGGGTAAACCGTTTTCTGTCTGAAACAACCTCTGGGCTGCTCAGCAGTTGTTCCACTTCAAGAAATCGGGCGTGTAGGGCTTCTAGTTTGTCTAGCATCAGCGAGTGTATAAAAATTAATCTTGATTAAGTTTCTGTCAACCAATAATTTCCGCACGTTGCTGGCAATGTGCTTTGTGGTTTGTTTTCTGTTTTTTGCCGCACCATGCCGCCGTTGGCCCTGTAAAGCCCGCCGGGTTTACTGTTGTTTTGAGACAACAGAGAAATGGTTGTGGTAGTGTTTGGGTTGTTGTCTGTAATCAACAACATGCCGCTGTTATGAAAGAATAACATAGGTTCCATAGGGTTGTCACCATCTGATATAGCCCTTTCACCACAGTGAACTAGAGAGTAACATATACTGGTGTTTTGTGGGTTTGTTTACACCACCGGGAAAACAAA
>VGGQ01000032.1 GCA_016868535.1 Bacteroidota bacterium | reverse complement strand
GTTACCGAACTTGTCCAGCACTAGGCCGTTGGCAATCACGTTGCGGAACGCCACACGGTCAAACAGCAACACGGCAATGGCGTGCAGGGTAAAGAACCAGCCACGGGTCTGATCCACGCCTTCGGCAATAAAATCGGCTATTTCGTTGCGCTCAAACAGGTCTTTGTTTTCAAATGGCCAGTGCCATTGTGCCATAGGCATAGCGCCACTGTCAAACCAAACATCAATCAGGTCGGTTTCGCGCTTCATGGGCTTTCCGCTTTCGCTCACTAGCGTGATGTAATCCACGTAAGGGCGGTGCAAATCCAGTTTTTCGCGGTCTATGGATTGTTGCAGACCCAGCATCTGATTGGCTTTGCTGATTTCTGTGTGCAGTTCGTCAATGCTGCCAATGCACTTCATTTCGCTGCCGTCTCCTGATGTCCAGATAGGCAATGGCGTGCCCCAGTAGCGGCTGCGGCTGAGGTTCCAGTCTACCAGGTTTTCCAGCCAGTTGCCAAAGCGGCCTTCACCCGTGCTTTTGGGCTTCCAGTTGATGGTTTTGTTCAGCTCTACCAGGCGGTCTTTCAGCGCGGTGGTTTTGATGAACCAGCTTTCCAGCGGGTAGTACAGAATGGGTTTATCGGTGCGCCAGCAGTGGGGATAGCTGTGCTCGTATTTTTCTACTCTGAAGGCTTTGTTTTCCTGTTTCAGCTTGATGGCGATGCGCTCATCCACACTCAGGTATTTATCGCGGCCCTGTTTGAGGCGTTCGGCTTCTTTTTCTTCCTCTGTGAGGAAAGATTCTTTCACGAATTCGCCGGCAAAATCGGTGATTTCTTCCGTAAAACGGCCTTTTCTGTCAACGGGCGTGAGGTTTCCGATGCCATTTTCGCGGGCGGTTTTAAAGTCATCGGCGCCGAAGCTGGGGGCAATGTGCACAATGCCCGTACCGTCTTCTGTGCTCACAAAATCGGCACAAACCACCTTGAATGCGTCACCCGATTCGGGCTGCATGTATGGCAACAACTGCTCGTAGCGTTTGCCTGCCAGATCTTTGCCCATGCAGGTGGAAATGAGTTTCCAGGGCAGTACTTTATCACCGGGTTTCCAGCCTGCAAAATCAGCGTTTTCACCTTCTGGCTGAAAGTATTTGCCCGCAAGGGCTTTGGCCAGGGTAACAAACTGATGTTGGCCGGTATACGGATTCAGCGTTTCCAGCTGCACGTATTTAATTTTGGCACTAACGGCCAGCGCGGTATTTCCGGGCAGGGTCCAGGGTGTTGTGGTCCAGGTCAGGAAGTAATGATTTTCGGTGCCCTGCTCTTTGAATTGCGCCACAATTGTGGTGTCTTTCACTATTTTATAGGTGCCGGGCTGGTTGAGTTCGTGGCTGGAAAGGCCCGTGCCCGCAGCGGGAGAGAACGGCTGAATGGTGTATCCTTTGTACAGCAAACGTTTATCGTGCAGCATTTTGATTAAATGCCACAGGGTTTCAATGTAGTTGTTTTCGTAGCTGATGTAAGGATCCTGCAAATCCACCCAGTAGCCGATTTTGCGGGTCAGGTCGTCCCAAACATCCTTAAACTTCATTACATCCTTGCGGCACTCGGCATTGTATTCTTCCACGCTGATCTTTACGCCAATATCTTCCTTGCGGATGCCCAGGCGTTTCTCCACCTGAAGTTCTATGGGAAGTCCGTGGGTATCCCAACCGGCCTTGCGTTCCACACGGTAGCCCTGCAGGGTTTTGTAGCGGCAGAAAATGTCTTTGATGGCACGGGCCATCACGTGGTGAATACCGGGCATGCCGTTGGCGCTGGGCGGACCTTCAAAAAAGGTGAATGCTTTGTCGGCCGGCCGGTTTTGGATGCTTTTTTCAAAAATGCCGTTTTCTTCCCAGAATTCAAGAATTTCGACCTCTATGGCAGGCCAGTTCATCTGTTTGAGCGCAGGATACATAGTTCTGAGGCGGCAGTTTGAGTAAACTGCAAAAATACGATTTTCCGTTGGATGCGGCTACCTTAACGCATCAATAATGCCAGCGCCCCGGCTAAAGTACCTTCTGCAATCAATTTTTTTGCGGTTTCTTCCCGGTTTTCGGTGCCGTATTTTTCTTGAACATTAGCTACCATAACCGCATCTGGAAAAACAGGCAGGGCGGCCAGCATGCCAATATCGTTGGCACTTAAAATCTGGCTGTTTTTGATGTGTTCTGGCAGGGCATCATAGCCGATGGTGGCCTGCATGGGCTGTGTCAGCTTAAACAGGGCATCCGGCGTGGTGCGGCAATACCAGCTTCCTCCCATTCTGCCCACCAAATCCATTTTGGTCTGGTCAATTTTACCGTCTGCACCAATCATTTCGGTATTGATATGAATTTTCAGCACCTCTGCCATCACCAGGTTTCCGGCACCGCCGCCAGTCCCAAATTCCTTGATTTCCAGCACACGGCATTCCATTTGCACTGGACTTTCCTTTACCCGCAAGGGTTTGATGAGATCGGAAGCCACAGGCGTAAACCCGGCCTTTTCAAACTCGCTGATGCCCCTGTCCCACGGTGCTGCAGCCACATTCATCTGCTGAACCATACTGTACGTGACCACATTCACCACCACTTCGGGCACTTCTTTCACATTAAGGTAAGTGTGTTTGGGTGTGCCATCACGGCCGCTGTTATTAGGTGCAAACACCAGCACAGGCGGATTGGCGCTAACCACATTAAAAAAGCTGAATGGCGCGAGGTTGGGCCTTCCGTCGGCATCGATGGTGCTGGCAAAACATATTGGTCTTGGCCCTACGCTTCCCAGCAGGTACTGATGCAGTTGGGGAAGGGCGGTTTCTTTGGGGTTGATGGTCAGAAAGTTCATGGCGGCGGTTATTTATGTGTGTGCCCCATTTTATTTTTCTTGGTAGCAAGATAGCCAGCATTGTGAGGATTGGGTTCCACTTCCAGCGGTACATTTTCAATAATTTCCAGTCCGTAGCCAATCAGCCCGGTGCGCTTGCGGGGATTGTTGCTCATGAGTTTCATTTTGCTCACACCAAGGTCGCGCAGAATCTGCGCTCCCACGCCATAATCACGCTCATCCATTTTGAAACCAAGCTGCAGGTTGGCTTCTACAGTGTCAAGGCCCTGCTCCTGAAGTTTGTAAGCCTTTAGCTTGTTGAGCAGCCCAATGCCACGTCCTTCCTGGTTCATATACACAATCACACCTTTGCCTTCGTCTTCAATTTTTTCCATGGCTTTTTGCAGTTGTTCGCCGCAATCGCAGCGGCATGAACCGAATATATCGCCGGTGAGGCAACTGCTGTGCACTCGGGTGAGAATGGCTTCACCGGGTTCCCAGCTGCCTTTTATTAATGCCAGATGTTCCTGCTCGGTATTGCTTTGCTTGTAAGCCACCAGTTCAAAATCGCCGAATCGGGTGGGCATATTCACACTGATTTCCCGGCGGATTAAGGTTTCGTGTTGAAGGCGGTAGCGAATCAGGTCTTCAATGCTGATGATTTTAAGGTCCCACTTTTTGGCAACTTCAATCAAATCGGGTAAACGGGCCATGCTGCCGTCTTTGTTCAATATTTCCACGATGCAGCCCGCAGGCTCAAATCCGGCAAGGCGTGATAGGTCAATAGCGGCTTCGGTGTGACCGGCGCGTCTGAGCACGCCTTCTGCTTTGGCTTTCAATGGAAAAATATGTCCGGGTCTGCCGAGGTCTTCGGCTTTGGTATTTGGGTCTATCAGCGCCTGAATGGTTTTGGCACGATCATGGGCGCTGATGCCCGTTGTGCAGCCATGTCCCAGCAAATCCACCGAAATGGTAAAGGCAGTTTCGTGGGTAGCGGTATTGGAACTCACCATCATGCCCAGGTTCAGCGATTCGCAGCGTTCTTCGGTCAGGGGTACGCAGATGAGGCCGCGGCCTTCTTTGGCCATGAAGTTCACCAGTTCAGGGGTCATGTTGCGGGCTGCGGTGAGAAAATCGCCTTCGTTTTCGCGGTTTTCATCGTCCACCACAATCACCACCCGACCGCGGCGAATGTCTTCAATGGCTTCCTCTATGCTGTTCAGGGTGAATCCGGACATTGGTTATGGTTTATGTCAGATTTGACAACTTTTTAAAATTGTCAAATCTTTACATACGCGCTGCAAAGTTCGTAAAAATGTGTCAGTTTCGGGTTACCACAACAGCAATTCTTCCAAAGCAGCTTCCACTTTGGTGGCACTGGGCAGCATTTCCGCTTCCAGTCCCATATTCAGGGGTACGGCCGGCAGATCGGCAGAACCCAGGGTTTGCACGGGGGCATCCAGTTGTGCAAAGCAATTCTGGGCGATGCGGCCCGCTAGGGCCTCGGCAAAGGAATTGCGCAGGGTTTCTTCGGTTAGTACCAGTACTTTTCCGTGTTTTTTTACGGTGTCAAACACCAGATTTTCATCGTAAGGCGCCAGTGTGCGCAGGTCGATAATCTCCACCTTTCCAGGGAAGACTTTAGCGGCCGACATAGCCCAATAAACCCCCATTCCGTAGGTGATAACCGTGCAGGTTTCACCGCGGTTCAGGGCTTCACTGCTGCAATCCAGTACCACACGCCCTTTCCCGAAAGGAATTACATAATCCTCATCGGGTTCGGGCGTTTTGGCCGATTCCGTGCCGGGCAACTTGCTCCAGTAAATGCCTTTGTGTTCAAACATCACCACAGGGTTGGGATCGTACCAGGCCGATTTCATGAGGCCTTTCATATCGGCGGCGTTGCTGGGGTAGGCGATTTTTATGCCTTTAATGGGTAGGATGCTGCTTTCCACCGTACCGCTGTGGTAGGGACCGCCACCACCATAGGCGCCTGTGGGCACACGGATTACCGATGCCACGGGATATTTGCCATTGCTGAGGTAGCAGGATTTGCTGAGTTCTTCCACCAACTGGTTCACACCCGGCCAAATGTAATCGGCAAATTGTATTTCCACAATCGGTTTGCAGCCGACAGCACTCATGCCTGCAGTGCTTCCCACAATATAGGCCTCCTGAATGGGCGTATTAAAAACCCGGTGGTCCCCGTATTTCTGGGTCAGGGTGGCCGCTTCGCGGAATACTCCACCCAGGCGCTTGCCCACGTCTTGTCCGTAAAGCAATGCTTCCGGGTTGTTTTTTAAAATTTCATCTACCGCATACAATGCAGCGTCCACCATGATGATGGGCTCTTTGCCGGCAGGTTCGCGAACACCTTTTTCTTCTGTGATGGGCGTTGGCGCAAACTCGTGCAGATAGAGCATATCCAGCGTGGGATCAGGCGCGGCTTTCGCACGCTCAAAATCTTTCAGCGCAAGCTTTTCAGCTTCGTCTGCAATAGATTGAAGATTCTCTTCTTTTTCACCCAGATTCAGCAGCAGACTTTTCAATTGGGGTAAAGGATCCAGCCTTTCGTGCTCTTCCATATCATCGCGGTACCATTCGCTACGTACACCGCTGGTGTGGTGGCCTAGCAGCGGGACTTTTACGTGGACCAGCATGGGATTGCGGCTTTGACGCACTGATTGAATGGCGTTCTCCATTTCGGTGTAGCATTGCACTAAATCACTGCCGTTGATGCGCAGTCGGCGCATGCCTTTGAAGCCGAGGGCATACTCAAACGCATCCATGGCACGCATTTCATCACCGCTGGCGCTGATACCCCAGTCGTTGTCCTGCACCAAGTAAAGAATTGGCAATTTATGCAAAACCGCCATCTGGAAAGCTTCGGCCACTTCACCTTCGGTAACGCTCCCATCGCCGAGCGAGCAAAGCACGATGGGCTTTTCGGCACCTTTCAGCAGGCCCTGTTTTTCAAGATATTTTATACCATGCGCCGCTCCGGTGGCGGGAATAACCTGCATGCCGGTAGCACTGCTCTGATGGGGAATTTTGGGTTTATCGGGTTGTTTGAGGCAAGGATGCGAATAATAACTTCTGCCACCGCTGAATGGATCGTCGGCCTTGGCCAGCAACTGTAGCATCAGCTCATAAGGTTCCATGCCCATGCCCAGCAATAAGCTTTCATCGCGGTAGTAAGGATACGCAAAATCAATGGACTTAAGGTGCCAGGCCGTGGCCAACTGTATGGCTTCGTGTCCTTTGGACGTGCTGTGTACGTATTTCGTTATCGGCCGGTTATCGTCGAATATGCGTGCCATGGCCCTTGCGGTGCACATGGTTTTCCAGGCGAGAAGGAGGATGTCTTTGCTGACCATGAAAGGGTCGCAAAGATATGCGCTAACTTTCTCAATCGGGGCTTGTGAGGTTGTAAAGTTGCATTTTCTGAAATTGTCCTATATTGCACTTTTATTCCCTCCTGCATGAGAATACTTTTACTTAGCTTTTTTAGCCTTTGCATATCGTTTTCATCTTGGTCTCAAATCCTTTCCGGTAGGGTGATTGACAAAGAAACCCGCCTGGGCGTTTCCTATGCCAACCTTACCTGGCGCGGCGGAGCAGCAACGACAGACAGTGCAGGTGCTTTTCGCATAGAACTGAAAGGCGCAAAATCTGTACAGATTACAGCCATGGATTTTCAGGAAATGACCTACAGCGTTAACAGTGCGGCTGTTACCGAAGTTTCCATTGAAATGGAATCGGTAGCCAAAGGCGTGGGAGAGGTTACCATCAGCCACAGCCGGCAGAAAGAGAAACTGCGTGAAAGCCCGGTTACCGTGGAAAGCCTGAATGCCAAAGCCATCAAGGAAACGCCTGCTAGTGACTTTTATGAAGGATTGGGGCACCTGCGTGGCGTGGATGTGACGGCAGCGAGTCTGGGTTTTCGTATCGTAAATACACGAGGATTCAACAGCACCAGCCCGGTGCGCAGTTTGCAGCTCATTGATGGTGTTGACAACCAGGCTCCGGGTTTGAACTTCTCACTGGGTAATTTTCTGGGCGCCAATGAACTGGATGTTGCCAATACAGAAATCGTAGTGGGTGCCAGCAGCGCATATTACGGTCCCAATGCCTTTAACGGCGTAATTAACATGACCACCAAAGATCCATGGAAAAACCAGGGACTCACAGCCCAGGTAAAAGTGGGTGAAAGGCAGCTTGGACATATAATGCTGCGCTACGCCAAAGCCTATAAAAACAAAAAGGGACGTGATGTTTTTGCCTTCAAAACCGGATTGAGTTACATGCGAGCCTATGACTGGGTAGCAAACAATTACGATCCCACGCTCGACAGCAAAGCAGGGCGTAGTAATTTGGGCGGGTATGATGCCGTAAACCGCTATGGCGATGAGGTTTTCGGAACGGCTGCCAACGATCAGGTTTCTATGGAAAGCCGCCGCAGAACACCCGGTCTGGGAGCACATTACCGCGATGGTTATAATGAAAATGATCTGGTAAACTATAATACCCGAAACCTTAAAACCAACTTGGTGTTGGCTTACAAGGTAAACAGCCGCAACGAAATTCAGTACGGATTTAATTTTGGTAGCGGAACCACAGTGTATCAAGGTGATAACCGCTACAGCCTAAATGATATTCTGTTTTTTCAAAATCGACTGGAATGGCAGGGCAAAAAGGGGCATCTGCGTTTTTACGCGACGAATGAAGATGCGGGAAGAACATACGATGCTGTTTTAACTGCATTTTTGATGCAGGGCAACGCCAAACCTGGCGGATACTGGTTTTCGGATTATCAGAATTACTGGCTGAACAATATTACCAACAAGGTTAAAAACCTGCCGGGATATAGCCAGCTGGGCACTTTCATTCCGGGATTGCCCAACTACAATCCCAACTGGGCTTCCGATCAGGATGCGTTGTTGCAAAAATATTCCGACAGCCTGTTCAGATGGCATGCTCAAACCCGTGCTCAGGCCAATCGTGCACAGAACTATCAGGGATTGACTTATCCGGATCCCTACACAGACCGCTGTATACCCGGCACCCCTGAGTTTGAGGCCAAAAAGAAAGAAATTACAGAAGCATACAGCTACAACAGAGAGGGCGGACCCGTGGGTTCGCGGTTTTTTGATAAGTCTGCTCTGTATCACCTTACCGGCGAACGCAGGTTCACCATACAAAAATGGAAATTTACCACCGGCTTTAGTGCCAGGATGTATGCCCCCAATTCCAATGGGACCATCTTTCTAGATACAGGTAATACCCGTATTACCAATGTTGAAGCCGGAGCATATGCAGGTTTCGAACGCAGGCTGTGGAGCAATCGTTGGAAAATCAATGCAACGGCCAGGGTTGATAAAAACCAGAATTTCCCGTTCCTGTTTTCACCGGCGGCGTCTATCATTTACAGCAAGGACAAACGCAATACCTGGCGTGGAAGTTTCAGCAGCGCTATACGGAACCCCACCTTGCAGGACCAATATCTGTATTACAACGTGGGACGTGCTATTTTGCTCGGCAACAAGAGTGGCGTTAAAAATGTTTGCGATGTAAATAATTTTTTGGATTACCTGAACACACTAAACAGGGATACTCTTAAAGCTTTCGACATTGACCCCATCAGGCCTGAAAGCGTGAAAACCGGTGAAATCGGATACAAGGGCGCGCTGATGAACGGAAAACTCATGGTTGACGCGGGGTATTACCTCAGTTACTACACCAATTTCATCGGTTACCGTGTGGTGGTGGATGTTGCGTTCGATACTTTCTCTCCCTTCCCCAAAGCGCGGGCATACCGCGTAGCTTCCAACAGCCGCGATGTGGTAAGTACCCAGGGTTTTTCAGCAGGCGCCAATTATTTCTTTGCCAAGTGCTTTATGGTGGGTGGCAACTGGAGTTGGAACCTCCTGGACAGGCGCGGCAGCACCGATGCTCTTATTCCTGCGTTCAATACGCCAAGGCATAAGTTCAATGTGATGTTTGGCGCAGCCGATATGAAAAAAGAATTTAATTTTCTGGGTAAGTCCATGTCGGTTAAAAACATGGGCTTCAACATTAACTTCAAGTTTGTGGAAGGATACCGCTTCGAAGGATCACCCCAGTTTACAGGCGATGTGCCTTCATACTGGATGTTGGATGCTCAGTTTAATAAGGCTATTCCCAAATGGAAGTCTACTCTTAAAATTGGTGCCTCAAACCTCACCAATAACATGGTCTATCAGGTTTATGGTGGACCCCACATTGGCAGGATGGCCTATATTAGCTTAACTCTAGAGCTCTAAATTTTCGTTTATTTCCAAAAAATCCCTATATTCGCAACTAAACCAAATCTTTTAAATACATGAAAAAACTATTACTTTCCGCTTCCACCTTGCTTTTGGCTGCTGCTTCATTTGCGCAGATTAAGTATGTGGATCCTATCTATGCAGAAAACTCCGTTCAGATAACCAAGAACGTGAACTATGCAACCCACATTTCTATTCTTCCGATGCTATCCGGTGGCAATCCTGCCCCTGAAAACCTGACTATGGACGTGTACAATTCTTCAGGTAACATGGACGCGAAGAAACCACTTGTGATTTTCCTGCACACAGGAAACTTTTTGCCCCGCTATGTAAACAATGGTACTACCGGTGCCCGTGATGACAGTGCTACTGTGGCGTTCTGCAAAAAACTCGCCCAGCGCGGTTATGTAGTTGCCTCCATGAGCTACCGTTTGGGATGGAACCCTACCAGCCCCAATGAAAACGTTCGTCGCGAAACCATTATCAACGCCGCTTACCGCGGTGTTCAGGATTTGGCCGCTTGCGTTCGTTACTTCAAAAAGAATGCAAAAACCACCAATACATATGCCATTGATTCTACCAAAATCGCTGTAGGCGGTCAGGGAACCGGTGGCTATGTAACCCTTGCTTACGCTACCCTGGATCGTCAGGCTGAAATTCGCCTGGAGAAGTTCTACAACCTCGATGCCAAGCGCTGGATGGTACAGGACAGCACCCTGATGGGTGACCGTCTGGGCTTCAGAATCCCCGGAACTACCGGTGCGCTGGTTATTGAGAACCACAAAGGTTACACTTCTGATGTTGCCATCGCCTTTAACATCGGTGGTGCACTGGGAGACAGCAGCTGGCTGGAAAAAGGCAGCCTGCCCATCATCAGTGTTCATGGTATTCAAGATCCTTTTGCACCTTACAAACTTGGAGTGGTAAGTGTTCCCGGTACCAACCCTCCGCTTAACGTAGTCGACGTTTCAGGTAGCTACGATGTTATGATGCGCACAAACAAATATGGCAATAATGCTTCATACAAAGGCAAAGTAATGGATGTTTACACAATACAGGCCAACAAACTCAACAATGGTCTTGATGGTTTATTCCCTATTGCCGGTGCAGCAAATGGTTCAGGCCCTTATGAGTGGTGGGATACTGCTGCTATCAAAGCCTTGGGTATTCCCAATGCAGCTACCGTAATTGCCAATGGCAATGCAACCAATCCGCTCCATAAAATTTTTGGTAAATCACGCGCTGTCAAGTATGTGGACAGCATCATGGGTTATGTGTCTCCCCGCCTTGCGGTGAGCATGGGTCTGGTTTCTGCTGTAGGTCTGCGTGAAAATAATCTGGGCAGCAACGTGACTGTAGCTCCCAATCCTGCTAAAAATCAGCTAGTAATCCATAACAATTGGACAAACCGCAACCTGGTAAGCGCTGAACTAGTTGACCTAAACGGCCGCAGCGTTCAGAGGATGAACCTGAGCCCCGTGCATAACCAAGTTAGCCTCAATGCCTCTGCCGGTATCTACATGCTTCGCCTTCAGTTCAATGATGGTGTGGGTGTGCAGAAACTTATCATTGAGTAATCTATAACCGATAAACGCTTAAAAGCCGCTGGAAACAGCGGCTTTTTTATTTCGTAAATAACCCTCCGTTTGTCTGATATCAATGAACAAACTACCTGCGTCCTTTGTTAATCAGTAACTTTGTACCGCGTGGGGAGATATTTGTTGTTGTTGCTGTTTTCCGGTTTTTCTGCCCTGCTGCAGGCCCAGCAAAAGTTTACCCTAAGCGGCTATGTCAGCGACAGTGCTTCCTCAGAAAGTATCAGTGGTGCGGTGGTGTCTCTGCAGTCTGCTGGTGTCAGAAGCGACGGAGTATCTGTGGCTACCAATTCATATGGATTTTTCAGCATAACCCTCAATAAGGGTAATTATCAGGTGATTACCAAAGCACCCGGCTACGTGGCTTCCGAAATGGCAGTCAATCTTGATACCCATTTTTCGCGCAATATCAGCCTGCTGAAACAGAGTGTAGGCTTGGGTGAGGTGAGAATCAGTGCTAACCGCAATGACAATGTGCGTAAAATTGACATCAGTGCGCAAAACATAAATAGCCAGACTATCAAGAAAATTCCCGCATTCCTGGGTGAGGCCGATGTAATCAAAGCTGTTCAGCTTTTGCCCGGTGTGTCTACCGTAGGTGAAGGCGCAACAGGCTTCAATGTAAGGGGCGGCGGTATTGACCAAAACCTCGTATTGATGGACGAAGCTCCCATTTTTAATTCAGCCCACCTGTTTGGTTTTTTCAGCATATTCAATCCCGATGGCGTAAAAGATGTGCAGCTGGTAAAAGGCGGTATTCCGGCTCAATATGGCGGAAGGCTAAGCAGCACATTGGATGTGCGCATGAAAGAAGGCAATAAAAAGCAGTTTCAGGCCAATGGCGGTGTGGGAACTATTTTCAGCCGCCTTACGTTGGAAGGACCGGTTGTGAAAAACAAAGCCAGTTTCATGGTGGCAGGGCGCCGCAGCTATATCGATGCACTCGCCAAGCCCTTTTTGAACAGCAATCTGTCAGGTAGCCAGTTTTATTTTTATGACCTGGCGACTAAAATCAATTACAGCCGCGGCCGCGATCATTACTACGTGAGCGGGTATTTTGGAGATGACGCCTTCAGCGCCCCCAATGCTTTTGGTGTGAAATGGGGTAATAGCACGGTCACTGCCCGCTGGAATCACGTGTTCAATAAAAAACTATTCTCCAATTTCACCTACTACTATAGCCGATATCGCTATGATATTGAATTCAAAAACCGGGATCTGTCCTTCAACTGGAAAAGCTTTATAGTAAACAATAGTGCCAAGGTGGATTTTAATTATTACCTCACGCCCAAGCACCAACTCACGTTTGGTTCGCACACTACCTATTACATATTCAAACCGGGTTCTGCGGTAGCCACTAGCAAGAAAGGTGAATTTAACTTTAGTCTGCCTGATAAATACGCACTGGAAAATGCGGTTTATGTTGGGAATGAATTCAATCCTTCCGGTAAATTCAGCTATCGTCTGGGTTTGCGGATGAGCAGCTGGTATTATCTTGGTAAAGGCAAAGCGTATTATTTTGACTATGCCGCCACACCCAATGGTAGAAAGATATTGAACAATACCCGCGATTACGGTGCCGGCGAAACCATTGCTGCCTACATCAATCCCGAACCGCGTTTTGGGTTTAAATACCAGCTGAACAATGCTTCCAGCGTTAAAGGCGGCTACAACCGTATGGTGCAAAACCTGCACCTCATCAGCAATACCTCTGCCAGCGTGCCCTTTGATGTGTGGCAGCCCACGACCAATAATATCAAGCCCGAAAAAGCCGATCAGTACACCATTGGGTATTTCCATAATTTTGGCTCTTCGGGAAATGATTTTGAAGCCTCGTTTGAAACCTACTACAAAAGCCTGCAAAACCAGGTAGATTATGTAGATGGTGCCGATCTGCTGCTGAATGAACTACTAGAGGGCGAGTTGTTGAATGGTAAAGGCAGAGCGTATGGAGCTGAATTTTACATACGTAAATCATCCGGAAACCTCTCAGGATGGATTTCTTACACCCTCAGCCGCAGCGAAAGGCTGGTAGAGGGCATCAACAACTATGGCTGGTTCCCCATGCGTTTCGATCGGTTGCACAACCTGTACGTGGTGATGCAGTACAAACTCACCGATAAATGGGAAGCTTCTGCCAATTTTGTATACAGTTCGGGCACACCAACCACCTTTTACTCAAACCAATACAATGTGCAGGGCTATATCGTTCCCGATATTAGTTCCAATGCCCGAAACAATGTGCGCAACCCCGATTACCATCGCTTGGACGTGAGTGCCACTTATATAAAACGCAAGTCCAAAAAATGGGAAAAGAGCTGGGTGTTCAGTGTTTACAATGCCTACAACCGGCGAAATCCTTTCTCCATATACTTCGCCACCAATTATCAGGCCCAGGATATTAACCAGGCCATACGCTACAGTGTAATCGGCAGTTTTGTACCCGCTGTCTCTTATAATTTTAAATGGAATTGACGATGAGAAAGTTTTGCAAATGGATATTTCCCGTGTTGGCTGTTTTGGTGTTTTCTGCCTGCGAAGACCCGATAGATGTGGATGTTAAAGCCGGCGAGCCCAAGCTGGTTATTGATGCGTTTGTAAACAACCTTAATGAGGCCCAGCGCATACGGCTCACCCGCAGCATTCCATACTTTACCAAACCCGGCACAGAACCTCCTATAAGCGGCGCTACGGTGGTGCTGATTGATACCACGGACTTTACCAATCCCAAAAGGTTTTTGTTTGCCGACAGCGGCAACGGCAACTATATCTGGAAGCCCAACCCTGCTGCTGGAGATACCTTTACCGTAGGCCGCACTTATGCCCTGGTGGTGATTGAAGACGGCGATACCCTCATCGGATTTTCAAAGATGAATCCTACCGCCAAAATAGACAGTCTGTTTGTGGTGGTTGAAACCGGCGACAACGCCGGATTTGTGCCCGGTAAATACGTGGAAATGGCCGCCAATGACCTTCCCGGCACTGGCAATACCTACTGGATTAAAACCTGGTATAACGATACCTTCCGCAACCGTATTCTTGATATGAATCTGGCCTACGATCAGGCGGGAAGCCCCAATTCATCGCAGGATGGCGGAATTTTCATCTGGCCAATCCGCTATGGTGCCATCAACGATTTTTCCAAGCCCTACAGAACGGGAGATAAGGTGCGGGTAGAAATTCACAGCCTCACACCCGAAACATTCTATTGGCTTACGCTTATCCGTAATGAAAACCAGAACGGGGGCTTGTTTGCCACACCGCCCAGCAATATTGGAACCAACATATTCTCGCTTAATCCTGCCAAAAAACGGGGACTCGCCGGATTCTTCTGCATGAGCGCCACAAACCGCGCAGTGATTACCATTAAGTAGTTTGGAATAGCCGTTTTTTGCCTATATTTGGGTTTGTACGCTGATGAGTAGTACCCGAAAATTCCTGCCCAAATGGGTCAAAGAAGGGATGATTTCCTCCTCACACCCAACGCAAATAGAGCAATGGCTCGATGCCAGGACAGTAGATGATTTGCCGGTATTTGAACTCTCCTTTCCGCGTGATGTAATTGATGAGCGGATTTGTTAGGCCGCTTTATCAACCCAAAAACCCTAATTTTGCGGTGAAATCATGTTTGACCACGACCTGAACGAACAGCAGCTGGTGCGCCGGCAAAAAATGATACAGCTCCGTGAGCTGGGTATAGACCCTTTTCCGCCCGAAGCCTTCGAAGTAACCCACTACGCCGCCGATATCAAGGCAAAATACCCCGAAAACCCCGAGAGCTTTAAACACGTTCGCCTGGCAGGCAGAATGATGAGCCAGCGCATTATGGGAAAGGCCGCATTCGCCAACCTTCAGGACAGCACGGGCCGTATTCAGATCTATGTGAACCGCGATGAGATTTGTCCCGGTGAAGACAAAACCCTGTACAACGAAGTATTTAAAAAACTCCTCGACATCGGCGATATCATAGGTGTGGAAGGACATGTGTTTACAACCCAAACGGGTGAAACAAGCGTGCACCTAACCTCGATGCAGCTGCTTTCCAAATGCCTGAACCCATTGCCCCTGCCCAAGCAGGATGCAGACGGCAATGTATATGATGCCTTCACCGACCCCGAGGCCCGCTACCGCATGCGCTACGTAGATCTGGTGGTGAATCCCGGTGTGAAAGATATTTTCATCAAGCGCAGCAAGGTGTTAAAAAGCCTGCGCGAAACTTTCAACAGCAAAGGCTATCTGGAGGTGGAAACCCCCATTCTGCAGCCCATGCACGGGGGTGCTGCCGCACGTCCTTTTGTTACCCACCACAACGCACTTGATGTGCAACTATACCTGCGCATAGCCAACGAATTGTACCTAAAACGCCTCATTGTGGGCGGCTTTGACGGCGTTTATGAATTTGCCAAAAACTTCCGCAACGAAGGCATTGACCGTACCCATAACCCGGAATTTACCGGCCTCGAAATCTATGTGGCCTACAAGGATTATTTCTGGATGATGGAATTTGTGGAGGAGATGCTGCAGAAGTGCGCCATGGACGTGAACGGCACCACCGAATGCAAGGTAGGCGACAACGATATCAGTTTTAAAGCGCCTTTCCGCCGCCTGAGCATGTTTGACGCCATACGCGAATACGGAAAGCTGGATGTGGAGGGCAAAAGCGAAGCTGAATTGCGCGAAATGGCCAAAAAATGTGGGGTTGAAGTTACACCCCAGATGGGCAGCGCCAAGCTCATTGATGAGATATTTGGTGCCACCACGGAGAAGTACCTGGTGCAGCCCACCTACATAACGGACTATCCGGTGGAGATGAGTCCGCTCACCAAAAAACACCGCAGTAAACCTGGATTGGTAGAGCGTTTTGAGCTGTATGTAAACGGCAAGGAAATCGCCAATGCGTATACTGAACTGAACGACCCCATTGACCAGAAAGAGCGTTTTGAAGAACAGCTGAAACTGGCCGAGCGCGGTGATGACGAAGCCATGAGTATGGATTTGGATTTCATCCGCTCACTTGAATATGCCATGCCGCCCACCAGCGGATTGGGTGTGGGTATAGACCGCCTGACCATGATGCTCACCAACCAGCAAAGCATTCAGGAAGTACTGTTTTTCCCCCAGATGCGCCCCGAAAAGTTTCAGGATTAACCATGTTTGAAATAGGGATAGACGAACTGAAGGTAATGAACTGTCTGTTCCACCCCGAGAGCATGGAAACCGTGGTTACGGAAACCAAATTTCATCCCAAAGTAGCGCTGGATATAGTGCGCACCCTGGTGCACTACCGCTTTGTAAAAGCCCAGGATGTAACAGGTAAAACATTAACCATGTTTTCGCCGGATAAGCTGGCTTTGGTGCGGTTTGTACTCACGGCCAAGGGCTTGAAGGAGATATCGCCAAAGGCCGGTGTCTAGATGGGTTACCCTAAACGGATAGTGATTATTTTAATCCTCTTTTTTCACCTTGCAACTAGAAATCCCCAACGCATCAACCTATCCGTAGATCCTATATTCATTCTCATACGATTAAATTATTGATAAATAACCTGAATATACGAAAAATAACCCACATTTCTAAATCCTTGCTTTGCCCAAAATTCTGCATCTTTGCACTTCCTTTTAACCTATGAAAAAAACCATATTCTCTTTACTGCTGACCATTTTCAGCATTCTGGGTCTCCGTGCCGATGAAGGCATGTGGCCCCTGACCATGGTGGCAAAACTGCAGGATCCCATGCAGGCAAAAGGCCTGAAACTGACCGCAGAAGACATTTACA